>NZ_CM002139.1:600561-623722 GCF_000454545.1 Xanthomonas cassavae CFBP 4642
GCGCGTTCTTCGGAACCCAGGTGCCTGTACTGTGTGCCCATGCCGCTACCCTACGTCAAGGCGGGGTGTTGCACTTGGAAGTTGAGTCTAAGCAGTGACGAGCGATTCCAGCGACAGCGTTGGTGGCCACTTGCTGCGCTTTGGCATCGCTTCGCTCGTTGGAAAGGGGAGGACAGTGTTGCGACAATGCAGGCGCAGGGCCTGACTACTGCGGAAGGAATGGCGGAGCGACTCGGCTCACCGCCAGCAGAGGTGGTGGATCGTGGAAGCGGCGCAGGCTGCATCGAGCTGCCGCTTGCAATGGGAAGCTCCTTCGACGCACTGACGGCACGTCGGGTGACATGCCGCAACTTCGACACGCAACGCACGCTCTCACGAGAGTTGTTGTCCCACATGCTTGAACGCACGGTGATGGCCAGCGGTCGCATTGACGTGGGCCACGACACGGCATTCTTGAAGAAGCCGGTTCCCTCGGGTGGCGGCCTGCATCCGACAGAAACCTATGTGCTGGCACAAAGGGTGGATGGACTTGCGAGTGGGCTCTATCACTATCGACCGCTTGATCACGCACTTCAGCCGATGCGTGATTCACCTGCATCCCTGTCTGCATTTGCGCGTCAAGCTGTATCGGGACAGCACTGGTTTGCCGACGCACCGGTTCTGCTGATTCTTGCGCCCAGGTTCCTGCGCAGCTTCTGGAAGTATCGCAATCATGCCAAGGCCTACCGCGCGATGATCCTGGATGTGGGGCACATCGCGCAGACGGTCTATCTGAGTGCCACCGATCTCGGCCTGGGTGCGTTCGTTACCTCAGCGATCAACGAGGTAGATATCGAACAGGCGCTTGGTCTGGATGGATTGCAGGAAGGGCCATTGGCCATTTGCGGCTTCGGCTGGCGCGCAGAACGCATGGACAATACGGAGCTCGATCCAAACGCCACCATCTGGTCGACCCAGCAGGGAGTCGATTTACCACCGGAAGCGGTGTGAGTCGATTGCAACACCTTCGGCCGGAGACATGACGGAAGCATCCCGAGTAGTGGGAGTGGCTTGGCTTGGGCCGGAGCGCAGAGACAAACGTGGGTCGCAATGGCATGCATGATGGCCATGCTGTAGCGACAGGAATCGGCGGTCCATGCCGCCGATTCCTGTCTGCCCCGTTTGAGGACAGGGCGCGCCGATGTCGTCGTACTCCCTACTGCCGAATCGCCTGCGTATGCGTCTTCAATGCATCGCTCAGGCCGGTGACCTTGTCGGCGCCTTCCGGGACGGTGATGCTGGAGCCTTCGAGGTCTGCGCCGATCGGTTGCACGCGACCGTCCAGGCAGTGGCCGAGGAAGGCTTCGGTCACCGCATTGAAGGCCTTGCTGTTTTCCGGGCGGCGGAAGCCGTGGCCTTCGTTGGGGAACAGTACATAGGTCACCGGGATGTTCTTGATCTTCATCGCAGTGACGATCTGGTCGCTCTCGGCCTGCTTGACGCGCGGGTCGTTGGCGCCCTGGCCAATCGACAGTGGCTTGCTGATCTTGTCCACGTGCGAGAGCGGCGAGCGCTCGGTGAGCCACTGCGCCGCCGTAGCTGCCGCCCATGATCGCCACATTGTCGGGGGTGGTCGTCCCTTGCTTGACGGCCCATTGCACCGCGTCGGGCAGGTCGTCGTGCATCTTGCCCGCCCATTCGCCGTTGCCGGCATTGGTGAATGCCTTGCCGAAGCCGGTGGAGACGCGGAAGTTGACCTGCAGCACGGCAGAGCCGCGGTTGGCCAGCCACTGCTGATAAGGGCCGTACCCATAGCTGTCGCGCGGCCACGGGCCGCCATGCACGAACAGCATCAGCGGCACCGGCTTGTCGGCCTTGCCGTCGTGATTGGCATCGGCGTCGGCGGGCAGGGTGAGGTAGCTGACCAGCCTGAGGCCGTTGCGCGCGGACAGTTCCTGCGGCGCTAGAGGCACGCGTCACGTTTGCCTACGTGCCGTTGGTCATCCCGGCTGCCGCGCTACGCAGATGCGGACACAAATTCCACCAGCGCGACACCATCGGCCACCAGTTCGCCCTCGGCCACCAGGTAGCGTTTGACCATGCCGTCGCTGGGGGCGTGCAAGGTGTGCTCCATCTTCATCGCTTCCAGCACCACCAGTGCCTGTCCACGGCTGACCGGCTGGTCGATTGCGGCCGCCAGCGACACGATGCGGCCGGGCATCGGTGCCGTCAGCCCGCCGGTATCGTGCGCGGGCTGATCGGCCTCGATCAGCGCATCGTGGTGATGGAAGACCGCCCGTTGCGTGGTACCGATCAAGCTCAGCGTGGTGCCATCGCGCAGTGCCTGCACATGCCATTGCCGGCCATCCGCTTCCACGCGTATGTATTGGTCCTGCGCGTGGTAGCGCAGCGTGTGGGTATGGCCTGCCTGCGTCACCTGCCAGGCGTCGCCTTGCCGGCGGACGCCAAGGTCGCGGCGCTCGCCGGCGGCTTCCAGCTGCACGCGATGCGCCGCATGCGCACCGATCCGCCAGCCATCGCCGGCCTGCCAGGACGAAAACGGATCGACTGGATCGGCCGCGGGCTTGGGTAGCGCAGCGGCGATCAGGACGGCGGCGAGACACCACCAGGCCTGATCCGGTGCCACCATAGCCGGGAACAGCGCCGCCTGCTCGCGTTCGATCAAGCCGGTATCCAGATCGGCGGATGCGAACGATGCGGTGTCGATCAGCCGCGCAAGAAAGGCGCTGTTGGTGGTGACACCGACGGCGTGTACCTGCGCCAGCGCAGTGCGCATGCGGGCCAGCGCGGCGGGGCGATCGACATCCCAGACGATCAGCTTGGCAATCATCGGATCGTAGTACGGGCTGATGGTGTCGCCCTGCTCGACGCCGGCATCCAGCCGTACATGCGCATCGGGGGCCGGCAGCTGCAGCTGGCGCAAGGTGCCGGTGGAGGGCAGGAAACCGCGGTCGGCATCTTCGGCATACAGCCGCGCTTCCAGTGCATGCCCGGTGATCTCAAGCTCGTGCTGGCGGCGCGGCACCGGCTCGCCGGCGGCCACGCGCAGCTGCCACTCCACCAGATCGGTGCCGGTGATCAACTCGGTCACCGGGTGCTCCACCTGCAGGCGGGTGTTCATTTCCATGAAATAGAAATCGCCATCCGGGCCGGCGATGAACTCCACCGTGCCGGCGCCCACATAGCCCACCGCGCGTGCGGCATCCACCGCCGCCTTGCCCATTGCGGCGCGGCGTTCCTGTGTCATGCCGGGTGCGGGCGCTTCTTCCAACACCTTTTGATGACGGCGCTGCACCGAGCAGTCGCGTTCGAACAGAGACACCACCTCGCCCTGCGTATCGCCAAACACCTGGATCTCGATGTGACGTGGACGCTCGACGTATTTCTCCACCAGCACATGCGCATTGCCGAACGCCGATTGCGCTTCGCGCTGGCAGCTGGCCAATGCCTGCGCGAAGTCGGCGCTGGCCTCCACCCGGCGCATGCCCTTGCCACCGCCACCGGCGCTGGCCTTGATCAGCACCGGATAGCCGATGGCATCGGCTTGGGCGCGCAGGAAATCCGGCGCCTGTTCGTCGCCGTGGTAGCCGGGCGTCAACGGCACGCCGGCGCGTTGCATCAGCGCCTTGGCCGCGCTCTTGTCGCCCATCGCGCGGATTGCCGCTGCCGGCGGGCCGATAAACACGATGCCGGCGCGCGCGCAGGCCTCGGCAAATGCTGCGTTCTCCGACAGGAACCCATAACCGGGATGGATCGCCTGTGCACCGGTGGCGCGTGCCGCTTCCAGAAGCGCCTCGCCGCGCAGATAGCTCTGCTGCGCCGGGGAGGCGCCGATGTGGACGGCCTCGTCCGCCAGGCGTACATGCCGAGCGTCGCGGTCTGCATCGGAGTACACGGCCACGGTGGCAATGCCCAGCCGGCAGCAGGTGGCGATGACACGGCAGGCGATCTCGCCGCGATTGGCGATGAGGATCTTGTCGAACGGCCGCTGGCGCGGGGTGGCGATGGAAGGCTGCTGGGTCATCGGTTCGGTCTCTACACAGCGCCGGCGTGGCGGATGGTCGTGCAATCAGGTGATGCGATTGAAAGCGGGTGGTTGTGCGTGAGGGGCCAGATGTTGCTGCGGGATGCCTCCAGCTCGATCGAATCTGATGGCAGTGGCTCGGAGCAGTTGCGCACCTGCGGCAGCGGCCAGGAAACGATGCGGATCGGCTCACGCGCCTGCGTGCGCCGTGCCCGGCTGCGCAGCGTCCTGCTCACATCCGGAACACGCCAAACCGCGTGGGTTCGATCGGCGCATTCAATGCAGCCGACAGGCCCAGCCCCAGCACGCGGCGGGTATCGGCCGGGTCGATGACGCCGTCGTCCCATAGCCGAGCGCTGGCGTAGTACGGATGTCCCTGCTGCTCGAACTGCGCGCGGATCGGCGCCTTGAAGGCGTTTTCTTCCTGCCCCGACCAGGCACCGCCCTTGGCTTCGATGCCGTCGCGGCGCACCGTGGCCAACACGCTGGCGGCCTGTTCGCCGCCCATCACGCCGATGCGTGCGTTCGGCCACATCCACAAAAAGTTCGGCGAATACGCGCGGCCGCACATGCCGTAGTTGCCCGCGCCGAACGAGCCGCCGATCACCACGGTGAACTTGGGCACCTTGGCACAGGCCACTGCCATCACCAGCTTGGCGCCGTCCTTGGCAATGCCGCCGTGTTCGTACTTGCGCCCGACCATGAAGCCGGTGATGTTCTGCAGGAAGACCAGCGGAATGCCGCGCTGCGTGCACAGCTCGATGAAGTGCGCGCCCTTGAGGGCGGACTCCGAGAACAGGATGCCGTTGTTGGCGATGATGCCCACCGGGTGGCCATGCAGGTGCGCAAACCCGGTGACCAGGGTGTTGCCGTAGCGCGGCTTGAATTCGTCCAGGCGCGAATCGTCCACGACGCGTGCGATCACTTCGCGCACATCGAACGGCTTGCGCGTGTCGGCAGGGATCACGCCATAGAGTTCGTCGGCGGCATAGCGCGGCGACACCGGTGGCCGCAGCGCCAGCGACGCGGCAGGTTTACGCCAGTTGAGCTGCGCAATGATGGCGCGCACGCGCGCCAACGCCTGCAGATCGTTGTCGGCGAAGTGATCGGCTACCCCGGAGATGCGTGTGTGCACATCGGCACCGCCCAGCTCCTCGGCGCTGACTTCCTCGCCGGTGGCCGCTTTGACCAGCGGCGGGCCGCCCAGAAAGATGGTGCCCTGTTCGCGCACGATCACCGTTTCATCGCTCATCGCCGGCACATACGCACCGCCAGCGGTGCACGAGCCCATGACGCAGGCGATCTGCGGGATGCCTTGCGCCGACAGGTTGGCCTGGTTGTAGAAGATGCGCCCGAAGTGGTCGCGATCGGGGAAGACCTCATCCTGCAACGGCAGGAACGCGCCGCCGGAATCGACCAGATAGATGCACGGCAACCGGTTCTGTTGCGCGATTTCCTGCGCACGCAGGTGTTTTTTCACCGTCATCGGGTAATAGGTGCCGCCCTTGACGGTGGCATCGTTGGCCACGATCACGCATTCAACGCCGGACACGCGGCCGATGCCGGCCACCACGCCGGCGCAGGGCACCTGGTCGTCGTACATGCCGTGCGCGGCCAGCGGCGCGATTTCCAGCAAGGCGCTGCCGGGGTCGAGCAGCGCATCGATACGCTCGCGCACCAGCAACTTGCCGCGCGCAGTGTGCTTTGCGCGCGCGGCGTCGCTGCCGCCGAGCGCGGCCTGCGTCAGCGTGCGGCGCAGATCCTCCACCACCGCGCGCATGGCCGCGGCATTGGCCTGGAAGCTATCGCTGCTGACCTGCAGCTGGCTGTTGATCACGCTCATGGTGGCTCCGTCAGGCAGTGCGTTCGAACAGCTCGCGGCCGATCAGCATGCGGCGGATCTCCGAGGTGCCCGCGCCGATCTCGTACAACTTGGCATCGCGCCACAAGCGCCCGGTGGGGTAGTCGTTGATATAGCCGTTGCCGCCCAGCACCTGGATCGCCTGGCCGGTCAGCCAAGTGGCCTTTTCGGCGGCATACAGGATCGCGCCGGCCGCGTCCTGGCGTGTGGTGCGCCCGGCATCGCAGGCGCGCGCCACCGCATAGACGTAGGCGCGGCAGGCATTGAGCCCCACGTACATGTCGGCCAGCTTGGCCTGCATCAACTGGAAGGTGCCGATCGCCTCGCCAAACTGCTTGCGCTCGTGCACGTAGGGCAGCACCACGTCCATCGCCGCAGCCATCAGCCCCAGCGGGCCACCGGCCAGCACCGCGCGTTCGAAATCCAGCCCCGACATCAGCACGCGCACGCCGCCGTTGAGCGTGCCCAGCACGTTCTCGGCCGGCACTTCGCAATCGGTGAACACCAGCTCGCAGGTGTTGGAGCCGCGCATGCCCAGCTTGTCGAGCTTCTGCGCGGTGGAGAAGCCCGGCATGCCCTTTTCGACGATGAAGGCGGTGATGCCGCGTGCACCGGCGTCCGGGTCGGTCTTGGCGTACACCACCAGCACGTCGGCGTCGGGGCCGTTGGTGATCCACATCTTGCTGCCGTTGAGCACGAAGCGGTCGCCACGCGCATCGGCGCGCAGCTTCATCGACACCACGTCCGAGCCAGAGCCGGCTTCGCTCATCGCCAGCGCGCCCACGTGTTCGCCGGTGCATAGCCTGGGCAGGTAGCGCTGCTTCTGGTCGTGGCTGGCATTCTTGCGCAGCTGGTTGAGGCACAGGTTGGAATGCGCGCCATACGACAGCCCGATCGCGCCACCGGCGCGCGAGATCTCTTCCATCGCTACCACATGCGCCAGGTAGCCCATGCCGCTGCCGCCGTAGGCTTCTTCCACGGTCAGCCCCAGCAGGCCTTGCTCGCCGAACAGACGCCACAATTGCGCGGGAAAGACGTTGTCGTGATCGGCCGCGGCGGCGAGCGGGGCAATATGGTGGCTGGCGAAGGCGGCGACGCTTTCGCGCAGCAGATCGATTTCTTCGCCAAGCTCGAAGTTCAGGGACGGCACATGCATGCAGCGACTCCACAAGGATCGGGACGTGCCGGTGGGAGCGGGCGGGCCGCGCGGCGGATGTCAGGCAGCCTAGCGGTCCTTGGTAAAAAAGTGAACTAAAATTCAACTATTGAACCCAAAATCACACCATGGCTTACCGACGCTCCGCCCTGATGGAAGAACGCCTGGCCGGCAATCGCGAACGCATCCTGCAGGCGGCGCGTTCGCTGATTGCCGGGGGCGGCTACCGCAATGCCCCGATCACGGCAGTGGCTGCCGCCGCCGGCGTCTCAACCGGGCAGATTTATCGGCATTTCCCGTCCAAAGCCGAGTTGTTCGTGGAAGTTTTGAGTGCCGCCGTGCAGCGTGAGATGACCATCCTGCGCGCCATTGCCAGCACCCAGGCCCCGGCGAGCGAGCGCCTGCGCGGTGCCATCGCTACCTTCGTACGGCGCGCGCTGGCCGGGCCGGCGCTGGCCTATGCCTTCATTGCCGAGCCGGTGGAAAGCGAGGTGGACGCCGAGCGTATCCGGGGCCGCCGCCTGTTCGGCGAGGTGTTTCGGCAATTGCTGGCCGAAGGCGTGGCGGCCGGAGAATTTCCCGAACAGTCCCTGGATGCGGCGGCGGCCTGCATCGTCGGTGCCTTTACCGAGGCCCTGGTCGGGCCGATCGCGCCCAGTCGCGGCGACCCCCAGCAGGGAGAACAGCTGGTGGAAGCGATCTGCCGCTTCTGCTTGCGTGCGGTGGGGGTCAACTAGGCGGATCTGACACTGCACTGACCGGGCGCCGCACCGTGCTGGATGGATGCACAAGACTGTGCATATAATGTGCCTATTCCCTGTCCGAGCATCTCCATGGTCGCCGTCCTCAATCCCCTGTCCCTGACCGAGCGGTTGCGCGCGCCCGACCGCACGATCCTGTCGCCTTCGGCCATGGCCGGCCTGCTGGAGCTGTCGCAGCAGGAGCTGGCCGAGCTGGCCGGTGTGCACCGCAACAGCCTGCGCGTGCATCCGGAAAGCCCGCGCGTGCAGGACCTGCTGCGCAACCTGTCGCGCCTGCTGGTGGCGATGACGCAGCTCCAGCCGGACGAACGCCAGGTGGTGTTCCACCTCAAGAACACCCCGATCCCCGCGTTCGAATTCGCCACCTTGCTGGAAGTGGTCAAACAGGGCCGTACCGACGACGCGTTGACCTATCTGCGCACCGTCGCCTCGGGCGCCGCCGGTTGAAGCTGAGCGCCCCGGCGCACTGCACGCTGTATCGCGCCTTCACTCCGCGCTGGGCCGCAGAACCGCTGAGCGGCGCCGGTGCGGCACGCTCGGGCGGGCGCTTCAATCGCTTTGGCCAGCCGGCGCTGTACCTGTCGCTGCAGCTGGACACCGCAGCGGCCGAATACGCGCAGGCCGCGCTGTTCCTGCCGCCATTGACCCTGGTCAGTTACGCCGCCGAGCTGCCGGCGTTGGCCGATCTGCGCCTGCTCGATGCAAGCTGGGATCCGCTCTGGGCCGATTGGACCGAAGACTGGCGCAAGGCCTTGGTCAACAAGATCGAACCGGTGAGCTGGGTGCTCGGCGACATGCTGCGCGAGGCGCAGATTCCCGGGGCGATCTTCCCCAGCATGGCATTGCCGGACGGCGTCAATGTGGCGCTGTTTCTGGACATGTTGCAGCCCGAACAGGTGCTGCGCGTGCTCGATGACGGCCGCCTGCCGCGCGACTGGGGTAGCTGGGGCGATCCGCCGATCGAGGCGTAGCGAGGCCCTTCAACTCAGCAACAGCTGCAGCGCACCCGCCAGCACCGGCGCGGCCACGGCCGTGGGCAGAATCAACCCACGCCGATACGGCAGCAGCCACAGCGACAGCAGCGCGGCAGCGCCGGTCAATGTACCCAGCCACAACACTGGGCCGATGCCCCAGCCTTGCGCGTGTATCGCCAGGCCAAAGGTGAGCAGCAACAGCAGCCAACCCAGCACGCGCAGTTGCCGCGAACGTGCGGCGCCCAGCGTGCGGCCACGCACTTCCTGCTGATGCTTGTCCATCGCCAGGCACAGTGCGGCGAATCCGGAAAAATTCAGCGCCAGCAACAGCCACACGCTCATGCGCTCTCCTGCATCGGCACGCTGCCTTGCGCAGGCGCGGCCGCAGTGGCGCGCGCGCGTCGTGCCGATGCCGGTTGCGGCGCCTTCCAGTGTTGCAGGCGCCATCCCGCGATCCCGAGGGATACGCCAAGGAACAGGCAGACCAGATCGACCCCGGCCAGCGTCCATTGCCCGGCCGGCAACGTCACGCCCAGATGCACATCGGTGGTGATCGCATTGACCATCGGCACCAACGCGAACAAGCCCGCACCCAGATACAGCTGCCAGCTCCACATCGCACGCCGTGGCCACACGAATGCGGCCAGCAATGCAGTGGCCCCTGCGACGAAGAACAGATTGGCCTCCATCGCCGCGCGCCCCTCCAGGCCAACCGGCAACAAGCGGTTGGCCCAGAAGAAACTGGCAAAGGCGATCGGCAGGCCGGCGACCGTGCCGATGTTGAGCGCATCCACCAACCGCAGCCCGAAGCCGATGCGCCCGGCCTTCAGGTGTTTGGGGCGTTCCTTCACTGCCCACATCACCACGCCGCTGGCCACCATCAGGCAACCGAGCAAGCCGGAGCCGAAGAACAGCGCGCGCATCCACGGCCCGGCGAAGTGGGCGATATGCAGGCCCACCATCACCCCACGCGTCTGGCTGGCACCGCCCGGCGGCCCGCTGCGCTGCAGGCGCTGTCCATTGATTGCATCGAACAGGATGGATGGCGCATCGGTGGAGAGGTTGCCAGCGCGCTGGGTGACGCCGACCGCCGCATGCGCGTCGTTGGGAAGCGACACCGCCACGTTGCCAACCTCACCGCCGCGCCAGTCGCTGCGCGCACGCGCCACGAATTGTTCCAGCGGCAGCATGCGCGCCGGCATGCCGGAGGCGCTTCGCGTATCGGCCACCCGGTTGGCGGACTCTTCGTAGAAACGCATTTCGTTGTCGGGGTACTGCGCCTTGATGCCCCACGGCAGGTACATGAACATCAAGGTCACGATGCCGGTGTAGGTGATCATCGCGTGGTACGGCAACGCGGTCACCGCGCTGACGTTGTGGAAATCCAGCCACGAGCGCAGGCCCTTGCCCGGGCGAAAGGTGAAAAAATCCTTGAAGATCTTCTTGTGCGTGATCACGCCGCTGATGATGGCCACCAGCATGAACATCGCGCAGAAACCGACGATATAGCGCGACCACATCACCGGCAGATAATGCAGATCGAAATGCAGCCGGTAGAAGAATTCGCCGCCCAGGGTGTCGCGTGCGGCGATTTCCCTGCCGGTGGCCGGGTCGATGATGGCGGTGCCGTACATCTGCCGGCGGCTGGCCGGTTTGCCATCGGCTGGCGCAGGGTTTTGCCAGTACATGCTGACTACCGGATTGCGCGTGTCCGGCAAGGTGATGTTCCAGCTCTGCGCATCGGCTGCATGCGTCTGCAGATACTGCTCGGCACTGCGCAGCGCGGTTGCGTTGCTCACCGTGGTGGTGGGCAATTCCGGGCGCATCCAGCGGCTGATTTCGTCGCGGTAATAACTCGCCGTGCCGCCCATGAAGATCAACAGCAGCACCCAGCCGACCAGCAGACCGGTCCAGGTATGCAGCCACGCCATCGACTGGCGGAACCCCTGTTTCATGCCGCGCCCCGTTGCAGCCAGGCGGCCAGTGCGAACATCAGCGCCGCCGGCACCGCGATGCCGGCCCAGGCGCGCCACACGCTGGCGGTGGCGAAGGCCCATAGCGGCGCGCAGGCGCACACCACGATGCCGAGCAGCATGCTGGTCAACACCGCCTCGCTGCGCGGCATCGGCAGCACCAGCGCCAGCGCCAGCGCCAGGTTGGTGGCGCTGGCCAGCGCATACCCGCCGAAGATGGCGGCCAGGGTGCGCGACAGCACGCCCAGCCATGGGCGTTTGAACCAGGCCAGCGGTTGGGCAGCGGTCGACATGCGGGGGACTGCGTGGCAGCCGTTATTCGGCCTGGAAGGTCAAGGTGCTGATGTGGTGCACCAACGTGACCTGCTTGCCGGCAATCTCGCGCTTCACCGGTTCCTTGGTGTTGACCACCAGGATGTGGCGGCCGGCGCGCAGCGTGGGCAGCGTGACCTGGCCCTTGGCGTCGGAGGTCAGCGTCTTCTGCCACTTCTGCGGGTCGATCACGGTGACTTCGGCCTTGGGCAACGGCTTGTTGCGATAGAGCACGGCGAGCGTGTTGCCATTGGCCGTGGTGGGAACCAGTTCCAGATCCAGCTTGGCCGAGGTGGTGGCGCGCCCGGCGCGTGCGTAGTAGCTCACGGTCTCGAAGCCGCCGGCTTCGCCCTTCCACGGTTCGAACACGCTGTCGTCGCTGAGCCAGGCATCGCCGCTGCCGGACAGCGGCGCGGTCAAGAACTCGCTGCCGCGCTGCAGGGCGCCGGCCTTGCCGGCAGTGCCGAACACGCTCGGCTTGACCACGCGCTTGATCTCGTCCTGCCCATGGTCGAGGGTTTCCTGCGCCGGCTCACCGAAGTAGATGCGTACCGGGCCGCTGCCATCGCGCTCGATCCAGATTTCGTGGGCCTGGGCGGACAGACTGATGCTGGCCAAGGCCAGGCAGGACAGCAGCAAGGATTTCATCGCGGCGACTCCTCAAGGGGCGGGACCGGCGAGGCGAGAACCGCGTCACCGTGTGTTGTTGGGAATGATACGCAATTCCCACAGTGGAGACCATGCGCGTATGCGGCGTTGCGGCAATTCTCCGGCGGGCGCAAGCGTGGCTGCCGACAGGAGCGCCGGCCTACCGGGGGTGCAACGTACATCGGAGGCGAAACTGTCATGCACGCTGGTCAGACTGGCCTGAACTGTGCTCTATACTCCGGCGCTAGCAGAGGTCTTCGACCAACAGCCAGGGGTGAGCGCGTGCGGAATTACGACCTCGAGTTCCTGAAAAAATTCTCGATGGTGATTGGTTTACTGGTAGTGATCACCCTGGGGCTGATCGCCCTGGCAGCTTATTTGCAACGTGCCATTCCCGACGAAGTCTCGCCCACTGCCGCCAAACGCGTGCAGCAACGCATCGCGCCGGCCGGCGCCGTCTACGCGGGCACCACCGGTGCGGCCGCCCAGGCCGCGGCCCAGGCTGCAGCGCTGGCCAAGGCAGCGTCGCAGTCCGCCTACGGCGGCACCACCGATGGCAAGACCATCTTCAACAACCTCTGCACCGCGTGTCACACCACCGGGGTCGGCAAGGCGCCGACGCTGGATCATTCGCACTGGGATGCGCGCATTGCCCAGGGCAAGGACACCTTGTACAAGCACGCGATCGAGGGCTATACCGGCCCGGATGGCGGCATCATGCCGCCCAAGGGCGGCAACCCGGCGCTGACCGAAGAGCAGGTGCGTGCCACCGTCGACTGGATGCTGGGCAATCTGAAATAAGACCTCGGCGGGCGCGGCGTTCGGGGAGCAGGGGCCGCGGTTGTGCCGTGTTCCTGGCTGGCTGAGCGTCGTCGTCCGTCGCTGCCCTGGACGCGGTGCCCGCAGCCAGCGGAGCAGCATCAACAGCCAAGCGCGAGGCCGTGCAGGGGGTGCACCGTGCTCGCGTAGAAGCCCCGCCTGGCGTCACTTCATCGCGGTTTGTTAGCCTGTTTCCGCGCTTTCGTTGTCACGCGCCGCCTTCCGGGCGGCGTTTGCATTTGGTCCACCCTTGATGGAGTCGTTCGATGTCGCATCGCCCGCTGGTTGTGCTCGGTCTGGTCGGTCTGCTGGCTCCGCTGCTGTGCAGCGCCGCCGATGGCGCTGCGCAGCGGCTCTCGATTGCCGACGTGCAGGGCGAGGACAGCCGCAGCCCGTACGACGGCCGCGTGGTGGAAGTGGAGGGCATCGTCACCGCCGATACGCGCGTCGGGCTGGCCGGGCTGTTCGTGCAGCAGCCCGGGTTCGAGCCGCGGCGCTCGCATGGGCTGTTCGTCACCGGCGCCGGCGATGCCCAGGTGGCGGTGGGCGATCGCGTGCGCATCGTCGGTACGGTGCGCGAAGTGTCGGCCGGTGGCCAGGCCAGCCTGACCAGCGTGGACGCCAGCAGCATCGAGCGGCTCGCCAGCGGCCAGCCGGTGCCGGTGCGCATGCTCAGCGGGCCGCCCGCCAACTGGGAGGCGCTGGAAGGCGAGCGTGTCCGCATCGCGGCACTGACACTCAACGGCAGCGACCGGCTGGACACCTACGGTGAGCTGATTGCCGGCTTCGGCGGGCGGTTGTGGCAGCCGGCCGAGGTGGCTGCAGCCGGCACGCCGGCGTTCGCGCAGGTGGAGGCGGACAACGCGCGTCGCCGGGCGTTGCTGGACGACGCACGCAACGGACGCAACCCCAGGACGGTGTCCTACCTGCCCGCCGATGCGGTGCTGCGTAGCGGCAGCCTACTCAAATCGGTCGATGGCATCGTCGACCAGCGCTACGACGGGCAGTACCGCATCCAGGTGCTGGCGCCGCTGAACCTGCCGGCCATGCCGACCGCTGTGGCGCCGCAGGTGGGCGGGGATCTGCGCATCGCCTCGTTCAACCTGGAGAACTTCTTCAACGGCAATGGCCGCGGCGGCGGTTTTCCGACCAAGCGCGGCGCCCGCACGGCTGAGCAGTTCCAGGCGCAGCTGACCAAGCTGGTCGCCACCATCGTGCCGTTGCGCGCCGATGTGGCCGCGTTGATGGAGCTGGAAAACGATGGCAACGACGGCGACACCGCGGTGGCGCAACTGGTGGCCGCGCTCAACGCCGCCGGCACCGACAAGGAGTGGCGGTTCGTCGATACCGGCAGTGGCCCCGGCGACGATGCGATCCGGGTCGGCATCATCTACCGCAGCAGCCAGGTCACCCCGGTCGGCAAGCCGGCCACGCTGACCGGCGGGCCGTTCGACGGCCATAGCCGGGTGCCGCTGGCGCAAGCGTTTCGCAGCACCCGTGGGGCGACCTTCGTGGTGGTCGCCAATCACTTCAAATCCAAGGGCTGCGGCAATGCCAGCGGCGCCGATGCCGACCAGCACGACGGCCAGGCCTGCTGGAACGCGACCCGCACCGAATCGGCCAAGCGCCTGCACCAATGGCTGCAGACCGACCCCACCGGCGCGCAGACCCGGCTGGCGGTGCTGTTGGGCGACTTCAATGCGTATGCGATGGAAACGCCGATGCGCAGCCTGCGCGCCAGCGGCTGGCAGGACGCGTTTGCGGTGGCCGGGGTGAAGCAGCCCTACAGCTACGTCTTTGATGGCATGAGCGGGCGGCTGGACCATGCCTTGCTCAGCCCGGCAATGGCCAAGCAGCTGCGTGGCGCGGTCGAATGGCATATCAACGCCGACGCGATGGACGGCGCCGGTTATGCCAAACGCAATCTGCCTGGTCCGTGGCGAAGCTCCGATCACGATCCGGTGCTGCTGGGGTTTTCGCTGTAGCGCTGCCGATCATGCTATGCACGCTGTGCGCGTGCCTGGGCGGATTCGGTACGAGCGTGCTGCTGCAAATCGGGCGGTCATCGATGATTGCATAGGCCGTCGTCAAGCCAAGCGGGCGCGGCGGATGATGACGCAAGGGTGATGACGGCCGCAGCATGTTGCACGCCGACGCCGACGCCGACGCCGACGCCGACGCCGACGCCGACGCGGTGTGCGGCGTGCGTTGAGGAGTTCGAGCGTCAGCGGGGCGCACGTTGACCGGCGTATGCGTGTCCAACCTCACTTCCCGCCCAGTGCCGCTCCGGCAATGGCGCTGTACGCCGACCGGTCGCTAGTTCGCGCACGCCTCATGTCGGCGACGCAGCCGCAGATTGAGCAGATGCGTGCTGGCCAGCAGCAGGCTGCCGGTGACCGTGACCGGCGTCGCCAGCGCATCGCCGTCCAGACCGCTCGCTCCGACGACCAGCCCGGCCAGCCCGCAGAGCGCCAGCACCCACACTGGCGCCGGCAGCGCGTGCCGGCGGTGCGTGCTCCACAGCGCGTAGCCGCTCAGCGGCGCCGCCGCCGTGGCGAACACCACATGTACCCACTCGGCCTGGCTCCAGACGCCCAGCAGCGGCAGCGTGGCCGCCAGCAGCGGCAGAGCGAGGCAATGCAACAGGCACAACCCGGACAAGGCGATGGCCGAGCTGTCCAGTAGGGAGGCGGTGGCGCGCATCAGAGGCATCCGGTCGAGTAATGTTATATAGTAACACTTCTCTTCTGCCAGGTTCTCAGGATGTCTCTGTCCCCCAAGCGCGATGCGCGCCTTCCCGTCACCGTGTTGTCCGGCTTTCGGGGTGCGGGCAAGACCACCCTGCTCAATCGCATCCTGCACAACCGCGACGGCTTGCGGGTGGCGGTCATCGTCAACGACATGAGCGAGGTCAACATCGACGCGCAGCTGGTACGCGAGGGCGGCGCGGCATTGCGGCGTACCGAAGAGACGCTGGTGGAATTCAGTAACGGCTGCATCTGCTGCACGCTGCGCGACGATTTGCTGCAGGAAGTGCGGCGGCTGGCCGAGCAGGTCCGCTACGACTATCTGCTGATCGAATCGACCGGTATTGCCGAGCCGATGCCGGTGGCAGCCACCTTCGCAGTGCGCGATGCCGATGGCTTCAGCCTGTCGGACATCGCCCGGCTCGACACCATGGTGACGGTGGTGGACGGTAGCCGTTTCCTGGAGGACTTCGGCTCGGCTGCCACGCTGGCCGAACACTGGGCCAGCACGCCGGCCCGGACGACACGCGCGGGCTGGTGCAGTTGCTGGGCGAACAGGTGGAGTTCGCCGATGTGCTGGTGATCAGCAAGTGCGACCGCATCGACGCGCAGCAGCTGCAACGCCTTCGCGCCGTGCTGCGTGCGCTCAACCGCGATGCGGCAATTGTGGATGCCGCGCACGGGGAAGTGCCGCTGCAGCAGCTGCTGGACACCGGGCGTTTCGATTTCACCCGTGCGCAGCTGGCGCCGGGCTGGATGCAGGAACTGCGCGGCCAGCACACGCCTGAGACCGAGGAATACGGCATCAGCAGCTTCGTGTACCGCGCGCGTCGGCCATTCCATCCACAGCGCTTCGCGCGCATGGTGCACAGCGGCTTGCCGCAGGTGATCCGCAGCAAGGGCTTCTTCTGGCTGGCCAGTCGCATGGATTGGGTGGGCGAACTGTCCAGCGTGGGCGGCGCCACCCAGACCAGCGCGGCCGGGTTCTGGTTCGCTGCGCGCCACCGTGTCGATGCGCAGGCAGTCGGCCAGCCGCTGCAGACCAGCATCACGCCGCTGCCCTACACCGATATCGGCTGGCAACGGCAACAGACGCAGTGCTGGACCGCGCCACTGCCGCAACTCCATGAGGTGGGCGATGTCAGCGAATACGCCGCGATGCAGCGGCTGTGGCATCCGCTCTGGGGCGATCGGCGCCAGGAGCTGGCGGTGATCGGCGTGGACATGGATGCACCGCGCACACGCGCCGCGCTGGACGCGTGCCTGCTCAGCGACCAGGAACTACGGCAAGGGCCGGCGCAATGGCAACTGCTGGACGACCCGTTCCCGCACTGGGCGCGATGAAGGCAGCACTGCCGCCGCCTGACAGGCCAATCGCTGCCATCGCCAGCCTCATCGCGCTGGCGGTCCGCGTACGCCTTGCGCGCAATGACGATGTGCTCAATCCTCAGTAATAGCCGTTGTCGATGGCCTCCTGATGGGCGTCGCGTTCGTTCTGCTCGGACAGCGCACGCTCTTGCGCCGTCGTGGGGATGCTGTCCATCAAGCGTGGCGCACCCATCCGATGCAACTGGTCGTCGGTGCGCTTGACCATGTCTTCCAGTGCCAGCACGTTGGTATAGCCCCGCATCATGCGTTCCAGGCGTCGGATCTTGTCGGGCGGAGCATCGCTCTCCTTCAAGGATTCCAGACGCCGCTGCGCGCGCGTGTAATGCCGTGCCATCTTGGTCATGTCGATATTTTCGCGACGGACCGCAAGCAACGCATGGCGATTGGACTGCATCACATCCTGTTGGACCATGGTCAGCCGACTGCTGGTGGTCTTCGGCGCAGCGATCTTCTCCAAGGGCGCCAGCGCTGCCAACATTCCATCGAGCTGCCGATCGCGTACGGCGTCGCGCTCGGCGATCAGGGCCGCACGCATCTCGAACACCGACCTTTCCTCAGGGTTAGGCGCGCGCCGCTCTTCGTGGAGACTCCGCTTGATATGGCGACACTGCTGGTTCAGCGTGGCCAATTCCAGAGTCATGTTGCGTACCGGGCGTAGCCGCCTGGACGGCGAGGGCGGAGCCGGTGTCGCCGCTTTCGGGGACGCAGCCGGTGCCGGCCGCGAGGGGAGCGTTGGTTGTTGCGGCGGCCATACCTGATCGCGCCTGGTTGAGCTTGGAACGCGCTGTTGCCGTGGTTCCTCGGGGCCGCCCTGACGTTGCTGCAAGCGTTCTGCCGCGCGTGCCGCCGACAGCGGTTGCTGCGGTTGCGCTGCCGTGTGCATCGGCCCACGACTGCGCGGCCGAGGCATCGCATCGGGCGCCTGCCATCGCGTATCGACGCCAGCCTGCGGTGTGGGTGGGCGCTGGTTCGCGCCTTGCCTGGCAGCGTTCGGTGCGGGTGTGACCAGCGCAGGCTGGCTCTGCGCTGTTTTCGTAGCTGGCGCTCCCACGCACATCGACGGCAACTGTTTGCGTAGCGTGGCCAGCGACTTGCGTGCCGATGCCAGCATGCCTTGCCGCGATTTGGCCGCGCCCTGCGCCGTGCCGGCCTTGGGCGCGTGGGACAATGGGTGCGGCGACGGTGTCGCCGCAGCGGTCGTTGTCGTATTGGCGGCTGCCGGATTGAGCGGCTCCGGGGCAACAGGATGAGTGCTGCGAAAGAACGACGTCAGGCGCATCACAAACTCCCGCGGAAATGCACGCTCATGCTAGCGACCGCCAACCGGCGCGGAAGGCCGGTGGCGAACCGACGTCGCGCAGGCCGAAAGCGAGCGTCAACCCAGACGTATTCCCCAGGCGATCACCGCGATGGCCGGTGCGGCCAGTGCCAGCCCCAACCAGCCGCGCAGGCCCAGGCGTTCGGCAAATCCCAATTTGCCGACCAGTACCCCCAACACGACAACGCCCAGATTCATGCTGGCAAAGACGGTCGCCGGGCTGTGCGGCAGCAGCTGGTGGGCACGCACGTAACACAGGATGTTGCCGAAATTGAGCGCACCCAACAGCATGCCGGCAAGCATGCTGCGGGTGCTCAGGCGTGCGCCACGTGCCCAACGCACGCTCTGCACGCCAAGCATCAGCAAGAAGGCCAGCGCAAAACACAAGGTCAACGAGGTCAGCGATGGTGTCCCGGCCTGCGCGATGTGCTTGAGCAGCAGGTCGATGAGCGCAAAGCCCATCCAGACGCCAATCAGCCAGGGCAGGCCGGTTGTGCCCGGCAGCGGATCGGTCGCGACGTGGTGACGGGGGCGTCGCACGATGCACATGATGGCCACCATGCCCAGCGCAAGCCCTGCCAGTTTCCAGCCATTGACCGGTTCGCCGAAAACGGTGAAGGCGGCGGCCAACGAAAGCACCAACGACAAGCGTTGCGCAACATCGGTACGTACGATGCCGGCCACCGCGACCGACCGCGCCAGCACCAGGAAGATGGAGGGCAGCGCCACGGCCAACAGCAGCAACGCCAACCAGGGAGCGGCCGTGGAGCGCAGCGTGTCCAGCGCAGGATGCAGGATCAGCCAGGCCAGGAGCGCAGCGGTGGCGTAGTTCCAGGTGATGGCCTGAAACACGTCGATCCGGTGGCGCGGAGCCAACTTCAACGCTACCGACACCAGGACGCTGCAGAGAACGGCAAACAACAGAAAATGCATGGGCAACGCAACGAAGTGTGCAGGCAGGGCGATGAACGCGGCCGGCGGGGCGGCTATTATGACGGCATGTCCAATCCCCCATTCCCCACCGAATCGGCTGCGTTGACGCTGGACGGGCCTGTCGGCCCGCTCGATGTCGCCGTCGATCTGCCCGAGCGCGATGTCATCGCGCAACCGGTCACTGCCATCGTCTGCCATCCGCTCTCCACCGAGGGCGGCAGCATGCACAACAAGGTCGTCACCATGGCCGCGCGCGCGCTGCGCGAACTCGGCATCACCGTGGTGCGCTTCAATTTCCGCAGCGTCGGCAATTCGGCCGGCGCGTTCGACCATGGCGACGGCGAGCAGGACGATCTGCGCGCGGTCGCCGAGTGGGTGCGTGCGCAGCGGCCCGGCGACACACTGTGGCTTGCGGGTTTCAGCTTCGGTGCGTATGTGTCGCTGCGCGCGGCCGGTGCGCTGGTGCCGCAGGCGCTGATTTCGATCGCACCGCCGGCCGGGCGTTGGGACTTCAGCGCCATGCAACCGCCGGCGCAGTGGCTGGTGATTCAGGGCGATGCCGACGAGATCGTCGATCCGCAGGCGGTGTACGACTGGCTGGAGACGCTGGAACAGCAACCCGAGCTGGTGCGCATGCCCGACACCAGCCACTTCTTCCACCGTAAATTGATCGACCTGCGCGGTGCGATCCAGCATGGTGTCCGGCGCTGGTTGCCGGCCGCTGTCTGACCGCGGCACGTCCCATGCGCATCGCTTGCCGATGCGCCGTTGAGCGGGCATGGCAGCTGCCTTCCGCGGAGAACCGTAATGAGTGAGATGACCCCGTCGCAGCGTTACGCCGCCGGCGTACAACGTGGCGACTGGCGCGCTGACCCCGCCCAGCAGGCCGCCCTGGCGGAACTGGACCGTATCCAGGGGGCGCTGCTGGAGAGCGCGCAGGACGGCTGGCTGGACCGGCTGTCGGCCTTCTGGAAAAAGCCCGAGCCGGTGCGTGGTCTGTATTTCTGGGGTGGGGTGGGGCGCGGCAAGACCTTCCTGGTGGATCTGTTCTACGACGGCCTGCCGATCAAGCAGAAGTACCGCACGCATTTCCATCGCTTCATGCGCGGCGTGCACGAGCAGTTACGCGAGCACGCCGGGCAGAGCGATCCGCTAGCCCGGATTGCCCAGCAATGGCGCGAGAACCTGCGCGTGCTGGTGCTGGACGAATTTTTCGTTACCGATATCGGCGATGCGATGTTGCTTGCACGGTTGCTGGAGCGGCTGTTCGCCGAAGGCGTGACGCTGGTGACCACGTCCAACACAGCGCCGGAAAATCTCTACGCAAACGGCCTGCAGCGCGACAGCTTCCTGCCGGCGATCGGCTTGTTGCGGAAATTCTGCGTGGAGCTCTACGCCGAGGGCACCGAGGATTACCGCATGCGCGCGCTGACGCGCTCGCCGGTGTACCGCGCGCCGCTGGATGCGCAGGCCGATGACTGGCTGCTGCAACGCTGGAGCGAGCTGAGTGGCAATGCCGAGCCACGCGCGGGCAATATCGAGATCGAGGCGCGCAAGATTCCGGTGCGCGCGCGCGGCAAGAGCATTGCGTGGTTCGATTTCGCTGCGCTGTGCGAAGGCCCGCGCGGACCCAGCGACTACATCGAGATTGCGCGTGAGTTCACCACCGTGTTGCTGGGCGGCATTCCGCACTTCGACCGCATGAACGAAGACGCCGCGCGCCGCTTCGTCAACCTGATCGACGAGCTGTACGACCGCCACGTCAACCTGGTCTGCACCGCGCAGGAGGCGCCGCCGGGGCTGTACAGCGGCCAGCGCCTGGCCGGTGCCTTCGAGCGCACCGCATCGCGCCTGATCGAGATGCAGAGCGCGGAATATCTGGCCACCGCACACCGGGCGTAAGCGGCGTTCGACCTGGCAGCTGCGGTCCAGTGGCGGCATTGCCTGGTTTGCGGCGTTCGGTGCATTGGTCGAGGCCGGGCGCTGTCCGGCCGGCCGGGACATGGGGCAGGCGTGGCCGGCTTCGGGTGCGACGACACATCTGCGTGCTGGCATTGCCCCCGCAGCGAGCGGGCCGCTGCGACATGCGGCCGCAACCTGGGCATTGCACCATCGGTGACTGCATCGCCCGATGCGGCCCACGGCGATCGATGTGACTGTGCAGGAACCGCGCGTAACAACGCGCTGTGGGCACGGGATGGCGCCTGCCGCTCAGGTCCCAGTAAAAGTCGTTTGCAATTAAATTGCGCACTATGTATAGTGTGGCGATGGACGCCGTCCCTACCGCCATCGCCCGCACCGACGCACTCCAGCTCGATAGCCAGCTGTGCTTTGCGCTGTATTCGGCCAACCTGGCGATGCACAAGCTCTACCGCGGGCTACTCAAGGCACTGGATCTGACCTATCCGCAATACCTGGTGATGCTGGTGCTGTGGGAAACCGACGGCCGCAGCGTGTCGGAGATCGGCGAGCGGCTGTATCTGGATTCGGCCACGCTGACGCCCTTGCTCAAGCGGTTGCAGGCCGCCGGCCTGGTGACGCGTACCCGCGCGGCCAGTGACGAACGCCAGGTCATCATTGCGCTGACCGACGCCGGCCGTGCGCTGCGCAGCAAGGCCGGTGGCGTGCCCGAGCAGGTGTTCTGCGCCTCGGCCTGTTCGCTGGACGAACTGCGTCAACTCAAGCACGACCTGGAAAAGCTCCGCACCGGCCTGGGCACGGCCTAGCCGGTCATCGGCAGCATCGGACAGTCACCCTGGATCGCAGACGCTGACGCACCTGCAGCCATCCCCCTTTCCCTGTCTTCAACGCGCACTGCGCTCAACCCTGGAGAACCACCATGGCCTCACCCGAAAAGATCCTCTACACCGCCCACGCCACTGCCACCGGCGGCCGCGAAGGCCGTGCCGTGTCCTCGGACAAGGCGCTGGATGCCAAGCTGTCCACCCCGCGCGAACTCGGCGGCGCCGGCGGCGATGGCACCAACCCCGAGCAGCTGTTCGCGGCCGGCTACGCGGCCTGCTTCATCGGTGCGATGAAGGCCGTGGCGGCGCAGGACAAGCTCAAGCTGCCGGGCGAAGTCAGCATCGACAGCAGCGTCGGCATCGGCCAGATTCCGGGCGGCTTCGGTATTGCGGTCGAACTGCGTATCGCCGTGCCGGGCATGGACAAGGCCGAACTGCAGACGCTGGTCGACAAGGCCCATCAGGTCTGCCCGTACTCCAATGCGACCCGCGGCAATATCGACGTCACCCTGACCCTGGCGTAATGCAGGCCAGGCCGTGATGCGCAGTGCGTGTCACGGGTTCAACAACGGCCCGGCGCATGCGTCGGGCCGTTGTGCGTTGTGGCTTGAGAAGAGTGCGGGTTTGCGCACGCGTCGCCCGAGCGGGCACTTCGGCGTCGCCTGTCATGGCAGGCGACGCCCGCAGCGGGCGCTCCGTGACGCACGGCAAGAGCATCGAGCAGACGCGCGCCAGGCAGTACACGCCGCTTGGCGCGTCGCCGTAGCCGTAGCCGCCACGCTATTGGAGGCCGTCACATCCGCCGGCTGCGGGTGCGCATTGAGCTCCAGCATCTGCAGGCGCTGCCCGTTGAAGCGGTACTCCAGCGCCTGCTGCACGGCGTAGAGCGCTTGCGCCTGCACGCACAGGATGCGGGCCTGCGCTTCGAGCGCGTCGCTGCGTCCCTGCATCTGCTGCTGCATCTATGCATCCAATTGCTCACCGCCGCGCTCCATCTGCGCAGCGCGTCCGCTCATCACGGTCCACATCAAGCTCCGAGTGAGGCTACCGGCCAGCGCTTCGGCGGCATGTTCGACCTTGGCCTCGAAGCGCTCGTCGAACACTGCGTGCTCCCATCGCCCGCGTCCGAGGGTGCCCGCCACCTGCGCCCGTGCTGCCGTGCGCAATTGCTCGACCTTGCGCTGCTGGCGCGCACTGCCGGACGGCACGTGCACCACGCCATTGAGCGCATCGAAGGTGATGTCCACCACCGACTGGGCGACCGACGCCACCGCCGGCATCAACGCGCGCGTGCCTTGCTCCAGCTCGCGCAGGCGTTGCGCGCCGGCGGCGCTGACCGGCTGCGGCTTGCGGTCCACGTTGAGCTCGCCACCGTGGAAAAGGATCTCGCGCGGCAGGCCCTGTTCGCGTAAAACACAGCCAAAAGTGGGCTAACTCGCTGTCAGCACAGAAATTTTTCACAACCTTCTGCCGATCCTCCATGCGGGTCCGGGATCGCCTTC
>NZ_CM002139.1:623822-624404 GCF_000454545.1 Xanthomonas cassavae CFBP 4642
CCGAAAACGGCAAAAAACCGGGGGTTTGAGCGCCCTCAGCGCGGCGGATGTGGCGTGTTTCGTTTTCCGGCTGCGTTGATCAGACCATCCTTAAAGTGAGCAAGCATTAACTGCCGCTGCACTTTTGAGATTTTGGAATAGAAGATGATTATTTCAACCGGATCGTCTTCATCGGTGAAGAGTGCAGGCAGCGGCAAACCTAAGGCATCGGCAAGCTGTTGCGCTGTTCGAAATGACGGTTCGAAATGACGGCTCCAGGTTCACTTATTTCGTAATCAGAGGAGCGGCTCCAGGCCACCTGTCCCGTTATTTGGTAACGACCCTAGCTTGTGAGAAGTGAATCTAAATCCGTTATTTGGGAACCTGGCCCAGCCACCAGCGTGGGGCCGCGCTTCCATCGCTGACGGTGCCGTCCCGCTGCACGTATCGAGGTACATCGCAACCGGCTTCGCTCAACTCACGGGAAGCACGACTCAGTGACTGGTCCATGATCTTTCCTGATTAGCCCTGACCATCAGCCGCCTGTCGCAGGATCTGCGCCGCGCTGGGTGGATGCTGCTGTCACCTGAAGCCAACGAGGTG
>NZ_CM002139.1:624504-625073 GCF_000454545.1 Xanthomonas cassavae CFBP 4642
GGCAGACGCTTGGCTGGAAGACGCCGAACCAGGCGCTGGAAGAAGAGATCGCTCAATTCAACTCACGTGTTGCACTTGCAAGTTGAGACCGCCGGGTTTTCCGCGACACATCTCTCAAGG
The DNA here is from genome assembly GCF_000454545.1 of Xanthomonas cassavae CFBP 4642. NCBI lineage: Bacteria > Pseudomonadati > Pseudomonadota > Gammaproteobacteria > Lysobacterales > Lysobacteraceae > Xanthomonas > Xanthomonas cassavae. Next base: position 624,625 of record NZ_CM002139.1, read on the forward strand.
CAATGAATGATACGGTCGTTGACTACAAATTCGACGTCCGTAGCAGCTCCAAGTCCAGTATCGAATCAGATTTGGTGATCACCGAGGATGACATTCCTATTGAAGGAAAGGGTAAAGGACGGCAGTGCTTCATAAAGACCGAGTTTGCGCTCCGAAATCGGGAGTCGGCTCTCGACCTGCTTCTTCTTGAGGAGCCCGAGAATCACCTGAGTCATGTGCACATGCACAAGCTGGTCCAGCGAATCGACTCATCCAAGGACAAGCAGCTATTCATTGCGACCCACAGCAGCTTCATCGCCACACGGCTGAACCTGCGGAAAGTACTTTTGTTGAACGAGGTTGGTGCTGCGAAGCCAGCGACGTCCCCCCAAGTTTGAGTAGCGCCTTAGTTTGGAGTCCAATTCCCTACCCCGAGGAGATTGGACGTGAAGAAGCGTTTTTCCGAAGAA
>NZ_CM002139.1:625173-642947 GCF_000454545.1 Xanthomonas cassavae CFBP 4642
GAAGGCGATCCCGGACCCGCATGGAGGATCGGCAGAAGGTTGTGAAAAATTTCTGTGCTGACAGCGAGTTAGCCCACTTTTGGCTGTGTTTTACACGAATCCCTGCCAACCCTCACGTTCTGCTGCGAGATGCCCAGCCCCGGCAACAACGTCTTGGAGATTGCGTGCAGCGGCTCCAGCGTAGCTCGCTTCTCGCGCTCGCGGGCCATTTGACGCCAACCGAAATCCTTGGCGTCTTGCCGCAACACCGCCAATTCGGACAGCGCGTTGTCTCGCACCAGAAGCTTAGCCAGCGCCGCCTTGGACCGGTCATCCAGCACGTTGGCCAGCAGGCCGCCCAAGCGTTCACGTTCGGCCGACAGTACCGTTCTCACCAGTTCTTGCAGGGTGGTGTAGCCCGGCCGAATGACCTTGTGTGCGTTGAGCCAGATGATCAGCTCGGCGGCGATGAATCCCGGCGTCACATCCCGGCGCGCGACCTGTGCTGCCTGCTCCGCGAGCGGCGGCAGAGTGTCGGCCGTCCACGCCCGATAGCCAAACAACGCGGCGATGCGTTCGCGCTGGGCGTAGTACTCATGCTTGGTGATCGCCTGGTGCTCGAAGGTCTCGCCGTGGAAGTAGCGGCTCAGCACGAACGCGCCATCGTCCTCGACGTCGCTCCACTCGAAGCGGAAGAAAGCGTGCTTGGCCTTGAAGTAGCCGATCTGCAAGACGCAGTAGACCTTGGCATGAACACTGGGACGGCTGACGGCAAGCGCCAGTTCGGTTTCGGACAGTGCCAGGTAGTCCAGCCGCTGGGCGTCGTCGAAGTCGGGCAAGCCGTACAGCGCTTCCTGCTCAGCGTCCGAAAGGACAGTCAATCGCTCACTCTTGGCGATCATCGTGACGACGCTCCACGGGAACCCGTCCAGCCGATTCGCGCCAAGGTTTCGATCAAGGTGGTGCGCTTGACGCCGAAGTTGCGGCACACCGCCGCCTTGGACATGCCGCCGTTCAGCGCGGCGACGATGGCATCCAGCTTCTCGCTGGTGATCGCCTGCGGCCGGCCGCCGATCCGGCCGCGCCGCCGAGCTGCGGCCAAACCCGCCACGACACGCTCTTGGATCAGGGCGCGTTCGTACTGCGCGAGCGCGCCGAATACATGGAATAGCAGTTCGCCGGATGCCGTAGTGGTATCCATCCCCTCGGTCAGCGAGCGGAACGCCACCTGCTTGTCCTTGAGTGAGGTCACGATGGTGAGCAAGTGCGACAGCGAACGACCAAGCCGGTCGAGTTTCCAGACCACCAGTACGTCGCCGGGCCGGACGAAAGCGAGCGCCTTCGCCAAACCCGCACGATCATCCTTTGCGCCAGAGATACGATCTTCGAACAGATGTCGGGCATCGACGCCAGCCGCGAGCAACGCGTCGCGTTGCAAATCCGTGCTCTGCCGGTCGGAGTCCGACGACACGCGCATGTAGCCGATCAACATAGGCGAATAACCGTCTCAAATAGGTTTTCGTATGCTAGTTAATAGCGACTATGTTTTCCGCACACTTTTGGAGGGGCTGCCCGATTCCTCTTGCTGGAGATCGCCGCTATGTCGCCAAACACTTGTTTTCCGACAGTAGGGCACTTGCGGCCTAGGCTCAATCAGGTTATATTTTTATATAATTCAATCTATGGAGGTGCGTCCATGCATACGACCAATCTGCGTAAGGTCGGTGGCTCGATCATGTTGGCTGTCCCGCCCGCCATTCTGGATATGCTGCGTCTGCGTGCCGGCGCTACCGTTGGTTTGGCCGTCGATCATGGTCGCCTGGTGGTCGAACCCACGCTGCGTCCGCACTACAGCCTGGATGAGCTGCTGGCCCAATGCGACGCATCCGCCGAACTCTCCACCGAAGATCGGGTATGGCTCGACGCCAAGCCTGTTGGCAGCGAGCTGCTGTGATGGATCGCGGCGATGTCTATTTGGTTTCGCTCGATCCCACGTCCGGCCATGAACAACAGGGCACGCGCCCGGTGCTGATTGTGTCGCCAAGCGCGTTCAACCGCCTGACGAAAACACCGGTCGTGCTGCCGATCACCAGTGGGGGTAACTTCGCCCGCACGGCAGGCTTTACCGTGTCGCTCATGGGTGCGGGTACCAACACAACTGGCGTAGTTCGCTGCGATCAGCCCCGCGCTCTCGATCTAGCCTCGCGGCGCGGGCGCAAGCTGGAAACCGTGCCGTCCCCGATCATGGATGAGGTATTAGCGAAGCTGAGCGCAATCCTTGAGTAAAGCCTTGGTACTGGAACTGGAACTGGAACTGGAACTGCGGATGAAACGTGAATCAGGTCATTTCAATCGATCAGCGCAGCGTAGAGGCGGCGACCGGCACGTTCTTCTTGGAAGCAGGTCGCCGGCAAATGAGCACGAACGCCTACAGGTGTTGATCGGCGTCATCATCGACTCCCATCCTGACTGGCCCCTCTCCGAAGTGGGTAACACTGCGCTGCTGCTTTCTGGCGCGACGATAGAGAAGGTAGCGGCTGTTACGTAAGCGATGGAGGAGAACCATGAGACGGGCCGATTTCTTCTGCGAGGACTTTCAGGAATTCGGCGATGTACTTGCCGACATGGCCCAGGAAGCCGAAGCGTTAGCCTTCATGACGCCGGCCGACGGCCTTTTTATTGGCTACCGTGACCGCCCCTTCGCAATAGCACGTGAAGTCTCCGCAATAAACGGCGGCTTGCGAGCCGCTATTGCAATCATCAAACATGACGATTGAGAATCCGGCCTCCGTGTGGCGTCTTAGGGTCGAATTGCTGGGTGTCGCGCCACCAGTGTGGCGTCGCTTCGACACCTACGCAGATGTGAAACTCTCGCAATTGCACTACTTCATCCAGGGCGTGATGGGCTGGGAACTGATGCACCTGTTCTCATACCAGGACGGGCGCGGCTACGGTGACCAGATCAGTAGCGAGTTGAGGCTGTGCGATGTATGCCGCGTCGGTGACGCGCTGACCTACACCTACGACTTTGGCGACAACTGGCAGCACCGGGTGATAGTCGAGAAGACAATGGCAAGGCCGAAGGGAACCTACCCGCGCGTGATTGCCGGCAAATATGCCTGCCCACCGGAAGATTGTGGCGGGCCGTGGGGTTATGGGGACATGCTCAGGGTACTCGCTGGCCACCGCAACGCCCGCCGACGCGAACTCGTCGAGTGGCTAGGCGGACCGTTCAATCCCAAGACGTTTGATATGGAGGAAGCCAGGGAGCGCCTGGCTGAGTACGTCGTGGCGTCGGGGTGACGGAATTTTCGGCGGTTCCGGCTTACATCCCCTAAAGCGAGCGTCAGCAGCAGGCCGCCAATAAACTGGATGTAGACCAGGCCTGTCCCGACGGCGAATACAGCGCGGATAACAGCCTTGGCGATCACGACAATGAAGTCGTCCAGAAACCGGAAGATTTTCACGGGCACCCTCCTGGGTAGTGGGAGCCCCCGCAGGGGCTCCAAGTTGGTAATCCTGTGTTTCCAATATACATCATATTGGTAATTGAATGTCACCAATATTGGCGGAAGTGAGGCCGTCGAATACCTGTCTGCCGTTGTAGATACCGGCGTTGTTCAGTTGCCGAACCCACGGTTGACCATCGCGGCTCGGGCTCCACTTGAACCCGTAACGCTTGAGCAGCGTGCGCGTCGCCTGGTCCGGCTTGGCGTCGAAAAGGAACATCACCCGGTTTTCCGCTACGTCCTCGCGGTACGTGAAACCGTCCCCACGCCGCTCCACGTCAGCCGAGGCCTTGCGCTTCTCCAGCTCATCGATGCGCAACCGCACCCGTCGCATATTCGCTGTGTTGTTGCTGAGTGCGTAGCTCGGGAAGCCGACGCGGCCGCAGAAATCCGGCTTCAGAATGTCGGCGGCCACCGCAGCCGTGAACCCCTGGGAGATCAATGCGGCTTCGCGTTCCTCCGGCGTCTTCTTCGTCCGAATGACCTTGTTCGCGGCCTTCATCCGCTCCTGTGATGCTTCCATCGCTTCCAGCTCCTTGCGCAGCTTGGCGACCGCATCCGGGTCATCGCTGGAGATCCCCCCGTTCCGACTGCCGCCGCCTTGCTCGCGTAGTGCTGGGCGTTGTCCATCTCGGCGAACGCCTTGCCGAACGTCTTGTGTATGCGCTTGCGATAATTACGGTCCCGGCTTTCGCTGTGATGCCCAACGAGGATGGGCTGGCCGAACGGGATCGCACCGGCCATCGAACGGGCTTTCTTGTGCAGGCTGTCGGCGTTCTTGTTCGCTTCCTGGGCACGGGTCAGCAGGCGTTCACGGCGGGCTTCCAACTTGGCTTCATAGCTGTTCATCGGGGTCTTTTCTTCGGTGTGGTCGATCTGATTGCTGTTGCTGTCACACATTGCTTTGCTAGATGCAGGAGCCGGCTCTTGATCTTGTGTATCGCGCTTCAGCGCGGGCGTGTTTAGGTTCATCGGGACGTTCCTTTTGCTGTTGTGGGGGGGTTGACCATTGCTTCGCTGAGTGCCTTTCGCCGTGTTGCCCGTAGGTCGGCCGGGTCAAGCGGGTGTCCAGGGAGAGACGGGAAGCCGCAGCCCGAAGCGCAGCGCAGGGACCGGGTGAGCGGATCAGCGAAGCGGTGCCCTGGATGGCCGCGCAGCGCCCGGACTACCGTTCAGGGCAGGCGAAAGGGTCTCAGCGATGCAGCACGCCACCGGCGACGCGTGGGAGCGGTCCCGTGGACCGTGAGCGCGTCGCGTCAGCGACGTGCAGATGGAGCCGTTCCGGCGAGCCGCAGGCGCGGTTCTGCGGCCGTGTGCGGCCGTCGCTGGTGATCGCGTTGGTGATCGAGCTGGTGGCCGTTCTGCAGGGCAGGGCGGCCGCACTGGCCGGCGTGCGATCGGCACGCTGAAACTGTCTTGCGGCGCGTGCGCGAGGACGCCCGCCCCCAGCTTGCCAACCGCTTCCCCCGAACCCTCCGATAGGGAGGTCTCCGGGCTCCGGGGCGGCGCTGAGCGCCGGCCGTGGACAACCCCGGGACGGGCTGGCGGCGCCATCAAAAGCGGGTTTGCAGTGGGGAGGTGAGGGTGGTTCCCTGCCGGCGGCGGGAGCGTTGCTCTCGGCGCTGAAGCCGCGCGTGTGCGGGTGATGCGTTGTCCGTAGGGGGGCCCCCCCCCTACACCCCGGATCGGGCACCTGGTCGTCGTCGTCGTCGTCGTCGGCGGCGTTGGCGTTGGCGACACGATCGCGGACCTGGTGAGCTTGAACTGTGACCAAGACAGTTTCAGCGTGCCGGCCAGGGCGTTGGCGACATGCCTCGGTCTGAGGGTTGGCAGGGATTCGTGTAAGAAACCTTTACTGACAGCAAGTTAGCCCACTTTTGGCTGTGTTTTACACGAATCCCTGCCAACCCTCTGACTAAGCCCGAAGGGGCGAGACGCCGAAGGCGGCTCGATGCCGGCTGCGCCGGCTCGACGGCGCGGATAGCCGCCCGCCCATCATATTTGCAACATTGAATCTTTGATGTTACTAAGCCGCCTCGTAACTTTCCTAATGTTCTTCGGTCGCCGAAATGACGACGCTAGGACATAACCTGAGCGGAGGCACCAATGAAGCCAGTCAACAAGATGCTCTTGATCGTTGCGCTTTTGCCGTTCGCCGACTCGGCATTGGCGGATGGCGTCAGTGGAGTACAGCGGCCGCAGCAGGTCATGTCCGACAAGGACAAATGGGCCTGCGAGGTGGCGATGTGTCTTGCAAATCCGCAAGGTCCAACGGCCGTTTCGGAGTGCAAACCGCCGATCGACAAGATGCGTCGCGAGCTTGCCAAGGGCAATTCAATTCCCAAGTGTCGCTTTCTCGGCAGCAACAACAGTGGCGGCGGTGGCACGAGTACCGGTGGTAGTGAAGAAGAACAGCGGCAAGCACAGCAACTGCGACGGTAAGACAGTCCCGTAATCCCGCTGGCGACGGCCGCATTGTCGATGCGACGCTGATCGCTGCGCCCAGCTCGACTAAGAATGCCGACCATGCGCGCGCGCCTGAAATGCATCAGACCAGAAAGGGCAATCAGTGGTATTTCTATACAGGCGCGGACAAACGCCAAGAACTTCAGGACTGCGAAGGAGCATTCTTCATCGCCGCCAGGCCCTCGATGGTGAAGCCATTCGCAGCAGGATGTGACTCATTGGCACCTCGTCAGCATGGGCGTGTGCAGCCCGGAAGCCACCATTGCGCAGGGGCGCCGGCTTCCGCAGGCGGAGCGCGCAGGGGCGAGGATTAGGGCCGACTGGCGATGACGCGGCACGCGGCATCGGTGCGCAGCACCCCAAGCCGGTGACCGCTTGCGGTCACGCCCCCGCCTGGATGGGGTCAGACCCACGCCACTGCAGGGCGGCCGCACTGGCCGGCGTGCGATCGGCACGCTGAAACTGTCTTGCGGCGCGTGCGCGAGGACGCCCGCCCCCAGCTTGCCAACCGCTTCCCCCGAACCCTCCGATAGGGAGGTCTCCGGGCTCCGGGGCGGCGCTGAGCGCCGGCCGTGGACAACCCCGGGACGGGCTGGCGGCGCCATCAAAAGCGGGTTTGCAGTGGGGAGGTGAGGGTGGTTCCCTGCCGGCGGCGGGAGCGTTGCTCTCGGCGCTGAAGCCGCGCGTGTGCGGGTGATGCGTTGTCCGTAGGGGGGCCCCCCCCCTACACCCCGGATCGGGCACCTGGTCGTCGTCGTCGTCGTCGTCGTCGGCGGCGTTGGCGTTGGCGACACGATCGCGGACCTGGTGAGCTTGAACTGTGACCAAGACAGTTTCAGCGTGCCGGCCAGGGCGTTGGCGACATGCCTCGGTCTGAGGGTTGGCAGGGATTCGTGTAAGAAACCTTTACTGACAGCAAGTTAGCCCACTTTTGGCTGTGTTTTACACGAATCCCTGCCAACCCTCTGACTAAGCCCGAAGGGGCGAGACGCCGAAGGCGGCTCGATGCCGGCTGCGCCGGCTCGACGGCGCGGATAGCCGCCCGCCCATCATATTTGCAACATTGAATCTTTGATGTTACTAAGCCGCCTCGTAACTTTCCTAATGTTCTTCGGTCGCCGAAATGACGACGCTAGGACATAACCTGAGCGGAGGCACCAATGAAGCCAGTCAACAAGATGCTCTTGATCGTTGCGCTTTTGCCGTTCGCCGACTCGGCATTGGCGGATGGCGTCAGTGGAGTACAGCGGCCGCAGCAGGTCATGTCCGACAAGGACAAATGGGCCTGCGAGGTGGCGATGTGTCTTGCAAATCCGCAAGGTCCAACGGCCGTTTCGGAGTGCAAACCGCCGATCGACAAGATGCGTCGCGAGCTTGCCAAGGGCAATTCAATTCCCAAGTGTCGCTTTCTCGGCAGCAACAACAGTGGCGGCGGTGGCACGAGTACCGGTGGTAGTGAAGAAGAACAGCGGCAAGCACAGCAACTGCGACGGTAAGACAGTCCCGTAATCCCGCTGGCGACGGCCGCATTGTCGATGCGACGCTGATCGCTGCGCCCAGCTCGACTAAGAATGCCGACCATGCGCGCGCGCCTGAAATGCATCAGACCAGAAAGGGCAATCAGTGGTATTTCTATACAGGCGCGGACAAACGCCAAGAACTTCAGGACTGCGAAGGAGCATTCTTCATCGCCGCCAGGCCCTCGATGGTGAAGCCATTCGCAGCAGGATGTGACTCATTGGCACCTCGTCAGCATGGGCGTGTGCAGCCCGGAAGCCACCATTGCGCAGGGGCGCCGGCTTCCGCAGGCGGAGCGCGCAGGGGCGAGGATTAGGGCCGACTGGCGATGACGCGGCACGCGGCATCGGTGCGCAGCACCCCAAGCCGGTGACCGCTTGCGGTCACGCCCCCGCCTGGATGGGGTCAGACCCACGCCACTGCATCGTTTTCGCATGCTGTGCGACACCAGCATGGGTACTCTGGCGCATGGGCCAACGCAAACGACCACGACTTGATCCCTGGCTATTCGGCCCACCTGGCGTGTGCGACGCCTGCGGCAGCCGGTGTGGCACGATGGACCAGGCCGGTATCGTCTGCTATGCCTGCAAGGCGGGCGTCTTCATGCCACGGGGATTCTGGCAATTCTCGCCTTGCCCAGCGTGCAAGGGGACCGACTCGTTTTGCACATGCTGCGAGGGTCGTAACTGCATCGCCACGCCCCGCGAAGACATCGATATGAGGGAGCTAGAAGGTGCATGGGCGGCAGCGGTCGCTCGCTACAGCGCATTCGGGGAAGAGTTGCCCGCGCCGATTGCAGACCTGAAACGCTTTCTCTGACGCCGGCACGGGAAGTGGTGACTATTTCGAGTTGAACGCGTCGGCCGCTCGCCTGCTCTTTGCACGCGCGGCCACAATTTCGGCCCATTCTTTCCCGCGCCCAGCCTTACAGTCGGCAACCAGGTAGGTGCGTCCGTTGCGGTGCCAACCGCCACCACACACGGCGACAACGGCGTCGCCGCCGCGATGCCAGACACGGACGGGGCTGCAAGAGTTGCGCCCAGCTCTGCGCCACTCATCGGCTCTGTAGTCGCCGTCGATTGCCGTGGGTTCGCCGAGCTGCGCGACAAGCGCGGCGGCAACCGCTGGATACGCCTCTTTCGAGAACTGGAACTGCACCACCTCGATGCGTCCGGTTTTCTCGTTGAGGGTGATGTCGCTGTCGATAGACACCGCCCCGGCGAACGTGAGCGCGGTAGGTGCTTTGCACTCGACCGCCTCATAAGTGGCTTTGCAATTTGCTAGGCCAACCTTGCGTGCGGCTTCTTTCCCCATGCCGGGGTGATAGCCGGCGATGGTGGCCCAGCTGCCGCCGCTCGGCGGCGCTGCAAGGGCAGTGGACGCAATACACGCGGCAAGCAAAATGGAGAGGGTTTGAATTGGCATGGTTAGCTCCCACGGCCCTTGGCCAAGGTCTGTGCCACGTAGTCATTCAGATGATTGCCTGCTCGCAAAATCGTCGCTTCCTGACGTTGAAATTCGGATTTCAGAAATGGCCTGACCCACTGGGGAGCGTGATCGATCCCATCATAGGTGAAGGCGTGGATGCGCAGGCCGTGCTCTTCTTCGGTGAAGCTGATCGCATAGCCAATATCGACGATGCTGCGGTGTTTGCAATGATTGTCGAGCGCACAGAGGTACTTGAAATCGGCATGCTCATGGAGGGCGTCCAACTCCGCTTTAACGGCGGCCGGGATCAATTTTTTACGGACAGTCTTCCACGCAATGTCCCGTTCGCTCTGGATGCAGGTCGCCGCATCGCGATTCATTCCGGTGGCGTAATAGACTAAGTGCACCAAGTTATCCGCCACCGAGCGCATGCTATGCATGCAGGCAACGATGTTGGCGTAAGCCGTAAATCTGGCATCTTCAAATGAGCCTGTGTCGTTGTCATCGACTCCCATCATGATCGGCCACAGTTCATCGGCAGGCCGGCCGTCCACCTTGGCGGCAATGATCCGCATGGCCTCCTGGTAGTGATAGGCACTGAACCTGCGCCGCTCGGTCACGGACCGGATGCTCTGCGCTACGAGACGCCGCTGGTCGGGGCCAAACGCTGCCCTGACGCCATCGCGCAAGGCTCCCAAATCCCACGGCATGCTTTCCTCCGGGATGGTGCCGCTCATACGCCGGCACCCACGGTGCGGGCGGTCTTGCGGGTGTGCGGCAGGCCGGGCAATTTCAGCTGCGCCCGGTCGCTGGGCAGGATCTTGGTGGCCACCGCCGCCGCGCCGGCCGGTGTCTTGGCCGGCGTGCGCTTGGCGGGTTTGCCCTCGCGCTGGAGCTTGGCCAACTCTTTCAGCGCGGCCGGCCGCCCCCGGCGGTAGACCTTGGGCGCGCGCACGTAGTTGGCCGGCAGCACCTCGAACACCATCACGCCCAGCGCCAGCAGCTGGGCGGCGGCGGTGTCCAGGGAGGCAAACACGCGTGGCTCGCCGCGCTGGCCGGTCAGTTGCGTTTCGGTTTGGCCCACGCGCACCATCACGCTGTAGCCGCCGACCTGGCCGACCAGCTGCACGGTGCGCAGCACCCCAGCACTGGCGAGGGCGGCGAGGGTGGTGATGGAAATGGGTGATGGCATGATCGACCTATCAAACTTCGATGTTTGATGCTCGATCATTTGCACCTGCCGTGCAAGCACTCTCGCGGCGAGGCCGGCTGCGCACATAACGCCAAATTCCACGCAGTCGCCTGCATAGGAGACAGCCATCCCAGCAATGCGGATCCGGTCCGTGCTACCTAGTCGTTGGCTTGAACCCGCCACCTTTCGTTGGCTTGATTACGAGGAGAACTGATGATGTCCATGTCAATGCGTCAATGTGCTGCCTGCGTTGTGCTGCTCGGAAGTTGCATCTCGCTCGCCCAGGCAGCGCCAACCTGCAACAACCCGGTAGGCGAATGGAAAAACCAGCTGGGTTCCACACTCACGATCACCGCCGTACAGACCTCCGGTCAGCTCCAGGGTACGTACATCTCGCCTTCCGGCACCACTGGTTCGGTGTATCCGCTGGTTGGCTGGTTTGCCAACCCGGTGGCTGGGTCGACGGCATCGAGCAAACTGCCCGCCATCACTTTTTCGGTGCAGTGGGGTAACTACGGCAGCATGACTGCCTGGACCGGTACCTGTGATGCGTCTGGCGGCGTGCCGGCCATCACCACAGTCTGGCACTTGGTACGGACCGGCTCCCAGTATTCGTGGGACCACATGCTGACCAACAGCGATGTTTTCGTCCCCAAATGACAGGGGGGGGTCTTCCGCACATGAACCAAAAGTATTCCAGATGTTGCATAGCCCGGGCGCACCCGCTATGGTGTGCATGCACCACCGACCGGACCCTGGAGACAGGTGTGGTGCCTCGATAGATCGATAGCTGCACTGGATCTATCCCTTGCCTGGAGCGGGATACGGCAGAAATGCCCAAAGAGCCTACCGAGTAGTGAATACCGAAAGCGCTCCAGCGATGGGGCGCTTTCTTTTTATAGGGCAATGGTCTGTTCGGCCAAGCGCCGCCGGTACACAGTCTCAACCTTGTAGAGCTTCCCGCGCGGGAGTTTATGGATGGTTGTCCCGTCGACGGGGTAGCAGGAGATGACCCGGCAATTGATGGTGTCATCTGCACGCTCATCCTTGTGGATGGCGCAAAAAAACACCAGATGGCCTAGATCGAGCGAGTAGAACTGCTGCTCTTTCTTTCTGCTGAGGTACACACGCACGCAACCGTCTGAAAACTTGCCGGTGCGGATGAAGTGCACTGCCTCGTGACTGACTTCCCACCGTTGCCGGCAGAAATAACGCCCGTGCTCAAGCGCGCACCCATTGGCCTTTTCATCGGAAAAGGTATGCGGCCAAAACGAATAGCACACTGTGATAGTCCGCCCATCAAGTTGCTCTTGTGCGTCGAAGGAATCCAGGTGCGACATGTCGAATGTCCGCCCTCCATCCAGGATGTTGTTCCACCGTGTCACGCTCACTAGGCCCCGTTGTGTATGTAGTTACTGCCGCTGCTGGTGAGCAACAGCCTGACGCAAGCAGGCATCGTCAAACAAGGCTTGGTCGGTGTGGATGTGCAGGCGTGCACTTACGCAAGGGTCGGCGGCAAAAAAGCCCCGCGCGGGAGGGGGACATTGGTGAGGGTGACGCGCGAGGCTTGACCGCTATCATGCTTGCCCCCCGCCTTGCCGATCACCGTTCATGCGTTCAATCCCTCGTACAATTAGAGGGGGCACGCGATGTCATGCATGTCATTGATGACATGGAGTCTCGTCGCCCCCATTCTTCCTTCGATTCACTGCCTTTCCAAGATCCGGATTCGTGACAGCACTTGAGACCCTGCTCGACACCCTCCGCCAGTCGTCGATGACCGAGCGCGAGAAGGGCACCTACTTCGAGGAACTGATCCTCGCCTACCTGCGCAACGAGGCCACCTACCGCGACTTGTATCGCCAGGTCTGGACCTGGGCCGAATGGGCGCCGGCCCACGGCTTCTCCGCCAAGGACGATGGCATCGATCTGGTCGCCGAGGAAGCTGGCACCGTGGCCATCCACGCCATCCAGTGCAAGTTCTACGACCCGGACTACCGGCTTCAGAAGAAGGACATCGATAGCTTCTTCACCGCCTCCGGCCGCAAGCCCTTCACCCACCGCGTCATCGTCAGCAGCACAAACCACTGGTCCGACAACGCCGAGAACGCGCTGGTTGACCAGCAACCTCCGGTCAGCAAGATCACCCTGCACGACCTTGAGCAAAGCCAGATCGACTGGGCGAAGTTCCAGCCGAAAACCGCGATCACGCTGAAGTCCAAAAAGTCCCTGCGTCCCCATCAGGAATCGGCGCTCAAAGCCGTCACCGCGGGCCTGCAGGACGCCGATCGCGGCAAGCTGATCATGGCCTGCGGCACCGGCAAGACCTTCACCAGCCTCAAGATCGCCGAGCAACTGGCCGGCAAGGGCAAGCGCGTCCTGTTCCTGGTGCCCAGCCTGTCGCTGCTGCAGCAGACGCTCACCGAGTGGACTCAGGAAAGCGCCATTCCGCTGCACAGCTTCGCCGTGTGCTCGGACAGCGACGTCGGCAAGAAGAAGGGCCGCAAGGAAGACGATGCCGTCCAGACCCTCGCCCATGAGCTTCGCTACCCGGCCACCACCAACGCCAAGGCGTTGGCCAAGGGCGTGGCGGTCCGCAGCGATGGCGAACACATGACCGTGGTGTTCAGCACTTACCACTCCATCGAGGTCATCCACGACGCCCAGCAGCAGGGTCTGGCCGATTTCGACCTGATCGTCTGCGACGAAGCCCATCGCACCACTGGCGCCACCTTCGAGGGTGACGGTGAGTCGGCATTCGTGCGCGTCCATGATGCCGCCTACATTCGCGCAGCCAAGCGCCTGTACATGACCGCCACGCCGCGCATCTACGGCAACGAGGCCAAGGCTGTCGCCGAGCGGGACAACGTGGCGCTGTACTCGATGGACAACGAGGCCTGGTACGGCAGGCAGTTGTTCGTCATCACGTTTTCCGAAGCGGTCAAGCGCGGCCTGCTGGTGGACTACAAGGTCATCGTGCTGGCAGTCGAGGAAAGCCACATCAATCGCCGCCTCCAGACTCTTCTGAAGGACGAGAACAACAGCCTGCGAGTGGACGATGCCGCCAAGATCGTCGGCTGCTGGAAGGCGCTGGCCAAGCTCGGCATCCGCGAGGGTGCCTGCGAAAGCGCCGAACCGATGAAGCGCGCGGTCGCGTTCTGCCAAGTCATCGAGCCCAGCCGGGGTGGCAAGACGCACAAGGTCAGCTCGAAGGAAATCGCCGACATGTTCAAAGCGGTGGTGGACGCCTACCAGGACGCCGAGGACATCGAGGACGCCGCGCGCATGACCTGTGAGGCCAAGCACGTCGACGGCAGCATGAACGCCGGCGAGAAGGAAGCGAAGCTCGACTGGCTCAAGGCACCCACGCCGCCCGACACCTGCCGCGTGCTCAGCAATGTGCGCTGCCTGTCCGAGGGCGTGGACGTGCCGGCGCTGGACGCCGTGCTGTTCCTGACGCCGCGCAATTCGCAGGTGGACGTGGTGCAGTCGGTCGGCCGGGTGATGCGCAACGCCCCGGGCAAGCAGCGCGGCTACGTGGTGCTGCCGGTGGTGATCCCCGCCGGCATCGAGCCACACGAGGCGCTGAACGACAACCGCACCTATGCCGTGGTCTGGCAGGTGCTGCAGGCGCTGCGCAGTCATGACGACCGCTTCGACGCGATGGTCAACAAGCTCGACCTGGTCGGCCCGGACCGCAGCCGGATGGAAGTCGTCGCCGTCGCCGACACCGTGCAGCGCAAGGCCGCGCGGCTGGTGGACGGCAATGCCCGCACGGCAGCCAAAGCCAAGGGCAGGCACAGTATCGGTGAAGCCCAGCCCGGCTACGAAGCCGAAGTGCAAAGCGAATTTGAGTTCGAGATCGGCGAAGTCGAGCGCGCGCTCTACGCCAAGGTGGTCGAGAAGTGCGGCAACCGCCACCACTGGGAAGACTGGGCCAACGACATCGCCCGCATCGCCCAGACCCACATCGACCGCATCAAGGCGCTACTGGAAGACGACAGCCAAGCCAAGGCCCGCGAAGCGTTCGACGCTTTCGCCAGCGAGCTGCGCGACGACCTCAACGACAAGGTCAGCGATGCCGAAATCGTCGAGATGCTGGCCCAGCACCTGATCACCAAACCGGTGTTCGACGCGCTGTTCGCCGACTACAGCTTTGCCAGCCACAACCCCATGTCCAAGGCCATGCAGGCGGTGCTCGACGTGCTCGACGAACTGCACCTGGAGAAGGAGGCCGACACCCTGCAGGCGTTCTACGACAGCGTGAAGCTGAGGGCCGAAGGCATCGACAGCGCCACCGGCAAGCAGAAGATCGTGGTCGAGCTGTACGACAAGTTCTTCCGCAACGCCTTCCCGAAGATGACCGAGCGCCTGGGGATCGTCTACACTCCGGTGGAAGTGGTGGACTTCATCCTGCACAGCGTGAATCACCTGCTGCAGCAGGAGTTCGGGCAGACGCTGGGCTGCAAGGATGTCCACATTCTGGACCCGTTCACCGGCACCGGCACCTTCATCACCCGGCTGTTGCAGTCCGGCCTGATCAAGCCCGAAGAGCTGGCGCACAAGTACCGGCACGAAATCCAT
The DNA here is from genome assembly GCF_000454545.1 of Xanthomonas cassavae CFBP 4642. Lineage (NCBI taxonomy): Bacteria > Pseudomonadati > Pseudomonadota > Gammaproteobacteria > Lysobacterales > Lysobacteraceae > Xanthomonas > Xanthomonas cassavae. The sequence goes on from NZ_CM002139.1 coordinate 639,850, forward strand.
GCCAACGAGCTGGTCCTGCTGGCCTACTACATCGCCGCGATCAATATCGAAGCGACTTACCACGGCATTGCCGGCGGCGACTACGTGCCCTTCGAGGGCATCTGCCTGACCGACACCTTCCAGATGTATGAGAAGGAGGATCTGGTGGACGCGCTGCTGGTGGACAATAGCAAGCGGCGCAGGCGACAGAAGAAGCTGGAACTCCGGGTGATTGTGGGTAATCCCCCGTATTCCATCGGACAGGGCAGCCAGAACGACAACAACCAGAACGTCAGCTATCCGACGCTGGATCAACGCATTGCGGAAACCTATGCGGCCCGTTCCGACGCCGCACTCTCCAAAGGGCTGTACGACAGCTACATCCGCGCCATCCGCTGGGCGAGTGATCGCATCGGGGATGCGGGAGTCATCGGCTTCGTGACCAACGCGGGCTTTGTAGAGGCCAATACCGCCGATGGCCTGCGCAAGTGCTTGGCCGACGAGTTTTCCAGTCTGTACGTCTTCCACCTGCGCGGCAACCAGCGCACCATCGGCGAAACCTCGCGCAGGGAAGGCGGCAAGATCTTCGGCAGCGGCAGCCGCGCCCCCATCGCCATCTCGCTACTGGTTAAGAATCCGGATGCCGCACAGAGCGGACAGATCCACTTCCACGACATCGGCGACTACCTCAGCCGCGAGGACAAGCTAGAGAAGATCGAAACCTATTCCAGCGTCGCTGGCATCCCCGCCGACGCATGGCAGGCCATCACCCCGGACGAGCACGGAGACTGGCTCAAGCAGCGTGACGACGGCTTCAATCGCTTCATTGTGCTGGGCGACAAGAGAGGAGATTCGCCAAAGCTGCTCGACAATTACTCGCAAGGTGTCGTCACGTCACGTGACGCTTGGGCCTACAACGCCAGCCAATCCAAGCTCGCGGCCAACATTTCCAGAATGATTGATGTTTATAACACTGAGCTTGCCCGTTTCAATGCCGTCCACGGGGATTTGAACAACAAGAAACGACAGTCGCTGGTAGACGGGTTCGTCGATGCGGATCAAACGCGCATCAGTTGGTCGGTCAATCTCAAGCAGGAACTGGTGAGAGGACGGACACTCGAGTTTGATGCCAGTTGCACGACGCAAGGATTGTACCGTCCGTTTGTTCGTCAGTGGCTGTACTTCAATCGCACGCTCAATGAGCGCGTCCTGCAGATGCCGAGAATTTTCCCGCGTCCTGATGCCGCAAATATGGTCATTTGTGTAACCGGACTGGGGGAGTCCGCCGGATTCAGCAGCTTGATTGCCGACAGCGTTCCAAACTTCCATTTTGTCGCTGGCTCGCAATGCTTCCCACTCTACCTCTACGACGAAGCCGCCCAGCAAATCGATGACGGCCTGTTCGCCGGCGAGACCGGCGACGGCCCGCGCCGCCGCGACGCCATCACCGACGCCGGCCTGGCTCACTTTCAGTCTGCCTACTCCGAAGAGGCGATCAGCAAGGAAGACCTCTTCTACTACATCTACGGCCTGCTGCATTCGCCCGACTACCGCGAACGCTATGCCGACAACCTGAGCAAGGAGCTGCCGCGTATCCCACGCGTGCGCAGGCCAAAGGACTTCTGGCTTTTCAGCCAAGCCGGCCGTGACCTCGCCGCGCTGCACCTGAACTACGAAACGGTGGACGCCTACCCGTTGACCATTGACAACAAGGGCCCGATGACCGATGCGGACTACCGCGTCGAGAAGATGAAGTTCGCGAAGAAGAAAGACCCGGAGACCGGCAAGTCCGTCAACGACCGCAGCACCGTGATCTACAACGGAAAAATCACCCTGCGTGACATTCCTGAAGCCGCGTGGGACTACATCGTCAATGGCAAAGCGGCGTTGGACTGGGTGATGGAGCGCCAGGCCGTGCGCGTAGACAAGGCCAGCGGCATCGTCAACGACGCAAACGACTGGGCTATCGATACCATGGGCAATCCACGCTATCCGCTGGAGTTGTTCCAGCGCGTGGTCGCGGTGTCGCTGGAGACGCAAAAGATCGTCGCGGCGTTGCCGGCGCTCGACATTCGCGACGATGGCTGAGGTCTGCATCCATGCAGAAGGAGGGTTGGCAGGGATTCGTGTAAAACACAGCCCAAAGTGGGCTAACTCGCTGTCAGCACAGAAATTTTTCACAACCTTCTGCCGATCCTCCATGCGGGTCCGGGATCGCCTTCATGTCTGCGCCTCACCCTGGTCGTCGAGGGTTGCCAGGATCACCCGAAGTTGTGTACTGCAATGCGGCCTCGGAAGCTATGTAGGGACCACAGACCGCTAGTCTGGAGGCGACCATGTAAAGAGGTATGCCTGATGGATCCCATTCGTTCGCGCACGCCAAGTCCTGCCCGCGAGCTTCTGCCCGGACCCCAACCCGATGGGGTTCAGCCGACTGCAGATCGGGGGGGGGCTCTGCCTGCTGGCGGCCCCCTGGATGGCTTGCCCGCTCGGCGGACGATGTCCCGGACCCGGCTGCCATCTCCCCCTGCGCCCTCGCCTGCGTTCTCGGCGGGCAGCTTCGGCGATCTGCTCCGTCAGTTCGATCCGTCGCTTCTTGATACATCGCTTCTTGATTCGATGCCTGCCGTCGGCACGCCTCATACAGCGGCTGCCCCAGCAGAGTGGGATGAGGTGCAATCGGGTCTGCGTGCAGCCGATGACCCGCCACCCACCGTGCGTGTCGCTGTCACGGCCGCGCGGCCGCCGCGCGCCAAGCCGGCCCCGCGACGGCGTGCTGCGCAACCCTCCGACGCTTCGCCGGCCGCGCAGGTGGATCTACGCACGCTCGGCTACAGTCAGCAGCAGCAAGAGAAGATCAAACCGAAGGTTCGTTCGACAGTGGCGCAGCACCACGAGGCACTGGTGGGCCATGGGTTTACACACGCGCACATCGTTGCGCTCAGCCAACACCCGGCAGCGTTAGGGAACGTTGCTGTCACGTATCAGGACATAATCGCGGCGTTGCCAGAGGCGACACACCAAGACATCGTTGGCGTCGGCAAACAGTGGTCCGGCGCACGCGCCCTGGAGGCCTTGCTCACGGTGGCGGGGGAGTTGAGAGGTCCGCCGTTACAGTT
>NZ_CM002139.1:643047-688604 GCF_000454545.1 Xanthomonas cassavae CFBP 4642
GCTCGCATGGTTGATGGAGCTATTGCCTCAGTGAGGCTCAGTCGGGGGGACTATCTGAGGGTTGGCAGGGATTCGTGTAAGAAACCTTTACTGACAACAAGTTAGCTCACTTTTGGCTGTGTTTTACACGAATCCCTGCCAACCCTCCAAGAGCGAAAAGACCAAACAGCCGCCGCGATCAACACCAGATCGCGAGCGATAAAAAAAAGCCGGCAGATCGGGCAATCTGCCGGCTTGCCATCACTACCACTTAGAGGGACGGGCAATGACGACGAGCCGCAAGACTACCACGCGCAACCGCGCGCCGGCCATGCCAAAATATCCGCTAACTCACTGATGCAATAGATGAAATCCGATCTTGTGAGCTATTTTTACACGTATGTCGGCTGAACCCAATTATGTTGCACGGCAGCATCGGAGCCACGCAATGCTCGACCCACGCATCGAAAAGGTAGACCTGGCGCTTACCGAGATTGCCCAGGAGCCATCGGAAAAGGTGGCGCTGTGGCAATGGGCATGCCGCGAGATGCTGCACGAGACGCTGATCGGCATGCACCAGCTGTCGCATCTGGCCGGCATCGACCGGCAGGTGGCCAATGACTGGCGCGAGCCGGTGGATGTCATCGCTCCTGCTAAGCCCTACCTGGCCGCGTCGGCACTTGCCGACCGCCGTTTGCCGCAAGTGCTCGACGGCCTGGGCAGCACGCACGACGACAACGACCGCGCCACCCTGTGGCGGTTGCGTTACGCGAGCCTGATCGCCTCGACCCTGCAAGGCATGCAGGCGCTAGCCGAAAAGCACCGCATCGACCGCCAGGCGATGGCGATCGGGCCGTTGAACTAGCCGATATTTGGTTGCTGCTGCTCGCAGTGTCGACTGCTGGCCCTAGCGCGGTGACGTGGTGGAGGCGTTTCTATCCAACTCAGCGCCACGTGAGTTGAGCACGCGATACAGGCGCAAATCCTGCGCCGCGACTTGATGCGCTTTGCCGGGGCCTGGTTGCTTTGCCCACAGCAAGCGGCAAGTACATCACCTTAGGTTCTTGTTGCCTATTCGAACCAATGACCGTTTCCGCATGGCAACGCTGTTCTAAGCGAGGTCCACGCTGATCGGTCAGCGACTGCTTTGCGGGCGGTTCAATGCCGAACCGCCGCATCTTCCAGATGCCGTCACGCATGCCGCACGATCCAACGCGCCTGATCCCAGGGCACCGACAGCAGCGGCAGACAGTGGTAGTAGCTGTCCCGCAGCACACGGTAGAGCTGTGCTTCGGTTGCCCGTGGGTAGGCCAGGTAAATGTCGTAGCCGGGGGTGAGCAGCCGGGCGTAGTCGGCGAATGCGTAGCCGTCCAGATGCCCCTCGCGTAGACGTCGCGCCAATAGGCGATTTCAGCGTCGAGATGGACGCTGCGGCGGGTCAAGACGGATGCGCTGTGCATAGGGAGAATTCCGTGACCGAGACTACCCCCTGTTGGGCCACCGTAGCAGCGGTTGTCGCCTGCAACCAGCGCACGACGACGAGCGGTCGTCGCGGCGCTGGCTGCGATGCATCGGGCGATGCCGATGCGCGGCAGAAACCAGAACCTCAATCCCAGTCGGGCGCAATCGCCTTCGGGTTGGCCAGGCGGTGCCCGCGGTCGAGTGCGGCAATCTCGCCCATATCCTGCTCGGTCAGCTGTAGCGTCTGCGCCTTCAGGTTGCTCTCCAGATTCTCGCGCTTGGTCGAGGAGGGAATCACCGAGTACCCCTGCTGCAGTGCCCAGGCCAGCGTGACCTGGGCCGGGGTCGCCGCGTGACGTTGGGCGATCGCCTGGATCACCGGATCCTTGAGCACTTCGCCGACCGCCAATGTCATGTACGAGGTGACATGGATGCCTTGCTCGCGCAGGAAGTCGGTCAAGGCACGATTTTGCAGATAGGGATGCACCTCGATCTGGTTGGTGGCAATGGCGTCCGCGCCCAGGATCTCGATCGCCTGCCTGGTCAGGGCGATGGTGAAGTTGGACAGACCGATCGCGCGGGTCAGGCCCTGTTGCTTGGCCTGCGCCAGCGCTTCCAGATACTCGCGCATGGGCACCTGGTCCTTTGGCGAAGGCCAATGGATCAAGGTGAGATCGACATACTCGGTGCCGAGTTTGCGCAGGCTTTCGTGCAGGCTGGGCAGCAAGGCGCCATCGCCGAACTTGTCCACCCAGATCTTGGTGGTCAGATACAGCTGATCGCGCGCGATGTCGGCGGCTGCGATCGCTTCGCCAACCTGCGCTTCGTTGTCGTAAATCTGCGCTGTATCGACTGCGCGATAGCCCAGCTCCAGTGCGTTGCGCACCGAGTCGATGACAACCTGATCCTTGAGACGAAAGGTACCGAGGCCGAATGCGGGGACAGTCATTGTGTTCCTTTGGGAATGGAGAATCGGGAAGGGGAATCGCAAAAGCGACAGTGTGCGAAGTGTTGTGGGGGTCGATCAGTCCAGAGCGACGACGGCCTTGCCGAAGTTCTTGCCGCGCAATACGTCGATCAGGCCTTGCGGAGCGCTGTCCAGGCCATGCAGCACGTGCTCGCGGTGCTGGATCTTGCCCTCGCGTAGCCACTGGCCCACCTCGTGCAGGAAGGCCGGCATCAGGCGGATGAAATCGTGCTGGATGAAGCCGCGCACGGTCAGGCGCTTGCGCAGGATCAGGCCCATGAACTCCGGCAGGCGATCCGGGCCCGGCAGTATCTGGCCACGGCTGTTGTAGGTGGCGACCATGCCGCAGATCGGCAGGCGTGCGAAGTCGTTGAGTTGCGGCAGCACCGCATCGAACACCTTGCCGCCGACATTCTCGAAGTAGATGTCGATGCCGTCAGGCGTGGCCGCGCGCAGCTGCTCGGCGAAGTCGTTTGCGCGGTGATCCAGCGCCACATCCACCTTCAGCGATTCGCGCAGATAACGCACCTTGTCCTGGCCACCGGCAATGGCCACCACGCGCAGGCCTTGCAGCCGTGCCAGCTGTGTCACCGTTGCGCCGACCGGCCCGCTGGCTGCGGCCACCACCAGCGTTTCGCCGGCCTGTGGCCTGCCGATCTCGTGCAGGCCGGCATACGCGGTGAAGCCGGGCATGCCGTACACGCCGAGCGCGGTGCTCAACGGAAGGCTGTCGTCCTTGGGCAGCTTGCGCAGCGGTGTGGTGGGGGAAAGCAGCGTATGGGTCTGCCAGCCGCCCGGCAGTACCAGCAGATCGCCGGGCTGATACTCGGCGTGATGCGATTGAATGACTTCGCCAATGGTGCCGCCTTCCATCACTGCATCGATGGCCACCGGTGCAGCGTAGGACGGGCCGTCATCCATGCGCCCGCGCATGTACGGATCCAGCGACAGAAAGCGGTTGCGGACCAGGACCTGGTCGTGCCCGGTGGGCGGCAGGCTGATCTCTTCGATGCGGAAGTTGTCTGCGTCGGGTTCGCCCTGCGGGCGCGAGGCCAGCACGACGCGGCGATTGGTGATCGATGACATGGGGGAGTTCCTCGCAACGGGGCCGCGCGAGCGCGGCCATGGGAGCACAGCCGCGGGGCGACTGCGCGAGGGAGTACGTGATAACGCGGTGCGTTATGCCGCCGGTTCCGGTTCCGGTTCCGGCGCGCTGGCGCTGTCCAGCTGTGCGATCTGCTCGGCGCTGAGCGCCAGCTGCGCGGCCGCCAGCACGTCGTGCAGCTGGTCCACGCTGGTGGCGCTGACGATCGGTGCAGTCAGCCCCGGGCGTGCGATTAGCCAGGCCAGCGCGATCTGCGCCGGCGTTGCGCGGTGGCTGGCCGCCAGGTCGTCCAGTGCCTGCAGGATGCGCAGGCCGCGCGGGTTGACGTATTGCCTGACCACCGACGCACCGCGCGCACTGCTCTTGCCGGCGTCGTCGGCGCTGCGGTACTTGCCGGTCAGAAAGCCGCTGGCCAGCGAGTAGTAACTGATCACGCCCAGCTCGCGTTCGCGTACCAGCGGTTCCAGCTCGGCCTCAAAGCTGGCGCGGTCGTAGAGGTTGTATTCCGGCTGCAGGCTTTCGTAGCGCGGCAGCGTGTACTGTTCGGAGATGTCCAGCGCATCGCGCAGGCGTGCGGCACTGTAATTGGATGCGCCGATCGCGCGCACCTTGCCTTGTTCGATCAGGCGTCCGAATGCGGCCAGCGTGGCTTCCAGCGGAATCGATTCGTCGTCCTCGTGGGCCTGGTACAGATCGATCACATCGGTCTGCAGGCGCGTCAGCGAATCCTCCACGGCGGCGGCGATGTTGTCTGGCGACAGCCCGGGGTGTTCGCTCCATTTGGCCACCTTGGTGGCGATCAGCACCTTGTCGCGCTTGCCGCTGCGTGCGAGCCAGCGCCCGATGATGGTTTCCGACTCGCCACCGCGGTTGCCGGGCACCCAACCGGAGTAGGCATCGGCAGTGTCGATCAGATTGAAGCCGGCATCGACGAAGGCGTCCAGCAACGCGAACGAGGTCGCCTCATCGGCGCTCCAGCCGAACACATTGCCACCCAAGACGATGGGGTGAACCTGCAGGCCGGAGCGGCCCAGTGCGCGGGGGTGAGTCATCACGGATGCTCCTGATTCGAACTGCCGACAGGATAGTCATGCGTACCGATGATGCGTGTGACATCGATGTGGATTCAGCGTTCCGCCGATCGCACCGGCCGGCTCACAGGATTTGAACAACTCGGCGATTGCGGCAGCAAGCATGGGTGACGAGCGCTGCGATTCGGGCACATGGCAGGCCCTGGGCCGCATGCTAGGCTCGCGCTACTTTTACCCGGAAGAGGGCGCTGCGATGATCCGCAACAAGCTGGCCTGTGCGTGTGTGATGAGTGTCGTGGTGGCGATGAGTGCGCCAGTGGCGATGGCGATGAAGCCGGCCGACAGCGCCAGCCTGCCGGCGCCGGATATCGCGCTGCAGGCCGCCATCAACGGCAACTGGCGCGACCGCGTGTACGTGCAGCGCGACCAGTATCGCCACCCCGGTCAGACCCTGGCGTTATTCGGCATCAAGCCCACCCAGACCGTTATCGAGATCACCCCCGGCGGCGGCTGGTACTCGGAAATCCTGGCGCCTTACCTGCGCGAGAAGGGCAAGTACGTGGCAGCGGTGGTCGATCCGGCATCCGCTGCCGAAGGCCGCGCGCGCGACTATGCTCAGCGTGCCCGCGACGAGCTGGAAAAGAAGTTCCAGGCCAAGCCCGACATCTATGGCAAGCCGGCGTTCGTGTTGTATGCACCCAAGTCGCCGTCGTTCGGCGTGGACAACTCGGCCGACCTGGTACTGACCTTCCGCAATGTGCATAACTGGCGCATGGCCGGCACTGCCGAGGCGATGTTTGCCGGCTTCTACAAGGTGCTCAAGCCCGGCGGCGTGCTGGGCGTGGTCGAGCATCGCGCCAAGGCCGATGTGCCGGCCGATGACAAGAGCGGTTACGTGGGCCAGGCGCAGGTGATTGCGATGGCCGAAGCGGCCGGCTTCAAGCTGGCCGGCAAGAGCGAGCTTAACGCCAATCCGCGCGACACCAAGGATTATCCCGGTGGCGTGTGGACGCTGCCGCCGAGCAACAGCCACGATGCCGCCGACGATGCCAAGTACAAGGCGATCGGCGAAAGCGACCGCATGACATTGAAGTTCGTCAAGCAGTGATCGCCCAGCCTGCATGCCGGCGCAGGTTGCGATGGCATGCAGGTTTTGGCGCAGTGGCGTCTTGGTCGTTGTGCTGTCGCTGTAGACCCTGAGGTAGCGACCGAAAACAGAGGACGTTCATCGCGTTTCGCTCAAGCGTCCGCCCATGGCGGCGTGGTGGGCATAGTAATGAGGGGATGATGGCGTTCGGCAGGGTGCAGGTATCTGCTTGAGCGTCGTGCGCGCCGCCGCGCCGCCCGCATGGGCGCTTGGACGCTGCAGGGCCGGCACTCGCAGCCAGTCATCTGGGTATGTCGCGGCTGCGCCAGGCGGTGCAGGAACTGGCGATCGATCCACACGCGAGTGCTTCACCGCCGCCTGCGGTGCTTTCGAAACGGAATCTCCATGTTGGTGCTGTTGAACAAACCCTATGGCGTGCTATCGCAGTTCAGCGACCGCTCGCACCCGCCCAAGCGCACGCTGGCCGAATTCGGGCTGCCGGCCGACGTCTATGCGGCAGGCCGTCTGGATCACGATAGCGAAGGACTGTTGTTGCTCACCGACGATGGCGCACTGGCGCATCGGCTGACCGACCCGCGCCACAAGCAGCCCAAGACCTATTGGGTACAGGTGGAAGGCGACCCGCAGCAGGCACAGTTGCAGGCATTGCGCGATGGCGTGGTCCTCAACGATGGCCCGACTCGCCCGGCCAAGGTGTGCCTGCTTGATCCCGCGCCCGTGCTCTGGCCGCGTGATCCACCCGTGCGGGTGCGCAAGACCGTGCCGGATGCGTGGCTGGAAATGCGGATCAGCGAAGGCCGCAACCGCCAGGTGCGGCGGATGACCGCCTCGGTGGGCCTGCCCACGCTGCGCCTGGTGCGGGTGGGGATCGGTGACTGGACGCTGGGCACGCTCGCACCCGGCCAATGGGCAACGGACCCAACAACGCACCGGCGGCCGTCGCGCGCACGCCAACGCTAGCGCGGGCTTATTGCTTCGCGAGACGGATGCCTTGCGATCCGCGTCACCGCAACGCACAGCGTCGGCCCTGTCTTCAGAAGTGACAACACGCAGCGCCTGGCGCCAGCGGGAAGCGACCAGCCGTACCGGATTGCCTGCCACAAACGACAACGCCACGGCGCGTGGCCGTGGCGTTGGGCGCTAACGCTCCCCGCGTCGATCCGACGCAGGCGATGGCTTACTCGATGCCGTCGCTCGGCGTGACCGCAGCACGGCGCTGATAAGCCGCACGACGAGCACTGGCGTTGCTGGCGTGTTCGCGGTCCAGACGGTGCACGTTGCCACCGAGGGTCTGCTGGTCGCGCTGACGCTTGCGATAGACCGCGTAGCCGATCAGGCCCAGGCCGGCGACTGCGGCAGCCACGGTGACCGCCGGGTTGCGCTTGACCAGCTTGCTGGCGACCTTGCCGCCGGTGCGTACTGCGCCCAGGGCCGCGCCGGTCTTCAGCCATTCGCTGGCACCGGGCCCGAAGTGACGCAGGCTGCTGCCCGCATGGCGGGCCTGGTCGCCCGCGTTGGAGGCGGCATGACGCAGATGGTCGCCAGCGTTGCCTGCCAGTTCCAGGGCACGCTCCAGGGCGCGTTCGGTGATCACAGTCAGCTTGCTCATTGGAGGCGTTTCCTTTCTGAGTACGTGAGGTGCAGTCTGTGGGCTGGTGCGTATAGACGATGTTAGCGGGACCGGGCGCTGTTTGGCTTGCGGTTAGGAAGAACGCTACGCACCGCTGCGACTGCTTCGCCCCGTCCGCTCACCCCCAACCCCCGCTCCGCGCCCCAACCCCCGCGTGCGGCGCGTGTGCCGTGCCTTCTCGCCCCGGGGGAGAGGGGCTAAGTGCCGCGCGGTTTCGCTCTATGCGTTGCAGCCGCTGTCCACGGATCATCCGGCCACGGATGCCTCGGATACCGCCCCTTCATCTCCTTCCTGACATCCGGATACGTGGTGGCCCAGAAACTCTTCAGATCCTGGGTCACCTGCAGCGGGCGGCCGCCGGGCGAGAGCAGGTGCAGCGTCAGCGGGATGCGGCCGTCGGCGATGCGCGGGGTGTCGGCCAGGCCGAACAGTTCCTGCAACTTGACCGCCAGCACCGGTGGCAGTGGGTGCTGCGCATGGTCGAGCGCATAGTGGATCTGCCGCTCCATGCCCGACGGCACCGGGATGCGGGTGGGGGCATGGCGGTCGATGGCCTGGCGGCGCTCCCAGGGCAAGGCACCCTTGAGCGCTTCGCCCAGACTGGCTTCATCCAGCGCGTCGAGCCGGGTCTTGCCGTCGAAGGCCGGGCGCAGCCAGCTGTCGAGCGTGGCCAGCAGCGCCGCATCGGAGAGATCGGGTAGCGCCAGCTCGGGCATCCATGCCCGCAGCGACAGCACGCGGGCGCGCCATTGCTGCAGGTTTTCGGTCCAGGGCAGGGCGTCCAGGCCGAGTTGGCGCACCGCCTCGGTCAGTGCGCCGGCGGCCTGCGCCGGGTCGACACGGCCTGCGGGGCGGCTGTCGAGCACGATGCGGTCGAAGCTGGATTGCCGGCGCGCGATGAGGGCGCGTTTGTCGGCGTCCCACTGCACCACGTCCTGCTGCACGAAGCGCTCGGGCAGGCTGCGGCGCAGGTAGTCCTCGTCCACCGGTGCGGCCCGCAGCAGCAATGCGTCCCTGGCTTCGTAACGCAGTTCGCTGGCCACCAGCCAGGGTTCGCCGCGTAAGTCGCTGTGGTCGAACAGGCGCGCGCTGCGGCCGTTGGCCAGCAGGTAGCGCAGCGGGTCGGCCGGGTGGCGGGCGGCGATGCGGTCGGGGAAGGCATGTGAGAGCAGGTCGCCCAGCGCATGCGCTTCCACGCTGGCCGGCGGGGCGGTGTCGCAGCGCAGCCGGCGTCGCCATTGTTTGGCAGCGCTGTCGATGGCGGCCAGGCCACCGCGGTTGGCATCGGGCGCGCTGCGGCCCTGGCGGAACGCGGCCAGGGCACGCCAGCGCGCGGCCAGGCCATCGCCGCCCTGGCGCAGCGGATCGCGCGCCTCCAGCAGGGCCGCCAGATCGCAGGCCAGGGCCAGGCGCGGTGGTTCGTCGGCCTGCGCGAGCATCGCCGCCAGACGCGGATGCGTGCCCAGCGCCAGCATGCGGCGGCCCAGCGCGGTGATGCCGCCGCTGTCGCTGAGCGCGCCCAGCCGTTGCAGCAGTTCGCGTGCGGCGGCCAGCGCGCCGGCAGGCGGCGCATCGACAAAGCGCAGCGCATCGCTGCCCCAGGCGGCCAGTTCCAGCGCCAGCCCGGCCAGCTCCACCTGGGTGATCTCGGCACGCCGCTGCGGTTCCAGCCGCTGCGATTGCGGCCACAGCCGGTAGGCCCAGCCGCTGGCCACGCGGCCGGCACGGCCGGCGCGCTGGTCGGCCGAGGCCTGCGCGATGGTGGTCACATCCAGCCGCGAGAACCCGCTATTGGGATCGTAGTGCGGCTCGCGTGCCTGGCCGCTGTCGATCACCACGCGCACGCCTGGCAGCGTCACCGACGACTCGGCGACGTTGGTGGCCAGCACCACGCGGCGACGGCCCTGCGGGTCCGGCTGCAGCACCTGGCTTTGCGCCTCCACCGAGAGCTCGCCGTGCAGGGGCAGCACCTGGATGGCCGGATCCAGGACATCGTCCAGCGCGGCGTGCACCCGCGCGATCTCGCGCTGGCCGGGCAGGAACACCAGCACATCGCCGGGATGGGTGGCCACCGCATGTTCCACCGCACGGCGCGTCTGCGGCTCCATGGCCTCGTCGCGGCGTGCCGGGAAATGCGCGATCTCCACCGGAAAGCTGCGCCCGGCGCTGCTGAGCCGTGGCGCGTCCAGGAAGCCGGCCAGGCGCTCGCCATCCAGCGTGGCCGACATCGCCACGATGCGCAGGTCATCGCGCACCTGCGCCTGCACATCCAGCGCCAGCGCCAGGCCCAGGTCGCCGGCCAGATGGCGTTCGTGGAATTCGTCGAACAGCAGCGCCCCCACGCGCTCCAGCATGGGGTCGTCCTGGATCATCCGGGTCAGGATGCCTTCGGTGACGACCTCTATGCGGGTGCGCGCGGAGGTCTTGTTCTCGAAGCGGATGCGGTAGCCCACCGTCTCGCCGACCGGCTCGCCCAGCTGGCGCGCCATGAACAGCGCGGCGCTGCGCGCGGCCACCCGGCGCGGTTCCAGCATCACGATGCTGCGCCCGGCCAGCCACGGTGCCTCCAGCAGCGCCAGCGGCACCTGGGTGGTCTTGCCGGCGCCGGGCGGGGCTTCGAGCACCAGCCGGGGATGGCCGGCAAGGCTGTCGCATAGCTGCGGCAGCAACCCGGAAATGGGAAATGCGGGGGTATTCATGCGCGGCAGGATACGGCCTGTGTGGCGCCGGCACGATGGTCAGGCCCGGCGGTGAAGGTTGTCGGGGAATACGGAAGGGGCGGCAGCTGGCCTGTCGGAAATGCGGACCTGCACGCCATGCTGAAGCTTCAGGCCCGGGTGGGCCGTCGATAACTCCTATAACCCCTGTTACCGGATTCACCATGTCTGCCTCCGTGCCGAAGTTCGTCAGCCTGCAGAGCAAACTGCTGGGCGCGCTTGCGTTGGGCCTCGCTGTCATCCTGCTGTGCGCGCTCGGCGGCCTGGGAACGGCCTGGCTGAGCCTGTCGGGCAAGGTGCCGCCAGAGGTCGCGCAAGCCTCCAGCAGCGAAGAGATCACCCGCAATTTCCGCCTGCAGGTGCAGGAGTGGAAGAATGTGCTGATCCGCGGGCGCGACCCGGCGCAGCTGGACAAGCATCTGACAGCCTTCCGCGAGCAGGGCCAGAAAGTGCAGGCCAGCACCGAGGCGCTGACCAAGGCGGCGCAGGACCCTCAGGTTCGCGTGCTGGCGCAGGACTTCGCCACCGCGCACCTGGGCCTGCAGGCCAATTACGAAGCGGCGCTGGGCAAGTTCGCCGCCGCCGGTTACGACACCCAGGTGGGCGACCAACTGGTCAAAGGTCAGGACCGCGCGCCCAGCCACACGCTTGAAGCGCTGGTCCAGCGCAGCAAGATGCTGGCCGATGCGGCGGTGCTGGCCGGTTCGCAGTCGGCGCAGCGCAAGCTGGTGTATTCGGCCGTTGCCACCATCGCCGCAGCGCTGTGCCTTGTCGTGGTGCTGGGGTGGTGGATACGCCGCTCGATCGTGCGTCCGATCGAAACCGTTGCACAGGCGGCCCGCCTGGTGGCGGCCGGCGACCTGTCGGCGCGTGCGGCGGTGGACACGCGCGACGAGATCGGCCTGCTTGGGCAGGCAATGGGGCAGGTGGTCACCACGCTGTCCGATGTGTCGAGCGCGCAGGCGGACATGGCCCAGCGCCATGACGCCGGGCAGATGAGCTACCGCATGGATGCACAGGCATTTCCTGGTGCCTACGGCCGCATGGTGGACGACACCAACAGCCTGATCGGTGCGCAGGTCGGCCTGATCGGCACCATGCTGCAGGTGATGCAGCATTACGCGGTGGGCGACATGTCGGTGGACATGCCGCGCCTGCCCGGCGAAAAGGCCCAGATCACCGAGGCCATGGACACCACCAAGCGCAATCTGGCCGCGATCAATGGCGAAATCCGTGGCCTGGTGGATGCCGCCGCCGCTGGCGATTTTGCCACCCGCGGCAATGCCGACGCGTATCAGTTCGAATTCCGCGGCATGGTCGACGGCCTCAATGGCTTGATGCAGAACGTGGACCGCAATCTGGCCGACCTGTCGCAGTTGCTCAAGGCGATTGCCGATGGCGACCTGACCGCGCGCATGCACGGCAACCAGCAGGGCGTGTTTGCGCGGATGCGCGACGATGCCAACGCCACCGTGCAGCGCCTGACCGATATCGTGGGCGATATCACGCTGGCGGCGCAGACCATCCGCACCGCCTCGGCGGAGATCGCCGCCGGCAACAACGACCTGGCCCAGCGCACCGAACAGCAGGCCGCGAACCTGGAAGAAACCGCCGCCTCGATGGAAGAGCTGACCTCCACCGTGCGGCAGAACGCCGAGACCGCGCAGCAGGCCAGCCGCGGCGCGCAGGCGGCGGCGGAGATCGCCAGCCGCGGCGGTGAAATGGTGGCCAGCGTGGTCGACACCATGGGCGAGATCGAAGGCTCGTCCAGGAAGATCGCCGAGATCATCAGCGTCATCGACGGCATCGCGTTCCAGACCAATATCCTGGCGCTGAATGCGGCGGTGGAAGCCGCGCGCGCTGGCGAACAGGGCCGCGGCTTTGCCGTGGTGGCCTCCGAAGTGCGCGCGCTGGCGCAGCGTTCGGCCGGCGCTGCCAAGGAGGTCAAGCAGTTGATCGATGCGTCGGTGGATAGCGTGGCGCGCGGCAGCGCACGCGTGGATCAGGCCGGGCGCACGATGCAGGACATCGTGCAGTCGGTGCAGCAGGTCACTACGCTGATCGCGGAGATCTCCGCCGCGTCGCGCGAGCAGTCGGCCGGCATCGAACAGGTGGCACGCACCGTCAACGACATGGACGAGACCACTCAACGCAATGCCGCGCTCGTGGAAGAAGCCTCCGCCGCCGCGCGTGCGATGGAAGAACAGGCGGTGGAGCTGAGCGAAGCGGTGTCGGTGTTCCGTCTGGATGCACGCAAACCGCGCTTGGCAGCTGCGGCATGACGCAGGACCACGAGTAACGCTGCCCGCCATGCCTGTAGATGCAGCCAACAGCCAGGTCCAACGCCTGGTTGGTCGAGGGCAACGCACCAGAATGTTGGCCGGTCGCTTTAGGGATGGTCTGATCAACGCAGCCGGAAAACGAAACACGCCACATCCGCCGCGCTGAGGGCGCTCAACCCCCCGGTTTTTTGCCGTTTTCGGNTTGCGCTTGCTGTTGTACTCCGCGTCGCCGAAGGTCAGTTGCATCGTCATCGTCCTGGTGCCTCTGTGCGATTGTCGCAGGATCAGGGGGAGTTGTTCAGAGTTTCCTTAGAGCGGCTAACAGAACGTAGCGAGCAGTCGTCAGGTGGGTGTGGGCGGCGCGCAGGAACCGGAGTGTACGAGCGGTAATGAGGATTCCGAGCACCGACCGCGCCCGTCTGACGGCTGCGCAGTAGTTTTATTAGCCGCTCTTAGTAAAAAGCTGAGCGGTTCGCAGGTTGGGTGTCCTTGCGGGTGCGGGTCGCAAAACGACACGATGGCTGGCTAATCAGAAGCACGTCATGCAGTGCTTGCCACCCGCACACCGACACTCTCCATTGGTCCTTGCCCGCGCACCGTCGCGGGCCTTTGGCGGCATGGATGCCGCCAGAGAGCTTACATGGACATACTTGCAGCGTGTCCTGCGATGGTGGGCGGGCAAGGGCCCTGCAGCAAACGCGCAGCGGCGAGGACGCAGTGCCCTCACCGCCTGGGCGACACGCCGTAAACCCATCCGTGGCGGCTCGATGGCGGTCTCCATGCCGCCATCGAGCCCGTAATCGGCGAGAACACCGCACCAGATAATTGGCTGGTGGTGTATTGAAGAACGAGGACACCACACCGCAGTGCCGTCAGACCCGCCGAGTCAGGCCAATCTCCATACGCACATCTCAGCCCGCTTCGCGCATCCGCGAGGTCAGGCCCTTGAGGAAGGCGCGCAGCAGCTGGTCGCCGCAGGGGCGGAAGTTCTTGTGGCCGGGCTGGCGGAACAGCGCCGACAGTTCCGGCTTGGACAGCGGGAAGCCGGCGCTGGCGAAGAGGGCGTGCATGTCCACGTCCTTCAGTTCGAAGGCCACGCGCAGCTTCTTCAGCACCAGGTTGTTGCCGACGCGGGTTTCCAGCGGGCGTGGCGGCTGGCTCTCGTCGCGGCCGCGGAAACGCAGCACCAGGCCGTCGAGGAAGCGCGCCAGCATCGCATCGGTGCAGGGCTCGAAACCGGGCTCGTCTTCCTTTTTCAGCCAGGCCTGTACCTGCGGCTTGTCGAGCGCGAACTCGGGGTCGGCCAGGTGGGTGATCTCCACCACCTTGTCGTCGCTAAGGTCGAGCATGTAGCGGATGCTGCGCAGTACATCGTTGTGGATCATGACCATTCCGGAGCCCCGGCCTGTAGCCGGAAAGCGCATAGTCTACGGGGCCGGAGTGAAACAAGCCTTACACGCCGGCGCGGGTGCAGCACCCGGCCGGCCGCGCGCCGCGCGCTCAACTGCCGCGATAGGTAGAGTAGCCGTACGGCGAGAGCAACAGCGGCACGTGATAATGGCCGTCGTCGGCGATGCCGAAGGCGATCGGTACCTGCTCCAGGAACGGCGGGTCGGCCAGCGGGGTGCCGACGGTGCGCCAATAGGCGGCCACATCGAACTCGAGCCGATAGCGGCCTGGCGACAACGCCAGCGCCGCCAGCGCCGGGCAGCGTCCATCGGGATTGGTGACTGCTTCCAGCCGCAGCGTGTCGCCGGCGAACAGGCGCAGCGGCACGCCGGCGGCGGGACGGCCCAGCGCGGTATCCAGGACATGGGTGGACAGCGTGCTCATGCCACCGCCTGGGTCGGTTGCGGCCACCGGCCGACGAATTCCGGCTGGTCGTAGGCCAGGTAGCCGTCGACGATGGCCTGGCGATCGTCCAGGAACAGCTGGTCGGCCACCGCGCGGGCCAGCCGCGGCAGTGCCACCTTCAGCCCGGACAGCGCCGCGGCCGAGGGGCCGTGGTTGATCAGCGCCGAATAGTTGAAGGCGAACAGGCCGTGCAGCAGCGCGGCATCCTCCGGCGTGCGCGGCAGCAGCTCGAAGCCCGGCCCCAGATAGGGATGCGCATCCAGCACCGGATCGGCCTGGCCCGGCGGCGGCTGGTAGCGGTCGGCCCAGCAGGCGATGCGCCCGGACAGCGCGGCCAGCTCCGGGCGCAGCTGCGGGTCGGTGACCAGGCCGGTGGCGATGGCGAGGAAATCGAAACGGTGTTCGCCCTGCGGGGTGCGTACCACCACGGCGCCATCGCGCTCGGCCACCTCGATCCACGGCGCGCCCAGATGCAGCGCAAAGCCGGTGTGCCCGCAGGCGCGCTGGAAGGTGTCGTTGGTGGGCGGTTGGTTGTGTGCGAAGAAGCTGGCCATCATGCGGTACTTGTCCGCATCGGGCAGCGTCAGGAACCGCGGAATGATGCCGGCCTGCTCCATATGGCGGAACGGATTGATGCGCGGCAGCGCACTGCGGCGCACGAACACCTCGGCACTGGCGACGCCGTGGTCCAGTGCAAAACAGGCGTTGTCGAATGCGGAGGCGCCGCCGCCGAGGATGCCCACGCGCTTGCCGGCCAATGCGGCAAAGTCGATGTGGCCGGAAGTATGCGCGTAGCGATGCGCGGGCAGCGCGCGGCCGATCCAGTCCGGGACCACCCACTGTCCGCCGCCCTGGATGCCGGTGGCCAGGATCAGCTTGCGGGCCAGCAGCGGTGCCCCCATCGCCAGATGCAGGCGATGGATGCCGGGCGCGATGTCCGGCTCCACCCGCACCAGCCGGGTGGCATTGCGCACCGGCAGCCGCAGCACCGCGCGGTACCAGCGCAGGTAGTCCATCCAGCTGCCGCGCGGAATCTTGTCCAGCGCGTCCCAGGCGGCGGCGCCGTGTTGCGCCTCCCACCAGGCGCGGAAGGTCAGCGACGGCACGCCCAGGTCGATCGAGGTGATCTGCTTGGGCGTGCGCAGCGTCTGCATGCGCGCGTAGGTCACCCAGGGGCCTTCCTGGCCGGCCGGGTTTTCGTCGATGACCAGCACGTTGTGCACGCGCTCGCGCTGCAGCGCGAAAGCCGCGCCCAGGCCGCTCTGGCCGGCGCCGACGATGATGGCGTCATAGACATGCCCGGCCGGATGCACGCGCGGTTGCACCCAGGCATCGCCGCCGTGGGCCAGGCGTTGCAGGTCGCGGGCGAGGTCGCGTTCGAGGTGGGCCAGGCTCATGGCAGTGCCTCCAGGCGCAGGTGCACGATCTTGCCGATCTCGGCGAGGGCGGTGGCGATCTCGTCGCGGCGCGTCGCCTCCAGGCGGCGTTCCAGCTCGGCCAGGATGCCGGCCTTGTCGTGCAGCCGCACGCAGATCACGAACGGAAATCCGAAGCGATGCCGATAGGCTTGGTTGAGCGCGTGGAAGCGCTTGAATTCGGCCTCGCTGAGCCGGTCCAACCCGGCCGAGGCCTGCTCGGCGGCCGAGGCGGCAGTGAGCGTGCGGTCGATCGCCGCCTTGCCGGCCAGCGCCGGATGCGCGCGGATCAACGCGACCTGATCGTCCGGCGAAGCGTCATGCACCACCTGCATCAAGCCGCGATACACATCATCGAACGGGCGACGCCGCGCGGCGCGCTCCACCACCCACGGCGAATGCTCGAACACCTCGCGATAGCACGCGACGAATGCCGCATCGTCCAGCACGGGATCGTCGCTCACGCTCATGCGTGGCTCCCCTGCAGCGAGACATGCGCGGCCACCACTTTCCAGCCGTCGGCAAAGCGCACCCAGCTCTGGCTCTGGCGGCCGCGCGCGCTGCTGCCTTCGCGCAGGAATTCGGCATGCGTGGTGGCCAGATCCTGGCCGAAGCTATGCACCTCGACATGGGTGAGCCTGCGCTGCGGCGAGCCGCCGCGGCCGATGCGGAAGGCGCGGATCGCCTCGATGCCGTACAGCACCTCGCCCACGCCATAACGCACGGTGCTGGGCGCGGCATGAAACAGCGCATCCATTGCGGCGATGTCGTCGCGCATCAAGGCGTCCTCGTAGGCGTGGAAGGCGGCGCTCACCTGTGCGATCACCTCGGGCAGATCGATCTGCGCTGCATCGATGCTCATGCCGGATGCACCTGCAGCCAATGGCGTGCGATATCCAGACGGCGCGCCACCCACGCATCGCCGCTGGCCAGCACGTGATCGACGAAGCGAGACAGCGCCGCGGCACGCGCCGGCTTGCCGGCGATGCGTCCGTGCAGGCCGATCGAGAGCATCCGCCCGCCTTCGCTGCGCAATTGCTCGAAGCCATCGCGCAGATAGCGAAAGAACGGCTCGCCATCGGCAAACCCGTTATAGGCCACGAACTTCATGTCGTTGGCATCCAGCGTGTACGGCACGATCAACTGCGCGCGGCCGTGGCGGTGGTCGTAATACGGCACATCGTCGGCATAGCTGTCAGCGTCGTAGACAAAGCCGCCTTCTTCGGCGATCAGGCCCGCGGTATTGGGGCTGGTGCGGCCCTGGTACCAGCCCAGCGGGCGGCTGCCGGTGACGCGGGTGTGCACGGCAATGGCCTGCGCGATATGCGCGCGCTCGGTGGCCGCATCGACATGCTGGTAGTCGATCCAGCGCAGGCCGTGGCTGGCGATCTCCCAGTGGGCGGCCTGCATGGCGGCAACGGCGTCGGGATTGGCAGCCAACGCGTTTGCAACGCCGAACACGGTCACCGGCACGCCGCGTGCAGTGAACAGCCGATGCAGCCGCCAGAAGCCTGCACGGCTGCCGTATTCGTACAGGCTTTCCATCGCCATGGCGCGGGCAGCGGGTTGCGCTTGCGCGCCGACCATTTCCGACAGGAACGCCTCCGAGCCGGCATCGCCATTGAGCACGCAGTTTTCCGCGCCTTCTTCGTAATTGATGACGAACTGCACGGCAATCCGCGCGCCACCGGGCCAGTGCGCCGCAGGCGGCGTGGCACCATAGCCGACCAGGTCGCGCACGGCGCTCATGCCTTCAGTTCCGCGTGCCAGGCGGCCAGTGCCGCTTCCACTGCCAGGCCTTGCGTGCAGGCGTAGCCTTCGGCGCGCAGCACCGCTTCCAGCGCGGCCAGGGTGATCAGCACCTTGTGCTTCATCGCGTTGTAGCCCATCGCGCCGATGCGCCAGACGCGCCCCTGCAGCGGCCCGAACGCGGTGCCGATCTCGATCTCGAAATCCTCGCGCATGCGCCGACGCACCGCATCGCTGTCGATGCCCGGCGGAATCACCACGCCGGTGACGTTGGTCATGCGATGCGCATCGTCGCCGAACACCTCCAGCCCCAGCGCGCGGATGCCGGCGCTGACCGCACGCCCGGCCGCCGCGTGGCGCGCGAAGCGTGCGGGCAGGCCTTCCTGCAACGCCACGCGTGCGCATTCGCGGGCGCCGTACAGCATGGTGGTGGCTTCGGTGTGATGGTTGAGGCGCTTATCCGACCAGTAATCCATGATCATCGCCAGGTCGAAGTAATTGGAGGCGATGCGCGGGCCGCTGCCGTTGGCGATGTCCTCGCGCACGATGCCGCGCTCGACATGGCGGCGCGCAAAGATCGCCTCGGCCGCCGCGTCGGAGACGGTGATCGGCGCCGAGCCGGAGGGACCGCCCAGGCATTTCTGCAGGCCGCCGGTGACCACATCCACGCCCCAGCGGTCGCTGGCGATCTCCATGCCGCCGAGGGTGGCGGTTGCATCCACGTAACTCAGCGCCCCGGCCGCGCGGCATAGCGCCCCCAGGCCGTCGAGCGGCTGCGCCATGGTGGTGGAGGTGTCGCCGTGCACGGTGGCCACCAGCCTGGGCGCCACGCGTTCGATCGCCTCGGCAATGGCCGCCAGCGGCACCACCTCGCCCCAGGGCGCATCCACGCTGTGTACCTGCGCGCCAAGGCGCTGAAGGATCTCGGAGAGCAACAGACCGAAGCGGCCGAAGTTGATCACCAGCACGCGGTCGCCGGGTTGCACCAGCGACACCAGCGCCGCTTCGATGCCGGCGCGCGCAGTGCCGTCGACCAGGAACGTCCAGCGGTTGTCCGTGCCGAACAACGGCCGGTATAACGCCATCACCTCGTTCATGTAGCCGGTCATCTCCGGGTCGAACTGCCCCAGCAGGTCGGCCGCCATCGCGCGCAGCACACGCGGATGCGCATTGACCGGGCCGGGGCCCATCAGCAGCCGCTGTGGCGGATCGAGTTCGGCGAAGGTGTGCAGGTGACGCAGGTCAGGTGACAAGGGGCGCTCCCAGGTGATCGATGAAGTGGCGCATGACCGCCAGTGCGACCTCGGCGTCGGCCGGGGCCACGTGTTCGTCCGGATGATGGCTGACGCCGCCGGCGCAGCGCACGAACAGCATGGCCGTCGGGCAGAGCGCGGCCATCGTCATCGCATCGTGGCCGGCGCCGGAGACCAACCGCCGTGGGGCGATGCCCTGCGCGGCGACGGCGTGTTCGAGCCGGGTCATCAGCGCCGGTGCGCAGGGGCTGGCGGCCAGGGTCTGCAATGGGTCGATGGCGATCGCAACGCCGCGTTCGCCGCCGATGCGGGCCAGTGCGTGTTCGATCGCGCGCACCGCGGCGTCGCGGGTGGCGTCGTCGCCGGCGCGCACGTCCAGCGTGCAGTCCACCCGCCCGGGCACCACGTTGACCGCGCCGGGGGCGAGCTGCAGTTTGCCGACGGTGGCCACCAGCGCGTTGCTGCCCTCGCGCGCGATGCGTTCGATCGCCAGCAATGCGTCGGCCGCGGCGCTCAAGGCATCGCGACGCAGCGCCATCGTGGTGGTACCGGCATGCCCGGCGCGGCCGTCGAAGCGCAGCGCAAAACGCCGTTGTGCGGCGATCGCAGTGACGATGCCCACTGGCAGGCCGTCGGCTTCGAGCACCGGGCCTTGTTCGATATGCGTTTCCAGATACGCCAGTACGCTGCCGGGCGCGCGTGCGGCGTGGTGGATCTGCGCGATGTCCAGATCCCATTGTGCCAACGCGCTGGCGACATCGATGCCGGCCGCGTCGCTCAGCGCCAACGCGGCCGGGTCGAGCGTGCCGGCCACCGCGCGGCTGCAGACCATGGAGGCGGGAAAACGCGAGCCTTCTTCGTCGCCGAATGCGATCACTTCGATGGCGAATGGCAGCCGGCGCACTTGCGCCTGCAGTGCGGCCACGCATTCGATGCCGAGCAGCACGCCCAGCGGACCGTCGTAGCGGCCGGCATCGCGCACGCTGTCCAGATGGCTGCCGATCAGCAGCGCCGGCGCATCGGCGTGTGTGCCCTCGTACCGCCCGATCAGGTTGGCGGTCGCGTCCAGGCGGACCTGCATGCCGGCCTGGCGCATCCACTCGCCCACCTGCCCCACCGCGGCGCGATGGGCCGGGCTCAGCCAGGCACGGAACAGGCCACCGGGCGTGTCGCTGAAAGGAGCCATGCCCAGCTGGTCGCAACGCGCCACCGCCCTTGCGCCGCCGGGGCGGTCAAGGTCAGCGGCGGACGAGGTGGACGGAATAGCGGGCATGGAGGGGACCGGCAGGGGCTGCAGGGGCGATGGAGGAGGCGGGCAGCGGGCAGAAGAAGGATGCTTCGACTATAGGGAGCCGGTCCTGTCGCCATCAAAGAGTTTTTTCGCCAGCTCGGGCTGCAAAAAATGCAACGCGCTTGTGGGGAGCACGCCCATCCAACGTCGGGACTGAACACCGGGTGCGGCCGCCATGCCGATGCAGCGTTACGCCCCTTGTGCCGGCGGCGCCTCGCCAAACTCCTGGCGTAATGCGTCGACGCACTCGTCGACGAAGCGGCGCACCTTGGACGAGCCGCGACGTCCTTCCACATGCACCACATGCACCGGTTCCGGTGCGATTTCGAAGTCTTCCAGCACGCAGGCGAGTTGCCCGCTGCGCAGGTGCTCGCGCACCTGGTAGGACGGCACCTGGGTCAGCCCCCATCCCTGCAGTGCGGCGTGGATGGCGGCGTTGGAGGCGCTGACGCTGAGCCGCGCGCCCACATCCACCAGATGCTCGCGGCCTTCCACCCGGAACGGCCAGCGCGGTGAGCGTTCGGCCGATGAGATCGTCACGGTGGCGTGTTGCATCAGCGCATCCGGATGCGGCGGAACACCATGCGCGCGCAGATAAGCGGGCGTGGCACACACCATGCGGCGCACGCTGCCGACCGGGATAGCGGTCAGCGACGAATCGGGCAATGCACCGATCCGCACGGCGACATCGATGCCCTCATCCAGCAGTGCCATCACCCGATCCAGCAGGATGGCGCGCACCTGCACCTGCGGATAGCGCTGCAGGAAGCGTGTCACCACCGGCATCACGTGCAGGGCGCCGAACATCTGCGGTGCGGTCACGGTGAGCACGCCGCCGGGCAGCGCGTGCAGTCCGGCCGCGCGGGTTTCCAGTTCGTCCAGCTCGCTCAGCAGGCGCCGGCAATCGCTGGCGTATTGCTGGCCGGCTTCGGTGAGCCGCATGGTGCGGGTGCTGCGGACCACCAGCAGCACGCCAAGGCGGCGCTCCAGCTGCGCAATGGTGCGGGTGACCGTGGCGGTGGAAATGCCGAGCTTGCGCGCCACCGCGGCAAAGCTCGCCTGCTCGGTCAGCGCCGCAAATAGCGTCATTTCCTGGATGCGATCCACCGGTGCCTCGCGCTCGACCATCACCTTCGACAAGGCGCGAAGCCTAGCAGCCCGCAGTGATCGCGCCGCCAAGCTGCGCCTGCCCATATATGCGAGCGCAACCGCTGGGCACGGCATTGCGCGCCACGCAATGCTCCATTCAACGCCACGGTGGTTCTCGCGCCACGTCGGCAGACCTAGCATGGCCGCCATTCCACATGCCCTTGCCGGATCACATGCATGCCGAGTCACCCACCACGTTCACGCCACACGACGTCCCGGCACTGCGCGAGCGCCGCAGTTTCCTGCGCGTGTCCTGGATCGGCACTGCACTGGCCCTGGGTGCCGGCGTACTGCGAGCGGCCGACGCACCCGGCCACCATTTTTCACCCCTTGAAGGAGACAGCATGTCCCACGACCCCACCCAGCGCGTCCGCTATCGCACCCAGCAGGTTGGCGATGTCGAGGTGTTCTACCGTGAAGCGGGGCGCAAGGACGCGCCGGTGGTGTTGCTGCTGCATGGTTTTCCCAGCGCCAGCCACATGTTCCGCGACCTGATGCCGTTGCTGGCAAGCCATTACCGCCTGATCGCGCCGGACCTGCCTGGCTTCGGCATGACCAAGGCGCCACCGCGCGGGCAGTTCGAGTACACCTTCGACGCGCTCTACAAGGTGATCGAAGGCTTCACCGATGCGCTGGGCCTGGCCCGCTATGCGCTGTACGTCTTCGACTACGGCGCGCCGGTGGGCCTGCGCCTGGCGGCCGCAAACCCGCACAGGGTCAGCGCCATCATCAGCCAGAACGGCAATGCCTATCTGGAGGGCTTCAGCGACCAGTGGGATGCATGGCAGGCGTACTGGCGCGAGCCGACGGACGCCAATCGCCAGGCCTGCCGTGCCTCATTGTCGGCGCAGACCATCCGTGAGTGGCAGTACGGCACCGGTGCCGACCCGAGCAGGCTCTCGCCCGACGGCTACACCCTGGATATCGCCTACATGGCGCGCCCGGGCGCCGAAGAGATCCAGCTGGATCTGATCCTGGACTACCGCAGCAACCTGCAGGCCTACCCGGAGTTCCAGGCGTATTTTCGCGCCCATCAGCCGCCGTTGCTGGCGGTGTGGGGCAAGCACGATCCAGCGTTTGTCCCGGCCGGCGCGCAGGCCTATCGCACCGATCTGCCGAACGCTGAAGTGCACCTGCTCGACACCGGCCACTTTGCGCTGGAAACCCATGCGGCCGAGATTGCACAGATCATCGGCGCGTTCCTGCCGCGCGCGCTGCAGACGGCGACCTGAGTCGCCGGCATCGGGTTGTGGGATGCATTCAAGCCGCTGTCATGCGTGCTGTGCGTGGAAGACAATGACAAGCGGCTCCAGCCAGGCCACTGGTGGCCACAGCGCATGCCGGCCGATCTGCGGCCGGCCGGGCTGCGCGATCAGCGGCGACCCGCGTGCCTGCCAGACCTAATCGGCAGACAGCGAGCCCAGGGTGAAGCTGGACACCGCGTTGACCTTGCCGCGCCACAGCACGCCGCGGTTGCTTGGCAGCGGCTGGCCGCCGGGTGAGAAGCAACGCGCATCGATCAGGTGGATGAACTGCGGCGGTGCGCTGCTCTGCTGGCTCTCGTCATCGGCGTCGTAAATGCTGGCATGGCTGGCGAATGCAAGACGAATGTCTTCCTTCTCCTCGTCGCTGCCGGGAAACGCCGCAGAAAATTCCTGCGCAAAGGCTTCGAAGTACTGCTTGCCGCTCACCAGCTGGCCCGAGACGATCACGCCTTCCACAAACAGGGTAATGCCGAACTGCGTATTCGACGCGTTGGCAATGCCGACCAGCTTCTGCAGATACCAATCCACGCTCTGGCCATCGAAGGCCAGCTTGACGTCTTCCAGCGACGGTTGATGTTGATCCTGGTCTGTCATGGTGCTCTCCTCTAGGTGGATTCGACGACGCGTCGTGCGCATGGCGGATCTGGATCACTGACCATGCGTGCGCAAGCATGGCACACGTCTTCCCGCAGTGACTGCGGCCGGGTTCGCTCCGGCCGTGTCGAAAGCACCGTGTTGTGATGCATGAACGCCTGTGCCGCCTGCACGCGGCCTTGCGTCGGCGTGGCACCGCCGCGGTGGTCGCAGCCGCCTGCGGTGCTCACCACCCTGCAACAACGCCGTCCGAGCGCGGGTCGCTGGCGCCGCTGATCACGCCATCGGCCTGCCGCACCAGTGCACCGGCGTGCCCCATCACCGCCGTGTAGGCAGGCAGCAGTTCCACCGCATGCCCGGCCTCGCGCAAGGCCTGCACCAGCGCTGGATCGAAGCGGTCTTCCAGCTTCAGCGTGGTGCTGTCCTCGCCCCAGGTGCGGCCGAGCAGCCAGCGCGGCGCCGTGATCGCCTGCTGCAGCGGCATGCCGAAGCGGGCGTAACGCGAAAACAGCGCGGCCTGGGTCTGTGGCTGGCCTTCGCCGCCCATGGTGCCGTAGGCCATGACGCGGCCATCGTCGAAGGTGGCCAGTGCCGGGTTGAGGGTGTGGAAGGGTTTGCGCCCCGGGGCGAGCGCGTTCCAGCCGTCTGCCGCCAGGCGGAAGCTGCAGCCGCGGTTCTGCCAGGTGATGCCGGTGCGCGGCAGCACCAGGCCGGAGCCGAACTCGAAGTAGGTGGACTGGATGCAGCTGACCGCCCGCCCGGCGGCGTCGATGGCACCGAACCAGACCGTATCGCCGGCCTGCGAGGGTTGCGGCCAGGGCTGGGCACGGGTCATGTCGATGCGTGCGGCCAGGGCGTCGAGCGCGGCGCCGTCGTCCAGCAATGCCTGTGCATCCAGCGTCATCCACGCCGGGTCGCCGACATGCGCATCGCGGATCAGGAAGGCCTGTTTGGTGGCTTCGATCAAGCCGTGCACATGCGCAAGGCTGTCGGCCTGGGTCACCTGCAGGCGGTCGAACAACGCCAGGATCAGCAGCGAGGCCAGGCCCTGGGTGGGTGGCGCGTGGTTGTAGACGCGTGCACCGGCAATGCCCACCGACAACGGCACGCTGCGATCGGCGCGGTGCGCGGCCAGGTCGTCGGCATGCAGCGGGCTGCCGAGCGCATGCAGGTCGGCGGCGATGTCGGCGGCGAGTTCACCGCGATAGAAGCTGTCCAGGCCGGCGTCGGCCAGCCGCTGCAGGGTGCGTGCCAGTTGCGCTTGCTGCAACAGCGCGCCTTCGCGCAGGGGCACGCCGTGGGGCTCGAAGATGCGTGCGTAGGCGCCGGGCTGGCAGCGCAGTTCGTCGCCCTTGCTGGCCGCGATCTGCGCCCCGC
The DNA here is from genome assembly GCF_000454545.1 of Xanthomonas cassavae CFBP 4642. Lineage (NCBI taxonomy): Bacteria > Pseudomonadati > Pseudomonadota > Gammaproteobacteria > Lysobacterales > Lysobacteraceae > Xanthomonas > Xanthomonas cassavae. The sequence continues at coordinate 667,275 of NZ_CM002139.1, forward strand.
CCGCAGTGACCGGCACGCCGGCGCTGGCATGGTGGATGGCATCGGCGAGCAGGCGCTGCAGCGGTAGCCGGCTATCGGCCTGTTGCAGCGCCAATGCCCAGCCGGAGACGGTTCCGGCCACGGTATTGGCCGCACCGGGGCCGCGCCATGGGATGCCGGCCTGGCCGGCGTAGACGTCCAGGGTCGCTGCGCGCGCGGCGCGGCCGCAGGCATCGATGGCGTGGACGCGCCCATCCGGCTCGCGGATCAGCCAGAAGCCGTCGCCGCCGATGCCGGTCATGTGCGGGTACACCACGGCCAGACAGGCGGCGGTGGCAACGGCCGCTTCGATGGCGGTGCCGCCGTCGCGCAAGACATCGCGGCCGGTCTGTGCGGCCAGGTGATGCGGGGCCACCACCATCCCGCGGCAGGCGCGCAAGGTCTGCAGCATCACTGGCCCTGCGCGGGGGGGCTGAAGGCCAGGTGCCCATCGCGTTCGAGCTGCGCGGCGAGGGCGAACAGGCGGTCTTCGCGGCCGGGCGCGGCGATCAGCTGCACGCCCAACGGCAGGCGCCCCGGACGCGGCAGCGGCGCGGCCAGCACCGGGCACCCGGCCAGGCCAAGCGGCTGGGTGAAGATGCCCAGGTTGGCGCGTGCCGAGACAGGCAGGCCATCGATCTGGATGGTGTCCTGATCGATGCGCGGCGCCACGCACGGCGTGGCGGGGGCGATCAGCACGTCCACCCCGTCCCACAGCGCCCGCATCGCGGTGGCGAACCAGCGGGCGAACGCCTGCGCATCGGCCACTGCGCTGGCCGGCAGCTGCAACCCGGCCAGCAGGCGGTCGCGCGTGGCCGGGTCGAACTGCTCGGCCTGCGTTCCCAGGGCGGCGCGATGGCGGTGGCCGCCTTCGGCGGCGGTCAGCACGAAGGCCGCCGCGCGGGCACGTTCGGCGTCCGGCAACTGGATCACCGCGGTGCTGTTGCAGGCTTGCATCAGCGCGCCCAGGCCGGCCTCCAGCTCGGGATCGAGAGTGTGCTGGAACCAGCCGCCAAGCCGGGCGATGCGCAGCGTGTCGGCAGGGCAGGCGGCAACTGGCTGCCCGAGCATCACTTCGTGTACGCGGCGCAGATCGGCCACCGAGGTCGCGAAGGGCCCCACCACGTCCAGCGCATCGACGAAGGGAAACACGCCCTCCAGCGGAATTGCGCCATGGCTCGGGCGCAGGCCATATACGCCGCATAGCGCGGCGGGCACGCGGATCGAGCCGTTGGTGTCCGAGCCCAGCGCGAACGGCACCAGCCCCGCCGCCACCGCTGCCGCCGAGCCGCCCGACGAGCCGCCGGCCAGATGCTGGGGGTCGTGCGGGTTGGCGGTGGTGCCGTAGTGCGCGTTGACGGTGGCAAACCCGTAGGCGAATTCGTCCATGTTGGCCGTGCCGACCAGTACCGCACCGGCATCGCTCAGGCGTTGCACCACCGCCGCATCGCGCTGGGCCGGCGCGCAGTGCGCGCGTACCGCCGCGCCGGCGGTGGTGACCTGGCCGGCGACATCGAACAGGTCCTTGACCACGAACGGCACGCCCGCCAGCGCACCGCCATCGCTGCCACCGGTCAGCGCCGACTGCACGCGCGCGGCATCGGCGGCGGCGCGCGCCGGCAGCAGGCGGGTGATCGCACACAGGCGGTCGTTGGCCTGGTGGATGCGTGCCAGGGTCCGGGTGGCCAGGCGCGCGGCTTGCGCGGGCTGGCTGCGCGTGGTGGCGACGATGGCCGCGATCTGGCCCCGCGGGCCGGCCGTGTCGTGGGCGGCGGCGCGTGGCGGGGTGAAGCTGGCCAACACGTGCGCATGGCCGCGCAGGATGTCGGAATTGCGATCGACGCCGGCTTGCCACTGCGCTGGGAGTTGCATGGGTCACCTTGGGGTTGGGAATCGGGAATCGAGAATCGGGAATGGATAAATCGGGTTTTTTTCTGGCTGATTGCAGTCAATGGGTTTGTTGGTGGTGCGTGGGAACGCGCGGCAATTGACTGCAGTACAGCGTATGAGCTGCGTAATCTGGTTATTAGAAGTAGAGAGCTGGATGAGGCTTGCGCTGCGGATGGAAGGACTCGATGGAAGCGCGGAAATGCGGGTTGCAGCTGCGTTGTCGGGGTGCCTCTGCGCGATCTAAGCATGCGGGGGCGGCGTGAGGCGTCGTTTTGTCTCAGCGCCGGGATCTGCCGCTTTCCCGCGCGAGAGGGATTAGGGCGAGGTGCCCGGCCAGTTGACGACTGATCAGGCGCGCGCTGGATCGCGTTCTACCTACGCAACGCGCGACACGTCGTGATCAACTCCCTCATCTGTGCCGCGTGCCGCTTGGTCCCGTGGCAGTGGAGGCAACGGCCTGCCCACGGCCGGCGGCTGCGGTGCGGTGAGGCGGTCCACCAGGAGGTGTTCGAACGCCTCCACATCCACCGCATGCACCACCGTCTGTGCCTGCTCGCCCAGGCCGGGTTGGTAGCCCGGTGCCCATGACAGGATGTCGCCATAGCCCGCCTCGAAGGCAGTGTTGGTATCCACATACACCGTGTCGGTGCGGGTTGCGAGTTCTGGCCGCAGCCACAGTGCCGTGGCCAGCTCATCCCACATCGGAAAGCCCGGCTCGCGCCGGCGCAGTGCGTGCCCGATCGTCGTGTCGGCGGCACTCATGCGCGCGAGCAGGTGAGGGGTGAGTTCGGTGGCGGTGGAAGGGTCCACCGGCACCATGGCGATCTTGCGCCACGGGGCATGCATGACGATGCGGGCCGCTTCCGGATCCCAGCGGATATTGAATTCGCGCCGCGGCGAATTGACGAACTCGCGCGCGAATTGCTGTGCGCTCACGCTGTTGCGTTGCTGCCGCGGATTGAGGCTGCCGCCCATGTAGACCAGTTCGCGTGCCAGCGTGGCGAACGCCGGGTCCAGCGATTGCGCCAGCGCCAGATTGGTCAGCGGGCCGGTGGCGATGATGCTCACCTCGCCCGGGTACTGGCGCACCATGCGCAGCATGAACAACGCGGCCGGCTCGTCGGCCGGGCGCACCACACTGGGATTGCCCAGCGCCAGGTCGGGCACTACGTCGTGCGCGTGATAGCGCGGCGCGCTCTGCACGGTGTCGCCATCCACCCACTGCCGCGTCCACGCACCTTTCCAGACCAGCTTGCCGTACAGCGCTTCCCAGCGCTCGGTGGCGGCCTCGCTGTTGAGCAGCGGATGCACCGGGCCCGGCAGCACCGGAATCTGCGGGTGGCCGGCCAGTTCCAGCAGGCGGCAGGTATGCGCCAGCACTTCGTCGCGCCAGATGTTGCCGCTCACCGCGCTGATGCCGAGCACCTCGACCTCGGGCGATTGCAACAGCAGGACATGCGCAGGCGTGAAGCCATCGATATCGTCTTCGAGGATGACGCGGCGTCTGGATGCGGTGGCGTTCGGGTCGGTCATTGCGCTTTTGTCGTGGAAGGTCGAGTGCGTTGCAGCGGCGATGGATCAAGAGCGTTTGTAGGAGCGTGCCTGCGCGCGACGGGGAGTCACCGGTAAAGCCCGTTCGCGCTCAAGCGCGCTCCTACCTGCAACAGCATGCGCTCGTACTGCGCCAGGTCGATTTCCAGCCGCCATTGCAGCTGCGCCTTCTCACTGGCCTGGCGAAAGGCGCGGCAGTGGGCATCGTCTGCCTCGCGTTGCAATGCGTCGTGGCAGGCCTGGACGCCAGTGCCATCGGCAGTCCACAGGCTGGCACCTGGCAGGAAGCCATACGTCAGCCCATTGCGGGCCAGCTGCTTGAGTGTGGGGTAATCGATGCCCTGTTCCTGCATGGCGCGTTGGTACTCGTGGGTCATGTCGGCACGCGACACGCCGGCATCGTCGGTGGACAGCACCACCGGCACGCCTGCGCGCAGGTACATCGCCAGCGGGTGTTGCGCGCCCTTGACGCCCAGAATCACGTCGTTGCTGGTCAGGTTGATTTCCACCGCCACATGCTGCTTGCGCATGCGCTCCAGCAGCCCGCTGGCATCGTCCTCGTAGGGCAGGTCCACACCATGGCCGATACGGCGTGCGCCGGCATCCACGGCCTGGCGGATATGCGAACGCAGCTGCGCCGGCGGTACCAGGCCCAGGGTCAGTTCGCCTGCATGCAGGGACAGCGGCACGCCTGGATAGCGCGTGGCGAAGAAGCGGAACATCGCCATATGCCGCGAGTAGTCGGCCAGCGCCACCGGGTTGTCTTCGGGCGCGACGATGTTGACCGCCACCGCGCGGCTGCCACCGGCGGCCACCAGCGCATGGGCAAGCGCCATCTGCCCGAACACCACCGGCTGCGGCAGCACGCGCAGCACATAGGGCACGTAGCGATAGGTGACCCGGCAGCCGGGGCGCGCATCGGCCTGGTCGCAGCGCAGCACGCGGCGCACCTGCGCATCGATGTCGGCCAGCGCCGCCTGTGCGGCCTGCACCAGCGGCGGCAACGCCTGCTGCAGGGCGGCCAGGTTGGCACTGTCGTCATCGCCTCGCCAGGGCAGCGCTTGCATGCGCTGCGCGGCCTGATCCATCTGCGGTGGGTTGGCGATGATTTCCACGTAAGGCACGCGGTCGCGCGCGGCCTGGTCGAGCACCGCGGCCACGGTATCGGCCACGCGTGTGCGCACCACCGCATCGAACTTGCCGAAGCTGCCGAAGAACTGGCCGTGCCCGGTGGGCTGCGCGGCAGTGGGCAGGAACCTGCGCATCGACAAGGCATCCACCACCCGCCCGTACAACGCTGCATTGCGTGCGGCCAGGCCGCTGGCCGGCTCCTGCCCCGTGCCGCATGGCGGCGCGCGCAGGCTCAGGTCGTCCAGTTGTACGCAGGCGCCGTCTTCGCTGGCCCACTGCAGGTAGTCCTCGGCATACACCGAACCGGACAGGTGGTTGTGCAGGTCGCCGCCCTTGGGCATGGCCTGCAACCAGGCGCGCAGCTGTGCAGGGTGCGCGGCGGCAGCGTGGAACAGCTGCGCCACCTGTTGCTCGCGCTGCTGCGCGGGAGCAACGGGAGCCGTGCGTGCCTGGGCGATGCAGGGCAACAGCACGCAAACGCTCAGGATCAGATAACGATGCAGACTCGACATGCAGGAAACACTCGCTAAAGACAGTAGGGCCTGGTGGCTGCGGGCGGCTGCACAGGGATGCCAGGCAGGAAAGCGGTGGCGTCCAAGGCAGGCATGGCAGATGCAGGCTGCCGCCACACAAGCACGATGGCGTGCGCAATGCCAGCAGGAGGACTGGCGGACACCACATCACCGGCTCTGCGCAGGCGGTGCCTGACCGGCCGCACCATGCAGCCGGCAGCGTCGCTCGCGCGCCAGGCAATCACCGCCGCGCGTGCCAGGCTGCGCCGGTGACGACCACATGCGGCGCGACTGCGCGAGCACGCATTTGCGCATGCCAGCATCGGCTCATTCCAGCGCATAGCGCAGCACGAACAAGCCGGCGATCGCCCAGGTGGCCGGGTGCACGCCGCGCCAGCGGCCGCTGCCGAGCTTGAGCGCCGCGTAGGTGATGAAGCCCAGTGCCAGACCGGTGGCGATGGAATAGGTGAGCGGCATGGCGAGCATGCAGATCGCCGCCGGTAACGCTTCGTTGACATCGTCCCACTGGATCTGCGTGCACTCGCGCAGCATCACCGAGGCCAGATAGATCAGTGCCGGCGCGGTGGCATAGGCCGGCACCATGGCCGCCAACGGCGAGAACAGCAGCGCCAGCAGGAACAAGGCGGCGACCACCAGTGCGGTCAGGCCGGTGCGCCCGCCGACCTGCACGCCGGCAGCGCTTTCCACGTAGGCGGTGGTACTGGAGGTGCCGAGCAACGAGCCGGCCAGGATGGCGGTGCTGTCGGCCAGCAGGGCGCGGTCGAACTGCCGGCGTTGCGCCTGCGTGCGCAGCAGGCCGGCGCGCTGCGCCACACCCATCAAGGTGCCGGTGGCATCGAACATCTCCACCAGCACGAACACCAGCACCACATGCAGCACCGCCGCAAGCGCACCGCTGCCGCCGTGGCCGTGCAGCGCGCCGGCAATATCTAGCTGCAACAGCGTCGGCGCCAGGCTTGGCGGCAGCGACAGCACGCCCTGGTAGCGCACCAGACCCAGCGCCAGCGCCGCGGTGGTGACGGCCAGGATACCGAGCAACATCGCCCCCCGCACGCGGCGCACGTCCAGTACGCCGATCAACAGCAGGCCAGCCAATGCCAGCAGCGGTTCGGGCCGATGCAGGTCGCCCAGGGTCAGCAGCGTTTGCGGATGCGCCACCACCAGCCCGGCCTTCTGCAGGCCGATCAGGGCCAGGAACAGGCCGATGCCGACCGCGATCGCGCTGCGCAATGTGGCCGGAATGCCATCCACCAGCCAGCGCCGCGCGCCGGTGACGGTCAGCAGCAGGAACAGGCAGCCGGAGACGAACACCAGCCCCAGCGTCTGTTGCCAGCTGTAACCCAGCGTGCCCACCACCGTGAAGGCGAAGAACGCATTCAGGCCCATGCCCGGCGCCATGCCGATCGGGTAGTGGGCCAGCACGCCCATCAGCAGCGAGCCCAGCGCCGCGGCCAGGCAGGTCGCCACGAACACCGCGCCATGGTCCATGCCGGTGGTGGCCAGGATGTCGGGGTTGACGAAGATGATGTACGCCATCGTCAGGAAGGTGGTGGCACCGGCCAGCAGCTCGGTGCGCGCAGTGCTGCCATTGGCGGCCAGCGCGAATCCGGGCCAGCGCATCAGCGTGCGTCCTCACCGCGGAACAAGGGAATCACACGGCAGGCAGGCATCGGCAAGGCTCTCTTCAACACAGGGCATCCAGAGCGCGGCCCGTGGATGCGGGCTGCTCATCTTGCCTTGTGCGTGCAGATTTGCCAGCGCCGTGGTCCATTGCAGCGCGTGATCGCCGTGGCGCATCGGGATGGCCGGTACCGGGGAGCGCTGCGCGGCCTGCCGGGAGCTGCGCAACGCCTGCGGTGCGCGCACGATGCTGCCGGCTCAAAGATCCAGCACCAGGCGCGGCGAGCGGCTGCGCGAGCAGCACAGGGTGATCTGCGTATTGCTGGCCCGCTCGGCGTCGCTGAGCACGCTGTCGCGGTGATCGGGGACACCGGCGAGCACACCGGTCAGGCAGGCCCCGCACATGCCCTGCTCGCACGAGAGCGGCACCTCGATCCCGGCATCCAGCAGGGCGCTGGCAATGCTGCCATCGGCCGGTACCTGCAGCACGCGGCCGCTGGCGGCCAGTTCCACTTCGAAAGCGCGCTCCGCACCGTGATCGTGGGCGGGATCGACCGCGGCGAAACGCTCGCGATGCAGTTGCGCCGCCCTCCAGCCACGCGCCAGCGCCAGTTGCGTGAAGTGATCCATGAAGGCCGCCGGCCCGCACAGGTACAATTGATCGCGTGCGCGCGCCTGGCCGAGCTCCTCGGGCACATGCACGCGCGGGCTCTGCCCGCCATCGCTCAGGTGCAGTTGCACCTGGCCGTGCAGAAAGCCTTGCTGCAGCCGCTGCCCGAAGGCCACATCGGTATGCCGGCGCACGTAGTAATGCAGCACGAACGGCTCGCCGCGCGCTTCCAGCGCTTCGGCCATCGACAGCAGCGGGGTGATGCCGATCCCGGCGGCCAGCAGTACATGCCGTTCGCCCGGATGCAGCGGAAACAGATTGCGCGGGCTGGAGATCTGCAGGCGGTCGCCGGGGCTGAGCTGCTCGCACAGGTGCCGCGAGCCACCGCGCGAGGCATCGGCCAATTTGACGCACAGCACATAGTGATCGCGCACATGCGGCGCGCTGGCGATCGAATACTGGCGGATCATGCCATCCGGCAAGTGCAGGTCCACATGCGCGCCTGCCTCGAATGCGGGCAACTCGCTGCCGATCGACTCCAGCCGGATCGCACGCTGGCGGGGGCCTTGCTCGGCCACTGCGGCCACACGCACTTCATGCAGGCTCATGGCGCGCTCCTTGGCGGTCAACGCAGGAAGAAGTCGCTATAGCCCTGGCTGCGCAGGCCACGGCGGTAGGCGATCGAACTGCGATCGGCCGGGATGTGCACCTCCAGCAGCGGGTCCAGCGGCAGGTATTCGGGGCGCTGTGCTTCCACCATGGCGCGGTCTTCCTCGAACACGCGCAGGTTGAAGGCATGCACGTCTTCCACCGCCAGATGGGTGTCGAAGTTGCGCGCGATCGGCACCAGCAGCCGCGTCTTGTGCTTGGACACCGGGCTTGCGGCATTCATGATCACCAGCCGCTTGCCCGGCACCGGGAAGTGGATGGTGAGCGTGGCGGTGAACGGCAGATGCACCTCGAAATGGCGCAGCCACTGGAAGCTGGGGTCAACGTCCGGCAGCGGCATGTCCACCGAATAATTGGCCACGCTGCTGAGGTAATCGGCGTTGAAACCGGTCGGCGTCTCGGTGGTGGTGTAGGCCGGCACGTCGCGCTTGTCCGGTTGGGCAAAGGTGGCGGTGTGCACGAAGGCGAAATGCGCCACGTCGATGAAGCCTTCCAGTTGCCGCGCCGCGCTGCCGCCGATGTCGAAGGCAGGGCAGACGATCTGCTGAAAGCCGTCCTCGTCCCAACCCGGCATCGGCGGAATCTGCACCTCGGCCTCGCTCACCCCGGCGGGTCTGGCCAGGCACACCCAGATCAGGCCGTAGCGCTCGGCCACCGCATAGGTGTGCAGGCGCATCTTGGCCGGGATGTTCTGCGTGGGACTGGCCGGAATGTGATTGCAACGCCCGCCCGCGCCGAAGCGCAGGCCGTGGTACGCGCACACCACGCCGCCGCCATCGGCCGTGCCCATGCTCAGCGGCACGCCGCGGTGCGGGCAGACATCGCGCGCAGCCACCAGCTCCTCGTCCAGCCGATACAGCACCAGCGGCTCATCCAGCAGGGTGGCCTTGAATGGCGCCTGCCCCACCTCGCTGCTCAGCGCCACCGCGTGCCAGTGCTGGGCCAGGCGCTGCCAGTCGGCCGCCTCGAAGGTGCAGTGCAGCGGCAGGGCGGGGACGGCGACATCCATGGGGCGGTCTCTGGCGTAGGGCGGGGAGCGGTGCCGGATTGACTCTAGGAAGCCGGGGGTGTGTGATCAAACATCGTTTTTCCGCAAAGCCATTGCAAAAAATGCAACGCCAACCGAGCTACGCCCCATGCTGACCTTCTCCCGTTTCACCCGATACTTCATCGAAGTGGCCCGCTGCGGCAGCATCCGCAAGGCCTCCGAGGTGTTGCACGTGTCGGCCTCGGCGATCGACCGGCAGATCCTCAAGGCCGAGGAGGAACTGGGCGCGCAGCTGTTCGAGCGCCTGCCCGGGCGTCTGCGGCTCACTGCCGCCGGCGAGCTGCTGCTGGTGGACGTGCGCGGCTGGGAGAAGGCCTACGCGCGCACGCTGGAGCGCTTCGACGAGCTCAAGGGTCTGCGCCGCGGGCACGTGGAGATCGCCATGATCGACGCGCTCAGCGAGGGCGTGGTGCCGGCGGCGGTGGCCGCGCTGGTGCAGGAGTACCCCGGCATCACCTTCAATCTGTCCACCGCGCGCAACCAGCGGGTGATGGAGATGGTGACCTCGGCGGACGTGGACATCGGCCTGCTGCTGGACCCGGTGAGCAGCGTGGACCTGGAGGTGCGTGCGTTCGCCGATATCCCGCTGGGCATTGCGATGCCGGTCGGCCACCCGCTCAGCACCCGCACCGAGTTGCAGCTCAGCGAGACGCTGGAACATCGTCTGCTGTTGCCGGCCGCGCCGCTGATCGTGGGCGAGCATGCCAAGGTGCTGTACCAGCGCCAGCATATCGATGTGAAGCGGCTCACCCACTGCAATGATGTACGCACGCTGCGCGGCCTGGTGCGTGCCGGTGCCGGCGTGGGGCTGATGTCGTGGCTGGACGCCGCACCCGACGTGGCCGATGGACGCCTGGCCTTCGTGCCGTTCCGCCAGCATCTGACCAAGCCGATGACGCTGGCGCTGTGCGTGGCCCCACAGCGGCAGCTGTCGCGCTCGGCGCAACTGGCGATCCAGGCCTTGGCGGCAAAGATCGATGCGATGACGGTGCCGGAGGTGGGGTGAGTGTCTTGCGCAAGCGGCCCTCACCCCTGCCCCTCTCCCGCAGGCGGGAGAGGGGAACGGCAACGCACTCGCTCCGAACCGATGACGCTGGCGCTGTGCGTGGCCCCACAGCGGCAGCTGTCGCGCTCGGCGCAACTGGCGATCCAGGCCTTGGCGGCAAAGATCGATGCGATGACGGTGCCGGAGGTGGGGTGAGTGTCTTGCGCAAGCGGCCCTCACCCCTGCCCCTCTCCCGCAGGCGGGAGAGGGGAACGGCAACGCACTCGCTGCAGGGCGCTGGTATGCAGGTACCGCTGGCGGCATCTAGTGCTGTCAGCTGTATTCGGGTCCGTAGAGCGCGCGTAGATGCGGACGAAAGGATGCAGACGTTGCTCGCCGCGCGCGGATACCACCGACAGCATGCAGATGCTGCAGCAGCTGTCCCTTCTCCCGCCTGCGGGAGAAGGTGCCCGCAGGGCGGATGAGGGCAACGCTCACCCAGTACACTCGCAGCTGCTCTTTCAGACCACACCCGCACCATGCAGTTGATCGATATCGGCGCCAACCTGACCCACGACTCCTTCGACCGCGATCGCGATGCGGTGCTGCAACGCGCCCAAGACGCAGGGGTGTCACAGCTGGTGATCACCGGCGCCAGTCGCGAGCATTCGCCGCTGGCGCTGCAACTGGCGCAGCAGCATCCAGGCGTCCTGTACGCCACCGCCGGCGTGCATCCGCACCATGCGGTGGAATTCACCGCCGAATGCGAAGCGGAAATGCGTACCTTGCAGGCACATCCGCAAGTGGTGGCAGTGGGTGAATGCGGGCTGGATTACTTTCGCGATTTCGCACCGCGCCCGGCCCAGCGCAAGGCCTTCGAGCGTCAACTGCAACTGGCCGCCGACAACGGCAAGCCGCTGTTCCTGCACCAGCGCGATGCGCACGAGGACTTCCTGTCCATCATGCGCAGTTTCGACGGCAAGCTGGGTGCGGCCGTGGTGCATTGCTTCACCGGCACGCGCGAAGAACTGTTCGCCTATCTGGATCGCGATTACTACATCGGCATCACCGGCTGGCTGTGCGACGAGCGCCGCGGCGCGCACCTGCGCGAGCTGGTGCACAGCATCCCCGCCAACCGGCTGATGATCGAAACCGACGCGCCTTACCTGCTGCCACGCACGCTCAAGCCCATGCCCAAGGACCGTCGCAACGAGCCGATGTTCCTGTCGCATATCGTCGAGGAGCTGGCACGCGACCGTGGCGAAGCCGTGGCCGCGACGGCTGCCAACAGCACGGCGGCGGCGCGCAGTTTCTTCCGTCTGCCGGTGCCTGCTGTGGCCGATTGAGTCAGCGGTTGCACGCCGCGGCCGCGTTACCGCGCAAGTGCAATGCCGGGATCGAGATGTCCTGACCATCAAGATACTGGTGCGCGGTGCATCGGTTCGCCGTCTGACGATAACGCAGTCGTCTTGCTCGCCGCTCTAAGCCGCCAGCAGCTCCCAACCTTCGCACGTCGCGATAGACGCGCAGTGTGAGGTCGGGATCCAGGCAGGGCAGGACGAGGTGACGAAGATGCATGGCATTCAAGTCGATGGGAAGAGTCTGCATTGGACAACCTCAATCGCAGTTGAGGTCAAGCGCTGCGTGGCGATTCCTGCAACGCGATGCGCCATCGTGCGGTGTTCCATGGCGATGCCCGGGACCGGCGCAAGGGTGGTTGCCGCCGCAGGCGCTCAGATCAACTCCGCCAACGCCCATAGATGGCGCACCAGTGGCGCGCTTTCCAGCGCGCCGGGTGCCACCGCCAGCGCCAGCCGCGCCAACGGCATGCGCCCGTCGATATCCAGGTAACGCACACCCGGGCGTTGCAGTTGTGCGGTGGAGGCGGGAACCACCGACACACCGAGTTCGGCAGCAACCAGATTGATGATCGACGACATCTGCGGTGCTTCCTGGGTGATGCGCAAGGTCACGCCGGATTCGCGGCAGGCGGCCAGGATTTCGTCGTAGAGGCTGGAGCCGAAGCTGCGCGGAAACAGGATGAAGGGCTCGCCGACCAGCGCGGCCAGCGGTGCGCTGGCGCGCGCGGCCAGCGGGTGCGCGGCCGGCACCGCGATCTTCATCGGCTCATCGGCAAAGCGCAGCAGGTGCAGATCCGGCGGGGTGCTCAGCCCATAGCGCACGAAGGCCGCATCCAGGCGGCCTTCGGCCAGACCCACCAGCAGACTGGCGGTGTTGGTCTCTTCCAGCAGCAGTTCGACCTGCGGCCACTGTCGGCGGAAATCGCGAATCAATCGCGGCACCACCGGGCTGAAGGCCGCCGAGGCGGTAAAGCCCATGCGCAACCGGCCCGATTCTCCGCGCGCCACGCGACGGGCCGTTTCGGCGGCGCGTTCCACATCGGCCAGGACCCGGCGCACTTCGCCCAGGAATGCCTCACCGGCGGGGGTCAGTTCGGCACCACTGTGGGTGCGGCGGAACAGCGGTGTGCCCAGTTCGCGCTCCAGGCTCTGGATCTGCTGGCTCAGCGGCGGCTGGCCGATGCCGACCCGCGTGGCGGCGCGGGTGAAGTTGCCTTCTTCGGCAACCGCCAGGAAATAGCGCAGGTGACGCAGCTCCATGGCATCTGTTTCATATATGGCAACTGCGAGCATCATATATTGGACAGGGGGTCGTGGCAGGCGAATACTCGCCATCCGACGTCTCCACCGAGTCTGCGTGTCTTCTTCCGATCCCCGCCCATGGCCGAGCGCTGCCGCGCGTGTCGATACCGCCGCGCCGGCCACTGGCCGCATCCGGCTGGCCTTGTTCCTGGCCGGCTTTGCCACCTTCTCGCTGCTGTACAGCGTGCAGCCGGTGCTGCCGGAATTTGCGCGCAGTTTCGGCGTGGATGCGGCGGTGGCCTCGCTGCCGTTATCGCTGGCCACCGGCGGCTTGGCACTGGCGATCTTCTGTGCGGGCGCGGTGTCGGAAAGCCTGGGCCGGCGCGGGCTGATGTTCGTCTCGATCGCAGTGGCCGCGGTGCTCAATCTGGTGGCCGCCTTCCTGCCGGACTGGCATGCGCTGGTGGTGGTGCGCACCTTGTCCGGTATCGCGCTGGGCGGGGTGCCGGCGGTGGCCATGGTGTACCTGGGCGAAGAACTGCCCGCCAGCAAGCTGGGCGCGGCCACCGGCCTGTATGTGGCCGGCAATGCCTTCGGTGGCATGACCGGGCGCATCATGATGAGCGTGCTGACCGACCAGACCGACTGGCGCACCGCATTGGCGCTGCTGAGCGGGTTCGATCTGCTGTGCGCGTTTGCCTTCCTGTGGCTGCTGCCGCCTTCGCGTCATTTCGTGCGCCGGCATGGGGTCAACCTGCGCTTCCATCTGCATGCCTGGGCCGGGCATCTGCGCGACCGCAACCTGCCATGGCTGTTCGCGCTGCCGTTCCTGTTGATGGGCGTGTTCGTCAGCCTCTACAACTACGCCGGGTTTCGACTGGGTGGGGCGGAATTTGCGCTGAGCCAGAGCCAGATCGGCCTGATCTTCAGCGCGTATGTGTTCGGCATCGTCAGCTCGTCGGTGGCCGGCGCGGCATCGGATCGTTTCGGTCGCGGGCCGGTGGTCAGCGCCGGCATCGTGTGCTGCGTGGTCGGCGTAGCGCTGACCCTGGCGCATGTGCTGGCGCTGGTAGTGGCCGGCATCGTGTTGCTGACGATCGGGTTTTTCATCGCGCATTCGGCCGCCAGCGCGTGGGTGAGCCGGCTGGGCGGGGCCCATCGCAGCCATGCCGCATCGCTGTATCTGCTGGCCTATTACGCCGGCTCCAGCGTGATCGGGGCGCTGGGCGGCTGGTTCTGGCAGCACGGCGGATGGGCCGGGCTGGTCGGCATGTGCCTGACGCTGCTGGCGCTGGCGTTTGCTGCGGCGCATGTCTTGCGCCAACGCGCGAACGATGCCCGTCCCTATGGCCGCTTCGCGCCGCATCCAGCGCGTGGCGAATGAGCCAGGCTGACAGGGCCGTGCAGCGATCGCAGCAGCGGTAAAAGACGCCTACGGCACGATTGGCGGCGTGCACTAGCCGGACGAGGTGACGCGCTTGCCGCGCGCGCGTTGCGGCGCGGAAACCGCAGATGGTTGCTGCGCAAGGGTGGCCAGCAGACGCGCGCGTCTGCGCTGCAGATCGGCCAACTGGCGTTCGATCAGTTGCAGTCGCTGGCGATGTGCCGGCAGGGTTTCCGGGCAGAGCTGCGCGCCTTCCACCAGCCGCATGCAATCGGGAAAGCGGCGGATGTCCTCCAGGCTGAAGCCGGTCCCGATCAGGCGCTGGATCTGACGCACCTGGGTCACGCAGCTGGCCGGAAACACCCGATACCCATTGGCGCTGCGCGAAGAGGTCAGCAGGCCCTGTGCATCGTAGTGGCGGAGCGCGCGCACGCTGACACCGCTCAGCTGCGCGAGCGTACCGATCCGCAGGGTGGGTGTGGATGTGGAAGAGGTCACCATCTGCCAAGCATACGTGGCACGCCACGCTTGACCCTCACATTGGTGTCAGGCGTCGAAGATGCGCGCTCCCGGGTTCTGGAGTGCATCTGGATGTGGATTGATCCTGTTGCGCGGATGCGTATCCGTTGTTGGCGGCTCGCGCTCGCCGCTCTGCTGTTCTGTTTCTGCGGTATCGCCTCAGCGCACCCGCCTGCAACAACGCGCTCGCGCAGCTATAGTGTCACCGCTCCCGATGGCGTGGCCCTGGCCGTGCAGGAGCATGGCGCCAGCGACGGCCCGGCACTGGTCTTGGTGCACGGCCTGCTGGGCAGCCGCATCAACTGGGATGCGCAGCTGGCCGACCCGCAACTGCAACGTTACCGGTTGATCACCTACGACCTGCGCGGGCATGGCCTGTCCGGCAAGCCCACTGCCGCATCGGCCTATCAGGACGGCACGCGCTGGGCCGACGACCTGGCGGCAGTGCTGAAGGCCGCTGATGCCCACGATGCCGTGCTGGTGGGGTGGTCGCTGGGTGGAGCGGTGATCAGCAATTATCTCAGCCGGTATGGCGATGACGGCCTGGGCGGCGTGGTGTATGTCGATGGCGTGATCGAACTGCGCGCGCAGCAACTGGGGGCACACCCGTCGATCTATCGCGACCTGGTGTCCGACGACCTGCGCACCCATCTGCAGGCGGTCCAGAACTTCCTGCGGCTGTGCTTTGCCACTCAACCGCCTGCGCCGGTGTTCGACACCCTGCTGGCCAATGCAGCCCTGGCCTCGTGGGACATGCAACGCGCAGTGCAAGGCATGTCGATCGATACCGCCGGCCTGCAGCGCACCCGGCTGCCGGTGCTGCTGCTGTACGGCGCGCGCGATGCGCTGGTGCGGAGCGCGCCGACGCTGGCGCGTGCACGTCAGTTGCAGCCGCGCGCGCAGATCCGCCTGTATCGGCAGGCAGGCCATGCCCCGTTTCTCGAAGAAAGCGCACGCTTCAATCGGGATCTTGCGCAGTTCATGGAGCAGGCTGGCGTTGCGCAGTGAGCGCAATGGGCAGCGGCGGGATTGCGTGGTGAGGGGTGCGCGTGTGCAATGACAAGCAATGATGCGCCGCGCTCGTACAACCGGCGTGTCGGTAAGCGCAAGGCCCGCTTGCCGACTGCTGCAATCCTGGGTGGCGGCCCCTCCTGTGACGGCGCGCCACCCTCCAGGCGGTTGCTTGGAATCGACCATTCCGGCCCAATGTCATGAGCTCGCTCACAGCGGCACGCGTGGGCCATCCGCCTGCATCCGGCGCCTTCGGCAGCGCGTACTAGATGCCGAGCCGTGCCGATGACGCTGTGCACTGCAATCCACACGGTTCACTGCATCATCGAGCAAGCGTGCGCTGCAGCCGGTCCGGTAGAGCTTGCAGCGCGTTGCGCGCAGTGTGTGTCTGCAAGGCGATCCCATGCCAATTGGAGGTGTTCGATGACCGCTGTCCTAGCCCAAGCCGACGACGCGCTGCAGGCGTTCATCGAGCGCCACCAACGCCTGTTCGTGCTCAGTGGCGCCGGGTGCAGCACCGATTCGGGCATTCCCGATTACCGCGACCTGCAGGGCGGCTGGAAGCGCCCGCAACCGGTGACGTTTCAGGCCTTCATGGGCGAGTTGTCCACGCGCCAGCGCTACTGGGCACGCAGCCTGGTGGGCTGGCCGCGGTTCGGGCTGGCCAACCCCAATGCCACCCATCACGCACTCGCCGCGCTGGAAGCACGTGGCCAACTGGAATTGCTGCTCACCCAGAACGTGGACCGCCTGCACCAGGCTGCCGGCAGCCTGGCGGTGATCGACCTGCACGGCCGGCTGGATGTGGTGCGCTGCATGGGCTGCGAACGGCGCATGCTGCGCACCGAGTTCCAGCTGCTGCTCGAGCAGGCCAATCCCGGCTGGGCCGACCTGGAGGCCACCCAGGCGCCCGATGGCGATGCGGATCTGGACGATGTGGCATTCGACAGCTTCGTGGTGCCGCCATGTCCGGCGTGTGGCGCTGTGCTCAAGCCGGACGTGGTGTTCTTCGGCGAGAACGTGCCGCGCGAGCGGGTGGAGCGCGCGTTCGCGCATCTGCAGGCGGCCGATGCGGTGCTGGTGGTCGGCTCGTCGCTGATGGTGTATTCGGGCTTTCGCTTCGTGCAGGCCGCGGCACGCAATGGCGTGCCGATCGCGGCGTTGAATTTCGGGCGCACGCGCGCCGATGCGCTGTTGAGCCTGAAGGTGGAACGCTCGTGCGCCGATGCGCTGGCCTTTCTGCAACCACCGCCTGATCCACTGCACACCACAGCGGCCAGATACGGCAGTGCGCGCTCTGCATGACGCAGTGATCCATTGCCGCGGTTGTGCGGCGGCGCGGCACACAGTGCAATGGGCGTTCCCCCGTTGCGCCTGGATGTTGCCTTGAGCCAGTTGTTCACTCCCATCGCGTTCGGTCCGCTTGCGCTCGCCAACCGCATTGTCATTGCACCGATGTGCCAGTACTCCGCACAGGACGGCTGCGCCACCGATTGGCATCGCATCCATCTGGGCACGCTGTCGCAATCGGGCGCGGGCCTGTTGATCCTGGAAGCGGCCGCGGTGCTGCCGGAAGGGCGCATCAGCTACGCCGATCTCGGGCTGTACGACGATGCCAGCGAGCGTGCGCTGCGCGATGTGCTGCAATCGGTGCGCGGCTGGTCGCCGATGCCGATCGGCATCCAGCTGGCACATGCCGGGCGCAAGGCCTCCACCGACCTGCCGTGGAAAGGCGGCGAGGCGATCGCGCCCGACCACGCCAATGGCTGGCAGACCGTGTCCGCCTCGGCGCTGCCGTTCCGCGACGGCCAGCCCTCGCCGCAAGCGCTGGATGAGGCCGGCATCGACGCGGTGGTGGCCGCATTCGTCGAATCGGCCACCCGTGCAGAACGCCTGGGCCTGCAGCTGATCGAGCTGCACGCCGCGCATGGCTATCTGATGCATCAGTTCCTCTCGCCGCTGAGCAACCAGCGCAGCGATGCCTATGGCGGCTTGCTGGAGAACCGTATGCGGCTGACGCTGCGCATCTTCGATGCGGTGCGTGCGGCGGTGTCGGCACGGATGGCGGTGGGCGTACGTATTTCGGCCACCGACTGGGTGGACGGCGGCTGGGATCTGGAGCAGAGCATCGCGCTGTCCGAGGCACTGGATGTACGCGGCGCCCACTGCATCCACGTGTCCAGCGGCGGGCTGGATCCGCGCCAGCAGATCGCGCTGCAGGACGGGTACCAGATTCCGTTTGCGCAGGCGATCCGCGCGCAGGTGGGCACGCCGGTGATCGGTGTCGGCCTGATCACCGAGCCGGCGCATGCCGAGGCAATTTTGCAGGATGGCCAGGCCGACGCCATCGCCCTGGCGCGCGGCATCCTGTACGACCCCCGCTGGCCCTGGCATGCCGCGGCCGCACTGGGTGCCAGCGTCACGCCGGCACCGCAATATCTGCGCAGCGAGCCACGCCAGGCGCGCGGCGTATTCGCCAGCTGACGCCCAACACGCAGGCCATACAGAAGAGGACACGCATGCCGATAGGATTTCTGGGGTTGGGCACGATGGGCCTGCCAATGGCGCAGAACCTGCTGCGCGCCGGCTTCGAGCTGAGCGTGTGGAACCGCTCGCCGGAACGCGCGCAGCCGCTGCGCGATGCAGGTGCCATGGTGGCGGAGGCCGCGCAGGCCGCTGCGCATGGCCCGTTGCTGTTTTCGATGCTCGCCGACGATAACGCGCTGCGCCAGACCGTGCTGGAAGGCGGCGTGCTGGATGCGCTGCCGGCCGGTAGCGTGCACGTCAACATGGCCACCATCTCGGTGGCGCTGGCGCATGAATTGACCGCCCTGCATGCCGAGCGCGGTATCGCCTACGTGGCGGCACCGGTGCTCGGCCGTGTCGATGTGGCCGAAGCGGGCAAGCTCAACATCCTGGCCGCCGGCGACGATGCCGCGCTGGCACGCGTGCAGCCGATGTTCGATGCGCTGGGGCAGAAGACCTGGCACATCGGTCGCGCGCCCGAGCAGGTCAATGCGGTGAAGCTGGCGGCCAACTTCTGCCTGGCCAGCGCCATCGGCGCCATGGCCGAAGCCAGCGCGCTGGCCCGCGGCCATGGCGTGGACGCCACCCAGTTCCTGGGCATGCTCACCAGCACCTTGTTCGCCGCGCCGGCGTACCAGGGCTATGGCCAGCTGATCATGCAGCGCCAGTACAGCCCCGCCGGCTTCACCGCCACCCAGGGCCGCAAGGATGTGGATCTGGCGATCCAGGCCGGCGCCGAGAAGCAGGTTCCCATGCCGTTGGGTGAGCTGCTGCGCGCCAGCCTGGACGACGCGATCACCCACGGCGACGGCAATGCCGACTGGGCCGTTCTGGCCGAAGTGGCAGCGCGCCGCGCGGGGCAGGCGTGAGCCGCATGGCGACTGAGCTAGCGTGTTTTGCGTTGAAGCGTCTTGGCTGGTGCGAGTTCGGTAGCTGGAAGAGAGTAGGCGCTCCTGCACGGTCGCCTTTAGTTCAAAGCACACTCCACTCCCGCGATTGAAGAACACTACCCCGGCTGGTGGAATAAGGCCCCTCTCCCCGCGGGAGAGGGGTTGGGGTGAGGGTACGTCAACCGACATAACTGAAGCGCAGCCCACCAGTTGCGTTGAGCGGCAGGCAACCAGACCGCGGCGAGCCTTCTGCACAGCTAAACCCACAGGCACAGGCGCGCAGTCCGCGCGCAGTCACTGGCAGGCATATGGCGATCCGGTCCTGCGCTGGCCTGCCTCACAACCGGAGCGAGATCCGCTGCTGCCACCCATCACAAGCCCTGTGTGCAGCGTCCCCTTGAGCAGCCACTCAAGCCACCACCCAAGGCGCAGTAGATAAACGAACGCCGCCGCACAGCACATCGCAGGCCCGTGGCAGCTTGATGTCGTTCTCCAGGCCCCGGTTGGCTTGAGGCAATCTCCGCAAGCGGCTAAGGTGCCTGCTCGATTCGGTCCGGTAACGATCTGCGCGATGCGCACGGCGTTGCAGCCATCACCAGCGCCTTCAGGGAGAATGCGATGCGACACCTGCACATCGGGCCCGGTTCCTCCGCGTGCCCATCGCGCGGAGCGACCTATGCCGGTGACGCACCATGACCACCCCGCCAGTCATCGACAAAGGCCAGGTCGGCCCGGACCATCCCGAGCATCCGGATCATTACCTGTTCGCGCAGATCCGCGAGGCGGTGAGCGTGCTCGATGCCGAATTGAACAAGCCCACCGACGAGGCCAGCGAACGCATGGCCGCACGCCTGCTGCCGCTGGCCAAGCAGCATGGCTTCGATCAGGTGGACCATGTAGTGCTCAGCCGGCATGTCGGCGAAGTAGGCGAGAACGTGTTTCTGGTGCGTGGCGAGCTGTCCGATCCGGCGCACCTGCGTGCGCACATCACCACCCAGGATGCGATGGAGACCTCCGTGGAAGATTCGCTGGCGCAGCTGGATGAAATCAATCGTCGCCTGATGCTGCGCCTGCCGCCGCGCTGACGCATCCGACCGACGCGTGACCCCCGTCGCAAGCCGTTGTGCACGCGGTCTGCAGAGTACCAACCGCCGTGATCGGGGTCGACTACATCGTCGCAGATCGCGACCGTGCCCCATCTGCAGCACGGCTTCGCAGCACGCCGCGAACCTGCGTGCCGCAAAAGTTACCGACGCAAACACTGCGCCGGTGGCCGCATGCATTGGCTATCATCGCCCGATGCGCTCCGACTACATCCTCACGCTCTCCTGCCCTGACCGCACCGGTATCGTCTATCGCGTGACCGGTCTGCTGTTCGATCTGGCCTGCAACATCCTCGACGCGCAGCAATTCGGCGACGACGAAAGCGGCCGCTTCTTCCTGCGGGTGCATTTCAACAAACCGCCCGGCACCGGGATCGCCACCCTGGAACAGCGGTTCGCTCTGCTCGCCAACGAGTTCCAGATGGCCTGGCAATTGCACGATGCGCGCCGCCGCGCGCGGTTGCTGGTGTTGGTGAGCAAGCAGGGGCATTGTCTCAACGACCTGTTGTTTCGCATGCACAGCCGGCAACTGCCGGTGGACATCGTGGCCGTGGTCTCCAACCATGCCGACTTCGCGCCGCTGGCCGCGTCCTATGGGATTGATTTCCACCACCTGCCGGTCAGTGCAGACACGCGTGCCGCGCAGGAAGCCCAGCTGCTTGCGCTGGTCCAGGAGCTGCACATCGACCTGGTGGTGCTGGCGCGCTACATGCAGATTCTCTCGCCTGCGCTGTGCCGCGCATTGGCCGGGCGCGCGATCAACATCCACCACAGCTTCCTGCCCAGCTTCAAGGGCGCCCAACCGTATCACCAGGCGCACGCGCGCGGGGTCAAGATCATCGGCGCCACCGCCCATTACGTTACCGAGGACCTGGACGAAGGCCCGATCATCGAGCAGGACGTCGCCCGCGTGGATCACGCCATGACCCCGCGCGACCTGGTACGCCTGGGCAGCGACACCGAATCGCTGGTGCTGGCCCGTGCCGTGCGCCGCCACGTCGAGCATCGCATCGTGCTCAACGGACATCGCACGGTGGTGTTTCGCTGACGACGTGCCCGCCGCCTGCAGAAGGGTGGGTACCCTCTCGGCCTCATGTTCAAGGCGGGCCAAGAGATGCATCCCTACTCACACAGCGTCGAACATTGCCGCCATCAATACGGGCTCAGATGCACATGAATTTCCCTGCCGCATGGATGTTGGCGCTTGCCTTGGTTACGGCTGATACGCCGGCCTCGGCG
>NZ_CM002139.1:688704-758716 GCF_000454545.1 Xanthomonas cassavae CFBP 4642
GCAGCCGGATCATTTCGCACACGCCTTCGGCGGATTGCTTAGCGGCACCGATCGTGGGGAGTGGATCGGTCGTCTCCAGTTCAAGGATGCGCCGGAAATATCCGTGTGCTTTTAGAAGAAAACGTGCCGTCCACGGCAAGGCGAGATTTCTATTGGGAAGCAGATTTGCAGGGCCTGCCCATCGATCCATGACTGCAATGCCAGTATGCCATGACCGGCTCTCTCGGACCGGCCATGGCACTTGCCGCTTACGTCTGCATCACCTTGCCGCGTTGGCATTCATCACTGCATTGCGGTTGGCATCCAGATACTGCGCCGGGTCGCGCATGCCGGTGGTGTGGCACTGGCCGGTGGCGTGGCCGCGATTGACGCCGCCGGGCAGCTGCGCATTGACCTGCTCCACGGTGCCGTCTTCCGGGTCGTTCAACACCAGGTCCGAGGCCGCGTTGCAGTAGTCGTTGGTGTACCAGTTGGTCTTAGCGAACGAGGTGGTGTAGTAGTTGGCCTTGGCGCGCGCGTCGGCGGGAATGCCGGCCAGCCAGGCCTTGGCGCCGTCGTAGGTCATGTCCGCATTGGTGCCGCAGCCCACGCCGAACCCCGATACCACCGCGGCCAGTATGCCGGACAGATTGGTGCCCTGATAGGGCGTGCCCACCGACTGCATCACGCGCCCCCCGCTGGCGTTATCCAGGCCGCTCCAGTAGTAGGTGTACAGGTGCAGCGCGGCCATGCCGCCCTGGCTGTGCGCCACCGTTGAAAACGACGACCACTGGCTGGCGAATTGCGCGATACGCTGTGCAAACTGGTCGTTGCTGCGGTTCTGCTTGGCGTCCAGGAAGGTGGAGGCGTTGGTGAACTGCGCCTGCGGCCACACGCCGTTGGAGCAATAGCCGTGCACCAGCACCAGCTGCGATCCGGCCGCCTGCGGGCGTGCCATGGCGGTGGCCAGCGTCGACGGGCGTGGCCCCATGCGCATGCTCTCGTCGATGGCGCCGGTGGCACGCGCGATGCTGGCGCGCCGCAACGCCGGCACCTGCAGCGGCAAGCTGTCGGCCTGCACCAACGGGATGTAGTAATCGGGGTCTTCGATGCGCAGCCCACGCAGCGAGAACGGCGCACGTGCGCCGGCACGCGCGATCCAACGCTCGTCCAGGCTCAGCGGCAGCTGTCCCTGCTGCGGCGCCAGCATGCCGCCGATCCATGCCACCGGCACATCACGGCCCTTGGCATCGGTCCCCCAGACCTGACCGAACACACGATAGTGCGACGGTGCCTTGCCGCGCGCAGCCACCGGCAAGGCAAGCGCGAGCCGGGTGCCCTCGGCTGCGCGTGCGCTGAGTGCATTGCCCATCAGGCGCAGGGACGTATCCAGCACGGGCATCACATGTTCGCTGGTCCGCACGAAGGGCTGCCCGGCCTGGTCGTGGCCGCGCACGATGACCTGCGCAATCCAGGTGCCCTCGCGGCCTGGCTGGAACTTGCCGCCATACACGCCGTCGCCGGCCGCGCCATCGTTATGGGCGCCGTCGTCGGCCATCGGCAGGACGCGCACTGCGCCTTGCGGATCGATCACCCGCAGGCCGGCGGTGTCGATCTGCCCGGCTTGACTGGCGAGCAGGGTCGCACCACGCGCATCGTTGCCGCTGAGCATCGCGTTGAGCGTCAGCGACTTGCCCACCAGGTGCTGGCGGTCGCGCGGATACGAGGCCAGCTGCGTACGGGCATCGCCTTCCATCAGCACATAGCCGCGCTGCGCCAGCGGCGAGGCCGATTGCAGGTCAATGACCAGTTGCCGTTCTGTGCGGCGTCCACCGCGTAGCGCATGCCGGTGGTGCCGTTGTCCGCCGTGCCCAGCACGGTGCGTTGTGCCTGCACCTGCGGCGCGGCGGCGGCGCGTGCGCCGGCAACACGTGGTGCCGCCACGGCGGCGTCCCATGCCTGGTCGCCGGCCAGCACCATGAAACGCAGGCGGCCATTTTCCACCGGCAGCGTGCCTTGCCAGCGTGCGGCGTTACCGGCCGGCGTCAGCTCCACCGGCAACAGGGCGCTCTTGGACAGGATCGCCGACTCGGCCGGATCGGGTGCGCGCATCTGCGCGAACTCCTCAGGAGGGCCGGCCAGTTGTTTGGGCTGCAGGTCGGCCGCCGCCAGCGGCATCGACACGAGCGACAGGGTGCACATCACGGACAACAACGAGGACTTGCGCATGGCGACATCTCTCCTTGGACGTTGCGGATGCAATGCCATCGCACGCAGCAACGGCATTGGATGCAGCGCCCCCTCGCCGCGATTCGCAAAGGTTATACATCGCGCGCATGACAAGCCTGCTGTGCGCTGCAACACCTCACATGTGCAGCGTAGAAAACGCCAGGACTAGATAGCACAGACTGTGATGAGGGTCGCGGACATGCAGAAAATTGCGCTCTAATGCGTATCGAACCGCTGCCCGAGATTGATGTTCAGAACCTCACCTCGCGTGTGTTTGGCGGCTCGGCTGGACGCGCGTCATCTGTTTGATGCGTCTACAGGTTGACGGGATGCGTGAGCCTGCTCCGGGAGCAGTAATGCTCTACCCACGCGACCGAGCGTGCGATCCCGCCGAACGGAAACAGGTGCAGGCGGACATCGCCATGCGCTTTGGTCAGGCCGGCGGTGAGGCGATCAACAAAGCGGTCCGGCCCGGCCGTTCCAAGCAGCTTACCGATCGAGGCGCCGTAGTTGGACAGCATCGCCGCGCTGGCGCTCACACCGCACCTTGCGGCATAGCGGGCGAGCACCGCAACGCCGGCAGGACCTGGCACACCCACGCGCACCGGAGCGTCAATGCCACGCGCGCGCAGCGTCTCCAACCACCTCAGCACAAGGTACGCATCGAACGCGAACTGCGTAACGATCAGTGGTGCCATGCCGCGCTCGGCGATGCTGCGACACTTGCGATCCAGGACCTCCCATTGGGCGCCTGCATGCATGGCCGGATGGCCTTCCGGATGTCCCGTCACGGCGAGGCTCTGGATTCCAGCGTGCTCGAAAACGCCTGTCGCGATCAGCGACACGCTATCTGGAAACGGCCCGATCGGAGACGACGAATCACCCGCGATCACCAGGCAGTGCTCAACGCCGGCCTCATCGACGGCGCGGCTGAGGAACGCCTGCAGGTCGTCCAGCGAGGCGATGCGGCGCGCCACCAGGTGCGGCATGGGCGCAAAGCCAAGCGCGCGCACTCTGCATGCGGCGGCCAGTCGCGTCGCGGTGTCCTGGCCGGGCAGGGACGGGATGGCAATGCGGGAGCCGGGCATGATCCGCGGTGCCACTGCAGACAACGCGTCGATGTCGTTCGCGGCCACCTCCAGCGAGTAGGCGTCGATGAAGGTGCTGGTGGGCCTGGGCGTGTCTTGATGCATCAACGGGTGTGGCGTCCTTCAATCATTGGTTGGCTCCGGCACGCGTGCATGGATCGAGCGCTGCGGGACAGCGGCGTGGCTCTCATCAGCGCACCAGAGCGCGGCGCGCAGCAGCCATGCAACAGGTGCGGTCGTTGCCGTGAGGCAGCGCACGTGGCGCGCGGCGGGCGATAGCGCCCATCAGTTGGCTGCGGGTGGACGGGCGGTGGCATTGGCAGGCTGTCGCGCCAATTCGATGAAGGCACGCAGGTAGTCGATGGCGATATCGGCCTCGCGCGCGCCCAGGAAGATCTGCTTGGGAATGCCGCGCGCACCCAGCCGGACCGGCACCACGTCCATCCTTGCCGCATATTCCTCGACCAGCCAGCGTGGCATGGCGGCCACGCCGCGGCCGCTGGCCACCATCTGCATCATGATGTCGGTCGTTTCGATGGCCTTGTGGCGGCGCGGCGTGACACCGGCCGGCAGCAAGAACTGGCTGTAGATATCCAGGCGCTCCAGGTCCACGGGGTAGCTGATGAGCACCTCGCGGGTCAGCTGTTGCGGCTTGACATAGGCGGCTGACGCCAGCGCATGGCCCTTGGCCACGACCAGCACCTGTTCGTAGTCGAACACCGGCTCGAACTTCAGCCCGGGCTTGAACAGCGGGTCGGGCGTGACCAGCAGATCGATCTCATAGCCAAACAGCGCGCCAATGCCGCCGAACTGGAACTTCTGCTTCACGTCCACATCCACATCCGGCCACGTGGCCAGATAAGGCGACACCAGCTTGAGCAGCCATTGGTAGCAGGGATGGCATTCCATGCCGATGCGTAGCGCGCCGCGTTCGCCCTGCGCAAACTGCCCAAGGCGCTCTTCGGCCAGAGCCAGCTGCGGCAGCACCCGGTTCGCCACGGCCAGCAGGTATTGCCCGGCCTGGGTCAGCCGCAGGTTGCGTCCCTCGCGCAGCCACACGTCGGTGCCCAGCTGTTGCTCCAGCTTTTTCATGCTGTGGCTCAGCGCGGACTGGGTCAGGTTCAACACGCCTGCAGCGGCCGTCAGCGAGCCCTGCTGCTCGACCTGCTGGACGATGGTGAGATGGATGCGCTCGAGCATTCAGATGACCCGAATTCATGGACTGTTGAAATAACACCATTTTACTTCATCAAATGCGACCCCTAGCATCGGGGTTCGTCGTTTCAGGTTCACCCGCATGACTGTCAACGTGCCACACCCCCTCCGCGTCGTCGCGGTCTCCGGCGGGCTGCAGCGCCCCTCCAAGGCCGTCGCCCTGGCCGAACACCTGCTGGCGCTGATCGCCGCTGCCGTGCCGTGCGAGCAACATTTGATCGAACTCGGGGCGTTGGCGCCGCAGTTCGCCGCTGCGGTCTGGCGCTCGCAGCTACCGGCAACGGTGGAGCAGGAACTTGCCGCCGTAGAGCAGGCAGACGTGCTGGTGGTGGCAACGCCGGTCTATCGCGGCTCGTTCACCGGGCTGTTCAAGCACTTCTTCGATTTCATCCATCAGGATGCCCTCATCGACACCCCGGTATTGCTGGCGGCGACCGGCGGCAGCGACCGCCATGCACTGGTGATCGAGCATCAGTTGCGGCCGCTTTTCAGCTTCTTCCAGGCACGTACGTTGCCGCTGGGCGTCTACGCGACCGACCGGGATTTCCTGGACTACCGCGTGCACAACGAGGCCCTGGCCGAGCGGGCCAGACTGGCGGTGCAACGGGCACTGCCACTGATCGCATTGACGCGGCAGGCACCGGCCAGCGCCGCAACTGCGGTGGCCGCAGCCTGAGCGCCATCCACTTTACGGCTGTCCGGCGGGCCACCTGTGCTTGCCGCGACAGGATTCGTTGGTGCGTGCCGGCTGCTCCAGATGCCGGGCGCGCATCCAGCCGGCACACACCGCTGCGCCGCAGGGCGCGCGTCCCATTCGAAGAAACAAGGCGTCAGCTGCAATGACTCAGCAATTCACCTTCACCATCAAGAGCCTCCGGTTCGACGAGGACTACCAACCTTCGGCCACGACGCGCAACACCACCAACTTTGCGAACCTGGCCAGAGGGCAGCGTCGTCGGGAGAATCTGCGTAACACGCTGGCGATGATCAACAACCGCTTCAACGATCTGGCCCATTGGGATAATCCCACGCGTGACCGCTACGTTATCGAGCTCGACATCATCTCTGCCGAGATGCACATCGGCGGGCGTGACGCAGGCGATGCCTTTCCATTGATCGAGATATTGAAGCCTTCCATCGTCGATCAACACACCGGTGCGTGCATCGATGGCATCGCGGGGAATAATTTTTCGTCCTACGTACGCGACTACGATTTCAGCGTGCTGCTGCCAGCGCACAATCAGGACGGCTCAGGTTTCAACATCCCCGAGGATTTCGGCAGCCTGCACGGCACCCTGTTCAAGCACTTCGTGCACTCGGATGCCTACACCGCGCGCTTCGACAAGCCGCCGGTCATCTGCATCAGCGTCTCCACCAGCAGAACCTATCACCGCACCGGGAATCGGCACCCCATCCTGGGTGTCGAATACAGGCAGGACGCGTTCTCGCTGACCGATCAGTATTTCGAAAAAATGGGCCTGCAGGTGCGCTATTTCATGCCGCCGAACAGTGTTGCTCCCCTTGCGTTTTACTTCTTCGGCGACCTGCTCGGCGACTACACCAACCTGGAGCTGATCGGCACCATCAGCACGATGGAAACCTTCCAGAAGATTTACCGGCCAGAAATCTATAACGCCAATTCCGCAGCAGGGGCGATCTACCAGCCGAGCCTGAAGCATCAGGATTATTCGTCCACCCAGATCGTCTACGACCGGGAAGAGCGTAGCCAGCTCGCGGTGACGCAGGGCAAATTCACCGAAGAACACTTCATCCGGCCCTACGGGCATGTTCTCGCGCAATGGGCGTCCAGCCACGCTTCCTAATCAACCAGACGTAAGACATCACTCATCATGACAAAGCTGCTCCCCACCTCAACCGCCGGCAGCCTGCCCAAGCCGTCCTGGCTCGCGCAGCCGGAAACACTCTGGTCGCCCTGGAAACTGCAGGACCAGGCACTGGTCGAAGGCAAGCAGGACGCATTGCGCCTGTCGCTGCAGGAACAGCAGCACGCCGGCATCGATATCGTCAGCGACGGCGAACAGACCCGCCAGCATTTCGTTACCACGTTCATCGAACACCTCAGCGGTGTCGATTTCGAAAAGCGCGAGACGGTCAGGATCCGCGACCGCTACGATGCCAGCGTGCCGACCGTCGTTGGTGCGGTGAGCCGCCCCACATCCGTATTCGTGGACGATGCCAGATTCCTGCGTCAGCAGACCGACCAGCCCATCAAGTGGGCGCTGCCCGGTCCCATGACCATGATCGATACGCTCTTTGACGCGCACTACAAGAGCCGCGAAAAGCTGGCCTGGGAATTTGCCAAGATCCTCAATCAGGAAGCCAGGGAACTCGAAGCCGCCGGCGTGGACATCATCCAGTTCGACGAGCCGGCCTTCAATGTCTTCTTCGACGAGGTCAACGACTGGGGTGTTGCGACCCTGGAACGCGCAGTCGAAGGACTCAAATGCGAGACCGCCGTCCATATCTGCTATGGCTACGGCATCAAGGCCAATACCGATTGGAAGCAGACCCTGGGCTCGGAGTGGCGCCAGTACGAAGAGTCGTTCCCCAAGCTGCAGACATCCTCACTGGACATCGTCTCGCTGGAGTGCCACAACTCGCACGTGCCGATCGATCTGATCGAGCTGGTGCGCGGCAAGAAGGTGATGGTCGGCGCCATCGACGTGGCCAGCACAACGATCGAAACAGCCCAGGACGTGGCCGACACGCTGCGCAAGGCGCTGCGGTTTGTCGACGCCGACAAGCTCTACCCGTCCACCAACTGCGGCATGGCGCCGCTTGCGCGACACGTCGCGCGCGGCAAGCTCCACGCGCTCAGTGCAGGCGCGCAGATCGTGCGTAGAGAGCTATCAACTTAGAGACCAGCAGCGCCATAAAAAAAGCCCCCGCATGCGGGGGCTTTTTCGTGGTCCATCAAGTTGCAGAGATCAGTAATTGACCTGCAACTGCACTCGCAGCAGATCGCCTTCCACCACCGGATACGGCGCGGTGGTGACGTCGGTACGCTTCATCTTCGAATAGGCAAACACCAGTTCCAGCGCGTCCATCGGCTGCCATTCGACACCGGCTTCCACTTCGTCCAGGCGCATGCGCGGCGCATTGGTATCGAACTTGGAGCCGCCACGGTAGCTCTGCCATTTCAGGTACGGCAGCAGCGTGCCGTAATTGAAGTCGTGCGTGAACATCGCCTGCACGTAGCCGCCGCTCAGCGAACGGGTGCGGATGCGACGCTGTGCGACATCCAGCTCCGGCCCGCGGCCCACCGTCCACTCCGCCTGCAGGCCGAACGGCTGCGGGTAATAGATGACGTGCGCGGCCACGCGCTGGTCGGTATAGCCGTCAGGGTCGGTGATGGCCGGGGTGAAGCTGCGGCCATCGATGTTCACTGCCGCCGCGGTTGGTACGAAGCGCCCGCTGTAGGCATCGGCCCCCACTTCCAGGTACTGGCCATTGGCGAACTTGAACGGGTAGGTGGCGTGCACCACTGCATGCATGCCGTCGTTACGCTCGGCGCGGTTGGCGCCCTGGCCGTTGTACACGCCCGCGCCGATCACGCCATAGTCGCCCGAGCCCTTCAGGCCGGACTTGACCAGGTCCTGGAAGCGGCCCTTGGCCACGGTGGGGCTGTAGTAGAACACCGCGCCGATATCGCGTTCGTCGCGCAGGCCGGAGTTGAGCGCATCGGCACGATCCAGCGTCAGGCGGTTCTGGCTGGACTGCAGGTTTTCCCAGCCGTACGGCATTTTCGATTGGCCCACGCGCACGCGGTACTCGCGCTTCTTGTCGAAGAAGATATCGGCGTAGGCATCGCGCAGCTGCGCGAAGTTGGAGGTGGTCGAGCCGGTGGGCGTGCTGGCAAAGTCGGGCTGGAAATACAGCGACACATGCTCGTTGAGGTCGCCACTCAGCACCAGGCGTGCACGCCGGATGCCCAGGCTCTGGTCGTTGCCGATGAAGCGATCGCCTGGCGCGCGCAGGTCCTGCGCATCGCCGCCGATGCCCTGGTTGTAGCGGATCTGGGTGTAGCCGCGCAGGCTGAGCTTGTCGTACCACTTCTTGCCGGCCTCGGCCGACTTGGCCGGTGCCGGCGCAGGTGCTGCAGCGGGAGGGGCCTGGGCGATGGCGGTATCGGCCGGCGGCGCAGCACCCGGCGCCGGTGGCAGCGGTTGAGTAGGTGCGGCGGGCATTGCCGACGCCGGCAGCTTGCCGTTTTCGTCCACCTGCACGAATTTGCCCAGCTTGTCGCGGCCCGGCGCGGGCTCGGCAAAGATCTGCTTGGTCTTGCGGTCGACGTACAGCTCCAGCTCGGCGGCCAGCGTGCTGCCGCTTGCGCTCGCGCTCAGGGCGCACAGGACGGTGGCGAGATTGCGTTTTTTCATGGATCCGGCTCGTACAAGGGAAATCGGAGTCGGTGGAGCGGTCGGGCCGGTGCGCCAGCGGGCTGCACACGGCAATGGACCCTCCACCAAGATGCCCGGTCGTCCCTGACGGCGCGGCAATGGCAGCAGTTATATTTAGATTTGATGTCAGTTTGGTGACACTGGTGGCGCGTCCCTTGCGCTGTTTGTGTCAGCGGTGTGTCCGCGCGGTGTCAGTTGTGCGACCAGCGCAAGACGCGCCCCGCGCAAGCCGGAGCAACGGCGCGAGGGAGCATTGCGGCCGTAGGGCGGGGAGGTCGCGGTCTGTGCGCGATCACGCTGGCGCATTGCTCGCGCCGCATCGCTCAGCGACAGGTGCAGCGGTGGCCGCA
Organism: Xanthomonas cassavae CFBP 4642; assembly: GCF_000454545.1. Classification (NCBI taxonomy): domain Bacteria; kingdom Pseudomonadati; phylum Pseudomonadota; class Gammaproteobacteria; order Lysobacterales; family Lysobacteraceae; genus Xanthomonas; species Xanthomonas cassavae. The sequence continues at coordinate 697,987 of NZ_CM002139.1, forward strand.
GGCTCCCGGACACTCGCGCGCCTTCCCTGCGCGTCGACCGACCAGTTGCGTAGGGCCACTGAGCACTACATGGCGGTCAGTGACCTGGGCCACGTCGAGCAACGGGCCGCCGGTGTCGTCATCAGGCGGAGTGAGGGCCCCGCCGGTAGGGCGGTCAAGAGCAGCTAACAAACCTACTGCGCTCACCGCCAGACCGGCGCTCGGAGCGACATGTACCACTCTTACACTCCGATTCCTGCACGCCGCCTGTTCCCACCTGACGACCGCTCGCTCTGTTTTGGTAGCAACGCTTGAGCCGGCGACCATGCGGGCCAGCGTCCGCGCATCCCGCCGGAAGCAGGTCGGTGCCTGCCTCCGGTCATTGGTCACGGGCGATCGTAGCGGAGCGCTCACCCAAGGGGCGACGGCCAAGGCTGGCGGCCGCCGAGGCGATGCCTGCGGAGGGCTCAGTGCACCGCCAGCGCCGCCGCCACCGTCTCGCGCAGTGGGGTGGTCGGGCGCCCGATCAGCCGGCTCAGCGTGTGGCTGTCATCGAACAGGCTGCCGCCGCGCGAAGACGCCGAGCACTGCGCCAGCACCTGCGAAAACCCGGCCGGCACGCCCACCCGCACCAGCGCCGCGGCGTAGTCGGCCTCGGAAAGGTCGTGATAGGCCACCGGCTTGCCCGACTGCCGCGACACTTCTGCCGCGTATTCGGCCATGGTGAAGGCGGTATCGCCTGCCAGTTCATAGACCTGCCCGGCCTGCGGCGCGTCCGACGCCAGCACTGCCGCCGCTGCCACCGAGTAGTCCGCGCGCGTGGCCGTACTGATCTTGCCCTCGCCGGAGCTGCCCATTGCCCCACCGTGCTCCACCTCGGCCGCAATCGCGCCGGTGTAGTTCTCGGTGTACCAGCCGTTGCGCAGCAGCACATGCGGCACGCCGCTGTCGCGCAGCAGGGCCTCGGTGGCCACATGCTCTTCGGCCAGCGACAGCGTGCTGGTATCGGCATGCAGGATGCTGGTGTAGGCGAGCAGTTCGATCCCGGCGCGCTTGGCGGCGTCGATCACATTGCGATGCTGCGGCACGCGTGCGCCAACCGCATTGGACGACACCAGCAGCACCCGGCCGACCCCAGCAAACGCCTGGTCCAGGCTGTGCGGGTCGGCGTAGTCGGCCTGACGCACCGTGATGTCGCGTTTTGCGAACCCGGCGAGTGACGCAGTATCACGGGCCGTTGCTACGATGCGGCTGGCAGGCACCTGCTCGAGCAATGCGTCGACGACCAACGCGCCCAGTTGCCCGCTGGCGCCGGTGACAAGGATCAGGGGGGAAGCATGTGCCATGGTGCGCTCCAATAGGTTTAGAGAAGAGGTTTGGTCTAGTATTTAGACCTCTTGGTCCGCGAGCTTATTGTCAGGACCGCTCGGTGCTTCGCAAGGAGGCAGTTTTTCTCCCCCTGGTTACTGTGAGATACCCCGTGAATGCGATTGCCATGTTCCCGCCGCCGCCTTCCCTCGAAGGTCCCTTCGACGCCACCAAGTGCCCCGTGCGTGATGTGCTGGACCAGATTGGCGATAAGTGGACTCTGCTGATCCTGTTGACGCTGATCCCTGGCCCGTCCCGCTTCAGCGCCATCCAGCGCGCCGTGCCGGACATCTCCAAGCGGATGCTGACCCAGACCCTGCGCAACCTCGAGCGCAACGGCATGATCACCCGCAAGGTCTACGCCACCAAGCCGCCCAGCGTGGAGTACGCGCTCTCCAAGCTCGGTGTCGCGCTGCTGGGCCCGGTGTCGCAACTGCTGAACTGGGCAGGCGAACACCACGCCAGCATCCGTGCCGCCCGCGAGCGATTCGATCACGCCCAGACCGCGGGGCTGACCGAAGCCAACGGCGCGATCGCCTGAGTCGGCTGCATCGCCGCACGGGCTGCTGCGGCATGCAGGTGCGCGCTGGCGGCCGAGCCGAGTGCGGCGTCAGGCGGACGCGCAGGGTGGGTGTGCGCGTGATTGCGTCTGGCGCGTGGCGTAGGCACGGTCATGCATTGATGGCAGTGCGCCGGCCAGACGCGCCTACCCGCCATCGGTGCTCGCGCCCCGCGCTGAGCCGGCGATGCGGTGACGAATTTCGCTGCGTTGTTGGCGCCAGGGATCGCCTGCCACGCACAGGCGGTGCAATCCTGGTCTCAAGCCACTGCATTGCAGGTGTTCACTCGGCGCGGCATCCGGTGTTTGAGTCTTGGTGCCTGGCGACGCGTTGCCGATCGAATGGGTGCCGGGCACAAGATCGTGCCCGGCATCGCTCGACTGCCCTATCGCCGCCCGGAGCGGCGCCAGGACACCCGGATCCAGCCGATACCAGCAGCGCCAAGGCTGCTGACCGTCCCGACCCGTATCCAGTGGGCGCCATGCATCGGAGCGAGCGCTGCGCCCAATGCAAACCCGATCAACCCGAGTGCGGCCACCTTGCGGCGGTCTGCCAACTCCCAGGCCTTCTTCGCGTGTTTCACGCGCAGCGCTTCCTGACCAGCAGGATCCCCGTGCAACACCGCCTGCGCAATCGCATCTGCCTGAAAGGGTGTCATCGCTGGCTGCATACTCATGAGAAGTGGTGCGAGGTGCGTTGTCGACCTTGCCACTGACGTTGCCTGCTCACAGGACCGCAGCGACGTATATACGGTCCGGCCGACGCGCGGCGAGTGCAGCTGGCAGCATTGCTGGTGGCAGGTTCGATATGCGTGCCTGTGTAGGGCAGGCAGATTAAACTGGCAATGTCCGCAAGGCAGGCGAACCTGCAGGACGATCCAGAAACGCGTCGAACAAGGTCACCAATTCCTCCGCAAAGTGTGGGTCGTCCAGCAGGGCAGGGCGCTCGGCAGTGACCATATGAATGATTGCATGCGCAGACATGCTCACCATGCAAATCGCCAGGTCCGGATCCGGCACATTGCGCATCAAAGGCCTCATGGCCTGCATGAAATGATCGCGCAGCGGCTGGTTGTCATGCTCCGCGAATCGAACAGTGCGTGGCAACTCATCGTGGATCGCTCGATGCAAGGCCGGCGCGACGCGGTGCTCGTCGATCAACAGCCTGACCAGGGTTGCGAGCACCTCGCGTAGCGCTGGCTGCTCGGGCAGGTTCATCAGGATCGCGCTTAGGTCCGCATGGGTGTCGTCGGCATGCCGGCGCTGCAGCTCGGCAATGATCGCCTCCTTGTTCGGGAAGAACTGATACAGCGATGCAATGTTGACGCCAGCGCGCTCAGCGATCGCATTGGTGGTCAACCCGTCCCAGCCAACCGTGGTCAAAATGTAAGTCGCGGCCTGAACGATCGCGTCCACCGTGGCCCTAGAGCGCGCCTGGGCGGGAATCGTCCTGGGTTTCAGGGCGGTCTTCTTCATGGCGGGCAGCGCACCGGAATGTGAGTTTTCGAAAGCCAGGCATCAACTTACGATTTACTCCATGAACACACAGCTGCCGCGTCATTGGGACGCCTTCCAGGCCGCGAATCGCTTTCGCAGGGCGATCCGCAAGTTTCAACCAGAACCCATCCCGGAGCAAGATATCCGGGCCATACTCGAAGAAGCCTCGCTCGCACCATCCAGCGGCAATCTTCAGCCCTATCAGCTGCACTGGATCCGCACACCGACCATGAAGAAAGCGCTGGCAGCGGCCTGCAATGGGCAGAAATCCGCAGCCTCCGCCGCCGACTTCGTGGTGGTGGTGGCCAGTCCTGCGCTGGGCAGGCGCACGATTGCCGCACAGCACACCTATGTCGAAAGCGCATCCGAACTACCCGCCGAATCCAAAGCCTACTATCGCAAGCAATTGGGCATGTTCCAGAAGATCCTCGGCCTGGGCTCGTCGATCCTGTGGTCCCCGCTGCTGCTCCTGGTCACGGCACTACGTCCCAGCCTGTCGTTGCTGCCCATCGGTCACACAGGTAGCCGCCACTGGGCAGCGCGCAATGCCATCTTCGCTGCGCAGACACTGATGCTCGCCGCTGCTGCGAAAGGCATCGACTCCTGCCCGATGGAGGGGTTCTCGGCCAGCCAGGTCGCCAGGCTGCTGCGACTCCCCAGAGGCGCAGTCATCCCGCTGGTCATTGCGCTGGGCTACCGTGCGGACGATGCAAGAATCGAACACCGCTGGCGACTTGCCGCAAGCGACTCGGTGATTCTGCATTAACTACCAGTGATCGCTCCATACCGGAGCTGTCCCCGACGCGGGTTGCAACTCTTGCAGAAAGACATCATCTGCCTAAGCGGCAGTGTGGCGGGAATCCTGTATCGCCAAGGCGAATGTTCTCCGGATCGCCATGGCATGGCCGGGGCATCGATGCTGCCATCTTTGCGTCCTTGGAGGAGCTGAAAAAACCGACTGCGCAGCAACCAGACGGGAGTGGCCAGCGCTTGGAATCGGCTTGGACCACTCAGGCGCTCCGGTTCTGCGCGCGCTTCCACATCCGCCTGACGATTGCTCGCTACGCACTACTAGCCCATTGAGTTCTCCACCCCGAGCGACGACGGCGACTGCCCGGAGCCGATGCAATGGTTGAAGTAAGCGCCGGTGCGCCTTGCTCCGCTCCACCTGGCCTTCAAGCAGTTCGGACCTTGAAACGGACGAATTGTCAGCCGTGCGGGCTACCTGTCCGGTCGTATGCCTTTATATAGTGCTTGGTGGGTAGCGATGTGCCAGTGGCGAGGATCTTGCCGCTCTGCCGATCAACGATGTATGGGGAATTTCCCGCAATGGCGTACTGAAAATCGCCGGTCTCGTGTCACTTGCGAGAGGCGTAAAAGAAAATCCAGCCCCAGGGCCGCTCGATGGTCTGGCCTTCCAGCACGACCAGTGCGTCTGCGTCCGAAACGCCGCCTTCGCTATCTGCGATTTGAGCAGTGACGAGTGCATGCGCTTGCTCCTTAGTGATCAGTGACCACTGACGGCTAACGCTTGAATGAGTTGTTGGGCAGTGAGTGGCCGCGGAGGTTGGATGGTGCAACCATGTTCCCCAGCACTGCCGCCTGAGCCGAGTGTGTCGCAGGTTGTGGGATGGAGCTTGCCCCGCGATGCCCCGGTGCGGGGGTGCCACCGAAGCAAAATGCAATTAGCGCAGCGCAGTAACAACGTTGGCGTACGAAGCCCCGAACTTGCCGCCCCCCGCAGCGGTGATGACTCCCACCCGGAGCCGACCGCTTGCATGCCAGCGAAACGACCGAAGCCGGACGCACCAACTGACTTGCTCCACCACCGCCTAACTTCTATTGGACCGCCTAAACATTGCGGGTTCGGCAGTACGGCCTACGCACCGAGCAGTCCTATCTGAACTGGATACGACGCTTCATCCTGGCCAGCGGCAAGCGCCATCCGGCGCAGATGGGGCAGGCGGAGGTCGAGGCGTTCCTCACTCGTCTGGCGATCGATGGGCGGGTGTCTGCGGGGACGCAGAACCAAGCGTTGGCCGCGTTGCTGTTCCTCTACCGAGGGGTTCTGCGTATCGAGCTGCCGTGGATGGAAAATCTGGTGCGTGCTGCTGTGCGGCGCGAGTGCTGAACCAGTACCGGCACGCTTCACGCAGCCGGCGACAGCTACCGACGCTGGTGCAGTCGCAGCAACGCCTCAGCCATCCAGCAACGCCTTATCCCGCACCGCCCCCTTGTCCGCACTGGTCGCCAGCAACGCATACGCCTTCAGCGCGGTGGTGACCTTGCGTGGGCGCAGCTCGACCGGCTTCCAGCCCGTCGCATCCTGGGCGGTGCGGCGTGCGGCCAGTTCTTCATCGGTGATCAGCAGATCGATCGAGCGCTTGGGAATATCGATCAGGATCTTGTCGCCGTCGCGTACCAGGCCAATCGCGCCGCCTGCCGCCGCTTCCGGCGACGCATGGCCGATCGACAGTCCCGAGGTGCCGCCGGAAAAACGGCCGTCGGTGAGCAGGGCGCAATGCTTGCCCAGGCCCTTGGATTTCAGGTAGCTGGTGGGGTACAGCATCTCCTGCATGCCGGGGCCGCCCTTGGGGCCTTCGTAGCGGATCACGACGATGTCGCCGGCGACCACCTGGTCGGCAAGGATGCCCTTGACCGCTGCGTCCTGGCTCTCGTAAACGCGCGCATTGCCTTCGAACACGTGGATGGATTCGTCCACGCCAGCAGTTTTCACCACGCAGCCGTCGCGGGCGATATTGCCGTACAGCACGGCCAGGCCGCCTTCCTGCGAGAACGCATGCGCCACGTCGCGGATACAGCCGTCGCTGCGGTCGGCATCCAGGGTGTCCCAGCGCGTGGCCTGGCTGAAGGCGATCTGCGTGGGAATGCCGGCCGGGCCGGCCTTGTAGAATGTGAGCACCTTTTCATCGTCGGTCCGGGTGATGTCCCATTGCGCGATGGCATCGGCAAGGGTGCGCGCATGCACGGTGGCAGCGTTGGTGTGCAGCAAGCCGCCGCGTGCCAGCTCGCCAAGAATGGCCATGATGCCGCCGGCGCGATGCACGTCTTCGATATGGTACTTCGGCGTATTCGGCGCCACCTTGCACAGCTGCGGCACGCGCTTGGACAGGCGGTCGATATCGCGCATGCCGAACGGCACCTCGCCTTCCTGCGCGGCGGCCAGCAGATGCAGGATGGTGTTGGTCGAGCCACCCATGGCGATATCCAGCGTCATCGCATTTTCGAAGGCGTCGAAGGTGGCGATGCCGCGCGGCAATGCGGTGGGATCTTCGCCGCCATACCAGCGGTGGCACAGTTCCACTGCGACGCGTCCGGCACGCAGGAACAGTTGTTCGCGGTCGGCGTGCGTTGCCACCACGGTGCCATTGCCCGGCAGCGACAGCCCCAGCGCTTCGGTCAGGCAGTTCATCGAGTTGGCGGTGAACATGCCCGAGCACGAGCCGCAGGTGGGGCAGGCGCTGCGTTCGAATTCGGCGACCCTTTCGTCGGAGGCGCTGTTGTCGGCGGCGATCACCATCGCATCGATCAGGTCGAGCTTGTGCTCGGCCAGCTTGGTCTTGCCGGCTTCCATCGGGCCGCCGGAGACGAACACGGTGGGGATGTTGAGGCGCAGTGCAGCCATCAACATGCCGGGGGTGATCTTGTCGCAATTGGAAATGCACACCAGCGCGTCGGCGCAATGCGCGTTGACCATGTATTCGACCGAGTCGGCGATGATTTCGCGGCTGGGCAGCGAATACAGCATGCCGTCGTGGCCCATCGCGATGCCGTCGTCCACGGCGATGGTGTCGAACTCCTTGGCCACCCCACCGACGCGCTCGATCTCGCGCGCGACCAACTGCCCAAGATCCTTCAGGTGCACATGCCCGGGCACGAACTGGGTGAACGAATTGGCGATGGCGATGATGGGCTTGTGGAAGTCGCCATCCTTCATGCCGGTGGCGCGCCAGAGCGCGCGCGCGCCAGCCATGTTGCGGCCGTGGGTGGAAGTCTTGGAGCGGTATTCGGGCATGGCGGATTCAACGACGAGGGCGAGCGGTGGCTGGCAATTAGACCGCGCCAGGACTGTTGCTGCTGCAACCGTCAAGGCGCGCTCCGATGATCCCGCACGGTAGCATGCAGTTGTCGCGCGCACGCGCGGCCGAAAGTGGCGAACGTACGGGCGATACCGTCGAGCGACCGGCCAACAATCCTGCGCCGAACGGTTCATCCCTGTGCGTGACATCGGTGATGCGTTGCCATTGCCCGTGAGCGTGGGCGGTTTAGACTCAGCGCATGAGCGCTCTTGTGTCCTGCCGCGCGGGCTGTGCCGCCTGTTGCATTGCCCCTTCCATCAGTTCGCCGATTCCGGGCATGCCGCAGGGCAAGCCGGCCGGGGTGCGCTGTGTGCAACTGGATGCGCAGTTGGGCTGCCGCCTGTTCGGGCAGCCGAGCCGCCCGGCGGTCTGCGCGAGCCTGCGTCCGTCAGTGGAAATGTGCGGCAGCTCGCGCACGCAGGCGTTGGCGATGCTGGCCGCCCTGGAGCGTGCGACGCAGCCCTGAAGGTCAGGAAGGTGCCGCTGCCGATGTGGATCGGCAGCGACATCGGCAGCGTCGACGCGCGCTCAACCGTTGGCGTCGGCCTTGCGCCCGGCAAATACGCGCTTGATGCCGGCGCCCAGCGCCAGCACGCCCAACAGCACCAGCTTCCAGCCCTTGGCCAGCAGCAGGCCCAGCTTGGCGAACAGCCCGGCCTTGGCCGCCAGGCCACCGCCGATCAGGCCGGCCAGGCCGTAGCTGGCGATCTTGTCGGTGGACGGGTTGTGGTCGGCATAGCGTGCGCCCTGGTCGAACTCGGTCATCGGCAGCAGCTGCTGCATGCCCTGACGCACCTGATCGAGCTGGCCCATGCCGGCGACGGCATTGAGGCTCAGATAGCCGCTGCGTCCCAACACGCGGATGTCGTAATTGAGCGTGTGCTGCTGGGCGCCATCGAAGCGCAGTTCCTTTGCCCAGTAGAGCTTCTTGCTGCCGGCGTCGTAGCGCGGCGGCACGGCCCAGCCGAGCAGGTCGACCGTGCCGTACCCCTGTTCGCGCCGTGCGGCGTTGTCCTCGGCGGTGCCTTTCTGCATCTGTTCCAGCAGTTCGCTGTAATCGATCTTGGCGGCGTCCTCGTCGGACACATAGCCCTCATCGCTGTAGGTCACCACCACCGCCCAGCTGTCCGGTGCATCCAGCGCAGGCGTCCGCGGCACGATCATGCCCAGCACGCTGTCGTCGGGCGGGTTGCCCCACAGCTGCTCGAGCACGCGGCGCGTATCGGCCTTGTCTAGATAACGGAAGGCCGGGTCCAGATCGAAGTGCGCCTTGGCCTGCGGCACGGCGATATGGCCGTCGTGATAGTGGAGTGCAGAGAGCACTTGCGCCTCGTCCGCGGCCTCGGCCGGTACGGCGAGCAGCAGCGGGCTTGCAACCAGCAGGCAGGCGGCCAGCAGGCCGCGCAGGACAACGGAACTGTGCATCAGGTCGAATCCATTCGATGGCAGCGTCCCCACGCCGCAGGGCGCAGATTCTGCCATGCGTTCACACGGCAGACAACGGGTCAGCGCACGCTGGCGATACCCAGGTACTGATCCTTGAGCCGCACATAATGCTGGGCCGAGTAATGCAGGCTTTCGATTTCCTTGTCGCTGAGCGTGCGCGCCAGGCGGGCGGGGTTGCCCAGCCACAACTCTGCCTCGCCGACCACCTTGCCCGGTCCGACCACTGCACCGGCACCAACAAATCCGTAGCGTTTGATGGTGGCGCCATCGAGCACGCAGGCGCCCATGCCGATCAGGCAGAGGTCTTCGATGGTGCAGGCATGCAGGATGGTGCCGTGGCCCACGGTGACGTCGGCGCCGATCACGGTCGGGTAGCCGGCCTTGTTGAACGGGCTGTGGTGGCTGACGTGGATGATGGTGCCGTCCTGCACGTTGGCACGCGCGCCGATCTGCACATGATTGACGTCGCCGCGGATCACCGTGCCCGGCCACACCGACACATCGTCGCCGAGGCTTACCTTGCCGATGATGGTGCAGGCCGGGTCGATATAGACGCGCTCGCCCAGTTGCGGGGTGTGGTCCAGAAACGGGCGAATCGGGGTCACGGCATTCTCCGGCAAGTCGGCGCGCCGCCAGATGCGGACACGGTGTGGATGATACCCGGGCCGTGATGGTGACTGCGGAAGGGCCCAGGTCTTACCGCGGAAGTGCATCTGCAGGCGCGGCGATGTGCTGCCGGCAGCGGACTGTACGCCGGCGGACCACGAGGCAGTGGGCGCTTGCCGCTGGTGTGCAAGGCTGCGATCGCAGACCACAGACCACAGACCTCGGTGACTGCACTGTCGAGTAGTAGCAACCGCACGCACGTATCGCCGTGTTATTGGCTGGCAGCCGCAGTGCGTTGCGATCAGGCGACGCTATCGGTATCGCGACCAACCGTTCTGGTATGTCTTTGCGACAGCGCCAGGACTGGCGGTCGTTGCTCATCGCAGCGATGGACGTCGCCTACCACGGCGTGAAGTCGATCGCGCGTCCGAACGCGTGGTCGCCCAAGCGAAGCCCAATCTCGTCACGTCCGATAAGCGCACAGCACTGCGGTGATCCGGCTTGAACAGTGCCTGCGATCGGCCTAGCGTGCGTGCAGTTGCGGTGCGATGGCGAGTTCCGGGCGACGCGAACATCGCTTTCTCCCGCTCGCCGTCATTGCAGTGCCGCGCAAGTTGCTGTCGATGCACGACCACCCGCACCCCGCTCTGCAAGAACATTCCCTTCTCCACAGGACACCCCGATGCTCCAAAGCGCTTCAACACCTGCGTCCTTCGTGCTGGAGCGCATGACGCCTTTTCAGTGGCGGGCAGTGGCGATCTGCGTGCTGCTGACAATGCTCGACGGTTTCGACGTGATGGCGATGGCGTTCACCGCGCCGCATGTGTCGGCGGATTGGCAGTTGTCGGGAAAGTCGTTGGGGATGTTGTTCAGTGCCGGGCTGGTGGGCATGGCAGTGGGGTCGTTGGTACTGGCGCCGTTGGCTGACCGCATCGGCCGCCGTGCGCTGACGCTGATTTGCCTGGCCATTCTCACCGTGGGTATGGGCGCCTCGGCGCTGGCCGGCAACGCCTGGCAACTGGGGGCGCTGCGGGCGTTCACCGGTATCGGGATCGGCGGCATAATGGCGTGCGTGGCGGTGACGGCTGCCGAGTATTCGACCGCCCGCTGGCGCAGTACGGCCACGGTGCTGCAGGCAACCGGCTACCCGGTGGGCGCAACCGTGGGCGGGGCGATCGCGGCGCTGCTGTTGCAGCACTGGTCGTGGCCCTCGGTATTTCTGCTTGGCGCACTGGGCTCGTTGGCGTGCATGCCGCTGGTGCTTGCCTTTCTGCCGGAGTCGCTGGAGTTCCTGATAGCCCGCCGGCCGCCGAATGCACATGCGCGCTTCAACGCAGTGCTGGCGCGAATGGGGATGCCGGCCTCGCCGCAATTGCCGCCGCCGCCGGTACAGACGGCCGGGCAGGGCTATGCCGCGCTGTTCGTCGGCGCGGTGCGGCGGCAGTCGCTGCTGATCGCGCTGGCGTTCTTTCTGCTGATGTTCTCGTTCTACTTCGTACTCAGCTGGACGCCCAAGCTGCTGGTGACCGCAGGGCTGTCGGCCGCTCAGGGCGTGACCGGCGGGGTGCTGTTGAATCTGGGCGGTATCGCGGGCGGTACGCTGTTCAGTTGGCTGGCGCTGCGCGCGCGGCTGTCGCGGCTCACGGCCGGTGCGTTGATCCTGGTGGCGGTGGCGATGCTTGCGTTCGGGCTGAGCAGCGCGGTGCTGAGCTGGGCCTTCGTGACCGCCCTGTTGACCGGTGCGGCAATGACCGCCGCCATGGGAGGGCTGTATGCGATAGCGTCGGTGGTATTCCCGGCAGCCGTACGCTCTACCGGCATGGGCTGGGCGATCGGCGTGGGCCGCTTCGGCGCGATCCTGTCGCCCCTGTGTGCGGGGGTGGTGCTGGACGCCGGGTGGACGCCGGCCATGTTGTACCTGGCCTGCGACGTGCCGCTGCTGTTCGCTGCCGCCGCCGTGGTGGCGATGCGCTTGCCGGATCGCTGAACCGCTCAGCCGGCCGTGCTCGACCGTGTGAATCGGCCTGTCCAGCACGGATCGGCGGACCAAAGAAATCGTGCCGCCTGCCGATACCTCCGAGGACCGCCATGCCCATGGCGGACTCTTCCGCAGACATCGTGCACACCAGCGCCGGCATGCTCAGAACCATCGACTCCGACCAACTTCGCCCCGGCATGTATGTCTACAAGCTGCTGGGCGCATGGGTGCACCATCCGTTCTGGAAAACCTCGTTCCTGGTCGATTCGCAGGACGTGGACAAGATCCATGGAAGCCGGATCGAGCAATTGGTGATCGACACCGCGCGCGGGCTGGATGTGGATGCGAGCATGCCGGAGACCGAGGCGGCCGATGTCACGCCTCCGGCACCGGAACCGCCAGCGCCAGCGCCAGCGTCCACCATGCGCACGGTGCGCACCAACAGCGTCGCCGCGCAGATCGGCATCGAGGCCGAGGTGGTGCGGGCACGGCGCATTTTCGAAGACGGGCGCGACACCGTGGAGGAGATGTTTCGCGACGTACGGCTCGGCCGTACCGTCGATACCGAGGCGGCCATGCCGCTGGTGGAAGCCATCAACGATTCGGTGCTGCGTCACCCGCAGGCCCTGATCAGCGTGGCGCGGCTCAAGACCGCCGACGACTACACCTATCTGCACTCGATGGCCGTGGCCGGGCTGATGAGCGGGCTTGCCCGCCAGCTCGGCCTGCCCGATGCGCAGGTGGTGGAAGCGGCGATGGGCGGGCTGCTGCACGACATGGGCAAGGCGGTGACGCCGCTGGACATCCTCAACAAGCCGAGCCGGCTCACCAACGAAGAAATGGAGGTCATGCGCCAGCATCCGCTGGATGGCCATCGCCTGCTGGTGGCCGGCGGCGTGCAGAACGCGGTGGTGCTGGAAATCGCCCTGCATCATCACGAAAAGATGGATGGCAGCGGTTATCCGAACCGCTTGGTCGGCGAAGAGATCTCGCTGATGTCGCGGATGGGCGCGGTCTGCGATGTCTACGACGCCATCAGTTCCGACCGCCCCTACAAGCGCGGCTGGGATCCTGCCGAATCGCTCAAGCAGATGGCCTCGTGGAAAGGCCACTTCGACCCGGTGATCTTCCAGGCGTTCGTGCGCCGACTGGGGATCTATCCGGTCGGTTCGCTGGTGCGGCTGGAATCGCAGAAGCTGGCCGTGGTGATCGAACAGACCCCGGACGCGTTGCTCAAACCGAAGGTGCGGGCGTTCTACTCGGCCAGGCTGCGCAGCCATGTGCTGGTGCAGGACATCGACCTGTCGCGCCCCGACTGCCAGGACCGGATCGAAAAGATGGAAACTCCGAGCGACTGGGGCTTTCGCGATCTCGAGAAACTCTGGCTGCCCTGATCTGGCCGTGCCCCGCCGCGGGTAGTCCTGCATGCCCGTCCGGTGTGTGGCGCGTGCCCGGCTGCGCGTCCTTGCTGATCGGCATGCCGCCGACGGTTGATCCCGGCCACGCCCCGCGGCCGATCACACCGAACCGCCTGGCCCCATGCGGCCTGCTGATCGCCGTCTGGACCCAGATCCAGCACCACCTAGCGGACGCGACCATGCTGCGCTGCAGCTTGGCAATATAGTTATGTTAAATAACTATTCCGGAACGCAATCACTTGCCGACCGGAACCATGTCTACTCCGCGACTGGATCAGCGCGGTCCCTCGCATGCTGCAGCGCTGCTATACCGCTGCCGGGCACGCGACTCCGGCACGTAACGGCGGCCTGCACGTCCACATCGATGGGCCTGGCCGCGTCTACAATGCGGTGCACGTCGGGGATCGGCGTTGCGGATGGAGCGCACGGCGCGTACCAGTCCGCCCGCTGCCTTCGTCGCGAGAACCGTCATGCCCGCTACCGCCCCTGTTGCACCGTTGCCCGATCCCGTCACCGAGGTGGACCAGGCGCGCCTGCTGCGGCTGCTGGGGTATCGCATCACCCGCACCGAGCTGCTGGTGCGGCGGATGTTCCAGGAGTGCGTGGCGGCCTTCGATCTGAAGCCGGTCGATTTCTCCTTGCTGATGCTGGTGGATGGCAACCCGGGGATCAATCAACGCCAGATCGGCGACGTGCTGCACGTGTCGCCGCCGAACCTGGCCATCGTGGTTGCACGGCTGGTCAAGCGCCGGCTGTTGCGGCAGGTGCGCGGGCGGCAGGACCGGCGCATGCAGCATCTGTCGCTGACGCCGGCCGGCATCACCCTGCCGACCGAAGCCGAAGCCGAGGTGTTGCGCATGGAGCGGCAGCTCAGTGCAGTGCTCGGCACCAGCGAGGCGCCGCTGCTGCGCGCGCTCGATCGCCTGGATCGTCTGGACACGCTGTAGGCCGCGCCTGCCGGCTACGTAGCCGGCGCCGTTTGTCCACTTCATATTGCAACTGCACGTGCTGTGCGTAGCGCGGGGATTGCCCCTGCCTGACGCCTGCCCTGTGGCAGGCCCGCTGTTCCCTCCCAACGCTGGAGATGTCCGCAGTGAGTCGATCCTCGGAGATGCGCTGGGCAGGTGGTGCAAGAGCGTCGTGGCAGGTCCGCGCAACGTTTGGGGCGGCGGCAATGCTTGCCACCGGCGCAGCGCTCGCACAGGGCGTGCCGCAGAGTGCGGCGCTCACCAGTGGGCTCAATACCGGCGGGACGAGCTTTCTGGATGTTTCACCCGCACCACGCCCGGCTGGGCCGTGGCGACCTATCTGCGCCAGACTTCGCTGGATGCGATCAAGGACGCGCGTGGCAACGATGTCCCGGTGTTCGATGACCCGCGTATCGATTCCACCCTGCTGCCGACCCAGGTTGCCTACGTCACGCCGTACACGCTGTTCGCTGGGGCGCTGGGCATCAATACGCTCGTGCCGTTGATCAATCTGGACGCGACCTTCGGGCGCAACAGCATCGCCACCCTGCGCGACAACGGCGCGGGCGTCGGCGATCTGACCTTCGGGCCGTATCTGCAGATGCTGCCGGTGATGCGTGACGGGCGGCCGGTGTTTTCGCAGCGTTTCGAAGTCGACGCCGTTGCACCGATCGGCGAGTTCGACCGCGAATCGCGATCTCAACCAGGGCGCCGGCGATTGGTCGCTGGTGCCGAACTATGCGTTTACTTCGGAGGGTGGCAATGAATTTGCAGAACAAGACGATCGTGGTGACCGGTGTGGCGTCGGGCATCGGCGCAGAGGTCGCACGGCTGGCGCGGTTTCATGGCGCCACGGTGATCGGGGTGGATCGCACGCCGGTCCAGATGACCCTGCACGGCTTTCATCAGGCCGACCTGGGCGACCCCGAGTCCATCCACGCGCTGGTCAGCGCCTTGCCGGAGCGTATCGATGCGCTGGCCAACGTGGCCGGCGTGCCCGGCACCGTGCCGCTGGATGTGGTGGCACGCGTCAATTACCTGGGCCTGCGCCATCTGAGCCAGGCGCTGCTGCCGCACATCGTCCCGGGCGGTGGCATCATCAATGTCGCCTCGATCCTTGGCGCAGAGTGGCCGCAGCGGCTGGAGCTGCACAAGCAGCTGGCCGCCGCCGGCAGTTTCGAGGCCGGCGCTGCCTGGCTGGCCGCGTATCCGGTGGCCCACGACACCTGCTACCAGTACTTCAAGGAAGCCTTGATCGTGTGGACGTTGCTGCAATCGCGCCCCTGGTTTGCCGAACGCGGCATCCGCGTCAACAACGTCTCTCCTGGACCAGTGTTCACCCCGATCCTGGGCGACTTCGCCGCGATGCTGGGCGAGGAACGCGTCAAGGAAGATGCCAAGCGCATGACCCGCCCGGCGTACGCCGACGAGGTGGCCGAGGCCATCGTGTTCCTGGCATCGGATGCCGCGCGCTGGATCAAATGGCATCACCCTGCCGGTCGGTGGCGGGCTGGCATCCACCACGCTGTAGTTCCTCCCACCCGTCACTCCCCCCAATGTTTGTAGCAGGAGACTGGACCATGAATGCTCTTCCCAGCGCAGCGGTCGCTGCGACCGATACGCCCGCGTGGCACGGCTGCATTTTCAATGGCGAGTGGGTGCACGGCCACGGCGGCAGCCTGCCGATCCATGAGCCGGCGACCGGTGGCTTGCTGCACGAGGTCAGCAAGGCCGATCTGGACGATGTGGCAGCTGCCGTAGCGCAGGCCAAGCAGGCGCAGCGCGCCTGGGCCGCCACGCCGCCGCGCGAGCGCGCCGCGATCTTCCATCGCGCCGCCCAGGTCATGCAGACACGCAGTGCCGACGCTGCGCTGCTGATCGCACGCGAAACCGGTGGCATCCTGCCAAGGCCCAGCACGAAGTGGATGAAGCGGTGGTGTTCTACCAACAGGCCGCCGGGTTGCCGCTGCAGGCGGTGGGCCAGGTGCTGCCAACCGCCGCCGGCCAACTCAGCCTTGCCCGGCATCTGCCGCTGGGCGTGGTAGCGGTGATCTCGCCGTTCAATTTCCCGCTGATCCTGTCGCTGCGCTCGGTGGCGCCGGCGCTGGCCATGGGCAACGCCGTGATCCTCAAACCCGACCCGCGCACGCCGTACACCGGTGGAGTGATCATCGCGCAGGTGCTGGAAGAAGCCGGCCTGCCCAAGGGCTTGCTGCATGTGCTGCACGGCGATGCACAGATCGGCCAGGCGCTGGTGGAAGCACCGGATATCCCGATGATCGCCTTTACCGGCTCCACTGCGGCTGGTCGCCGTATTGGCGAAATTGCCGGGCGACACCTGAAAAAGGTGGCCTTGGAACTGGGCGGAAACAATGCGGTGATCGTACTCGACGATGCGGACCTGGACCGCGCCGCCTCGGCGATTGCCTTCGGTGCATACCTGCACCAGGGACAGATCTGCATGGCCACCGGACGGGTGTTGGTCCAACGCAGTGTGGCCGATGCGTTGACCCAGCGGTTGGCGGAAAAAGCACGGCATCTGCCGGTGGGCGACCCGGTCAGCGGCGCCGTGGCACTGGGCCCCATCATCGACCAGCGCCAGCTGCAACGGGTGATCGACATCGTCACCGACAGTGTGGCCGCCGGCGCGGTCGTGGAAGCCGGCGCAACCAACGAGGGGCTGTTCTATGCGGCCACCGTGCTGTCGAACGTGCGCCCGGGCATGCGCGCGTTCGACGAAGAAGCGTTCGGGCCGGTGATCAACATCAGCGTGTTCGATACCGATGAAGAAGCCGCCGAGATGGCCAATCATGGCGAGTACGGTCTGGTTGCCGGCATCCTGTCCGCGTCGGTGTCGCGGGCGATGGCGCTCGGCGAGCGCCTGCACACCGGCCTGCTGCACATCAACGACCAGACCGTGGCCGATGAAGTGATCAACCCGTTCGGCGGCACGGGCGCATCCGGCAATGGCACCAGCGTTGGTGGTCCAGCCGACTGGGAGCAGTACACGCACTGGCAGTGGCTGACGATCAAGAACGAGGTACCGCAGTACCCGTTCTGAGCGCCTGTACGCGTCTGCGTGGCTGGCCGGCTCGGCGCAGTGCTGCGTCGGCCTGGCGGCATCGCCGGGCAGACGCTTCCGTGCTCGCCGCTTTCAGATGTAGCGGCACCACCACGGCCTCACTGGTCAGTGCGAAAGCGCGTAGGCGAGCACCCCGCATGCCGCGCGAAGTAGCGGCTGAAATAGGCGGCATCGGAAAATCCAAGCGTGGCGGCGATCTTCTGCACGCGCAGGCTGGTGTAGCGCAGGCTGCGGCGGGCCTCGAGCATGATCCGGCGTTGCAGCAGGTCCAGCGCCGACGCATTGACCAAGCGTCGGCACAGTGCGTTGAGATGGCCCGGGGTCAGGCCCAATTGGTCGGCATAGCGGGAGATCGGCCAGTGCGCACGATAGTGCTGGTCGATCAATGCCTGGTAGGCGCGCAGGTGGCGCAGGGCAGGGTCTGCCTGCGGGCTGGCGTCCGCTGCATCGTGCAGGCCTTGCAAGGCCGTGCGAGCGGTCCAGATCACCAATTGCGTTGCAGCAGCCTGCAGTGCGGCAGCGTGTCCCACACGCCGATGCACGTGATCAGTGGCAATGCTGTCGAACAGCAGGTCGAGCAGTGTCCGCGAGGCGTTGGCCTGCAGCACCGCCGGTCGTGCCAGACCTGGCTGCAGCACGGGTGCCGCGTCCAGCGCGCTGCGCACCAGCGGCATGCACAAGGTGATGATGTGGCCGCGTACCCGCGGGTCGAATGCGAACCCATGCACGCACAGCGGTGGCAGCCACACCAGGGTGGCGCCACGCAGGCGCTGGGTGCGTCCATCCAGTTGCAGTGTCGCCGGCCCGCGCTGCACGTACAGCAGTTGCGCCAGGTCTTCATGCCGATGCGGGTCGATGTGCCAGTCGTGCAGCCGGCTGCGCGCGGCAATCGATTCCCAATGCAGCAGCTCCGGTGCATCGGCGTGCTGCTCGCCGTACAGGCCGAACGCGGGACCGGCAGTGGTTGCAGTGAGTTGGCGTGCGCGTGTGGGCATCGTCGAAAAGTCCAAGCACTGCGCGCAATCATCCCTTCAATGATGCCGGTTGGCTACCGACACTGCAGGCCTGGTCATTGAAGACAGGAGCGCCCCATGCGAACGCAAATTGCAATCGTCGGTGCCGGGCCATCCGGCCTGCTGCTGGGAGAACTGTTGCTGCGTGACGGCATCGACACGCTCATTGTCGAGCGGCAGACGCCAGAACACGTACTGGCGCGCATCCGCGCCGGAATACTGGAGCAGGGCAGTGTGGAGTTGCTGCAACGCGCCGGTGTGGGTGACCGCCTGCAGCGTGAAGGTCTGTCGCATCATGGCTTCGAACTGTCGCTCGATGGCCGGCGTGAGCGCATCGATCTGCTACGCGGTTGCGGCTGCGGGGTCACGGTGTATGGCCAGACCGATGTCACCGCCGATCTGATGCAGGCGCGTCAGCGCAGCGATGCGCCGACCTACTGCGGCGCACGCGACGTCACCCTGCACGCGCTGGACAGCGCCACGCCCAGCGTGGAGTTCGCCCATGAGGGCAGCCGTGTGCGCGTTGCCTGTGACTACATCGTCGGCTGCGACGGCTTCCATGGCGTCAGCCGCGCCAGCATTCCTGCCGACCGCCTGCGGGTGTTCGAGCGGGTGTACCCGTTCGGCTGGCTCGGCGTGCTTGCCGACACGCCACCGGTGCACGACGAACTGATTTATGCACGCCACCGGCTGGGATTTGCGCTGTGTTCGATGCGCTCCCCCACGCGCACGCGCTATTACGTCCAGGTGCCGGCCGCCGCGCGCGTGGAGGCATGGAGCGATGCGGCGTTCTGGAATGCGTTGCGCGCACGGTTGCCGGCAGCGTTGGCAGAGCAACTGGTGACCGGCCCGTCGATCGAGAAGAGCATTGCGCCGTTGCGCAGCTTCGTGGCCGAGCCGATGCAGTACGGGCGCCTGTTCCTGGCCGGAGATGCCGCGCATATCGTGCCGCCCACCGGTGCCAAGGGGGTGAATCTTGCGCTGGCCGATGTCGGGCTGCTCGCACAGCTATTCGCGCGCTGGAAAGTCTCTGGCAATGCCGACGTCTTGCGGCGGTACTCGGCGCTGGCACTGCAGCGGGTGTGGAAGGCCGAGCGGTTTTCGTGGTGGATGACCACGCTCCTGCACACCTTCGATGATGAAGACCCGTTTACCGCACGCATCCGCCAGGCCGAGCTTGCGTATCTGCTGGACAGCGAGGCCGGGCGCGCCACCATTGCCGAAAACTATGCGGGCCTGCCGATGGTCGAACTGCCCGACGCCTGACGACGCGCTGCGTAGGGTAATCATTTGATCACCTGGAATTTTCGAAGTGCCCAAGTACACTTTCGGGTGGCTAGCGCACCCGCGGACGTGCTGGGTAGGGTTGTCCCGACGCGTGGCAGTGTGCGCAAGCAAGGACGCGTCATTCCCCCAATCGCGGTGCCGTACGCCGATCCCCTGCGAGTGCACGGACCGCTTCATCTCTGGAGTGACTCATGAAGAAATTAGTCTCCCGCGCCCTGGTCTTGATCATGCTGCTCGCGCCGGTGGCGGCGTTTGCGCAGACCGCGGTGACCGCCAACTCCAACCACGAGAAGTTGCTGATCGGCTCCAACTGGTATGAGACCGCCAACAAGCGCCTGGTCTACGACTTCTGGCGCATCGTGTTCGAGGCAGGCCAGGTGCAATACGCGCCGATGTACATGGACAAGAACTACATCCAGCACAACCCGAATGTGGCCAATGGGCGCGATGCCTTCATTGCTTTCCTGACGGCCTTCGTGCCGCCGACCAAGGTGCAGCCGCGGGTGCAACTGCCGTTGGTGGCGATCACCGCCGATCATGACCTGGTCACGCTGGTGTCGGTGCGCACGCTGCCGGACCCGCGTAACCCCGGCAAGACCTACACCACCACCTGGTTCGACATGTTCCGCATCGAGAATGGCCTGATCAAGGAACACTGGGATCCGGACACCATCGCCGGCCGGGCAAGCACTGGCGGCTAGTAAGTGCCTGAAACGGCGCTGGCCTGCGTCACCGCAGGCCAGCGTCATGCGCGTGATGGCGGCGCAGCTGCCGCGCCAGATCGCGCAAGATGAGACGTTCATTGCACGCCTTGCGGCCAGAGCGGGTCAGCTGATCTTGAAGCCCATCGTCGCTTCCACGGCCTGCTGCCAACCAGCGTACAGCTGCTCGCGCTTGTCCTCGGCCATGGCCGGCTCGAAACGACGATCCACCGCCCACTGCTTGGCGATTTCCTCGCGGCTGCCCCAGAACCCGGTCGCAAGACCCGCCAGATAGGCCGCACCGAGCGCGGTGGTTTCGGCTACTTCCGGCCGCAGCACCGGCACATTGAGGATGTCGCTCTGGAACTGCGCCATGAAGTCGTTGGCGATGGCGCCACCGTCGGCGCGCAGTTCCTTCAACTCGATGCCCGAATCGCTTTGCATCGCGGTGAGCACGTCGCGGGTCTGATACGCCATCGACTCCACCGCCGCGCGGACGAAGTGTTCCTTGCTGGTGCCACGGGTCAGGCCGAACACCGCGCCGCGGATATCGCTGCGCCAGTACGGCGCGCCCAGGCCGACGAAGGCCGGCACCAGATACACGCCATCGTTGTCGCCGGCACGCTCGGCATAGGCCTGCGAGTCGCTGGCCTTGCCCAGCATGCGCAGGCCATCGCGCAGCCACTGCACCACCGAGCCGGCGACGAAGATCGCCCCTTCCAGTGCATATTCCACCTTGCCGTCGATGCCCCAGGCGATGGTGGTCAGCAGCCCGGCCTTGGAGACCACCGCCTTGTCGCCGGTATTCATCAGCATGAAACAACCGGTGCCATAGGTATTCTTTGCCATGCCCGGTTCGAAACAGGCCTGGCCGAACAACGCGGCCTGCTGGTCCCCGGCGATTCCGGCGATCGGCACCTGCTCGCCATAGAAATACTGGGTCTGGGTCATGCCGTAGACCTCGCTGGAGGAGCGCACCTCCGGCAGCATCTGCGCGGGCACATCCAGCATGGCCAGCAGTTCGGCATCCCACTCCAGGGTATGGATGTTGAACATCATGGTGCGCGAGGCATTGGTGTAGTCGGTGACGTGCACTTTGCCACCGGTGAGGTTCCAGATCAGCCAGCTGTCGATGGTGCCGAAGGCCAGCTCACCGTTGCGCGCGCGCTCACGGGCGCCTTCCACATGGTCGAGAATCCATTTGACCTTGGTGCCGGAAAAATACGCATCGATCAGCAGCCCGGTCTTGTCGCGCACCATCTGCTCGTGTCCGGCCTCTTTCAGCTGGGTGCAGATGTCCTTGGTCTGCCGCGATTGCCAGACGATGGCGTTGTAGATCGATTGGCCGGTGGCCTTGTCCCACACCACCGCGGTTTCGCGCTGGTTGGTGATGCCGATGCCGGAGATCGCGCGCGCATCGATCTGCGCGTTGTTGAGCAGCTCGGTAATGGTGGTGTAGACACTGGTCATGATCTCGCGCGGGTTGTGTTCCACCCAGCCCGGCTGCGGAAAGATCTGCCCGAATTCGCGCTGCGCTACGCCGGCCACCTTGCCTTGGCGATCGAACAACATCGCGCGCGAGCTGGTGGTGCCTTGATCGATCGCCAGGACGTATTGCTTTTCCATCGAAGATTCCTCAAACAATGCCGGCGTTGGCGCACGGCGAGAGTGGTCGGTGCAACTGGATGACGCTGCACGAACGGCACGCCAGCGGCGGCGATTCGTGCAAGCGGTCAGGCGTGCCGCCGGGCACGGCGATCAGCGCGGATCCAGCGGCGGCGTGTCGCCCTGCAGGTGCCGCACACGTGCCGGCAGGAACGGCAGGATCAGCCACTGGTACGCCAATGCGCCGATCGGCCCGCCGATCAACGGCCCGACGATCGGCACCCACCAGTAGTTGTCCTTGGCCGGCAGGGCGGCTTCGCCCCAGCCTGCGAAGTAGGCGAACAGACGGGGCCCGAAATCGCGTGCCGGATTCATCGCCCAGGCTTCCAGATACCCCATCGAGGCACCCAGCGTGGCGACCAGCAGGCCGATCATCAACGCGCCGGAATTGGCTCCCGGTGCGGCTTCGTTGAAGCGCTCGGTGATGGCGAAGATGCCGAAAATCAGGAACGCGGTCATGATGATCTGGTCGACCAGGGCGTGCATCGGTGTGACCGCCAGACCCGGCGCGGTGAAGAACACCCCGGCGGCACCGCCGGCTTCGCGGGTGAGCTGCTGCACCTGGTTGAAGTGATCGATCACCGGCCCGTAGAGCTGATAGACGATGGCCGCGCCCAGGAATGCACCGATCACCTGCGCGATCCAGTACGGCACCACCTTCTTCCAGGAAAAGTCACGGAACAGCGCCAGCGCCAGGGTCACCGCCGGATTGGCGTGGGTGCCGGAGACCGCGCCGGTGACGTAGATGGCCAGCGTGACCGCCAGGCCCCAGGCGATGCACACCCCCCAATACGCATTCTGGTACGGGCTGGGGTCGTACAGCACGTACATCGCTGCGACCGAATCGCCCAGCGCGATGATGATGAACATCGCCAACGCTTCGGAAATCAACTCACCAACGAGTTGACGGGTCATGCGGGCAGGCCCGCGTTGCAGTCACGGGTGCGCGCAAGCTGGCGCGATGCACGCATTGGCGCGCAGGGAAATTGGTTCGTGCTCATCGGGTGTGCCCTCCACAGGGATCGTCATGATGCCGGCAGTACGCCAGGATACGTTGCCGGACGACCCGTCCTCGCCGGCAACGCGGTGTGTTTTCACGCCGCGGCGGTGGCGATGGCCGGCACCGGCTGCGCCTGCAGATACGCCTCCAGGCGCTGACGCCCGTCTGCATCCATGCGCAGGCCGAGTTTGCTGCGACGCCACAGGATATCGTCGGCGCTCTGCGCCCATTCGTACTGCCGCAGGTACTCCACCTCGGCCTGGTACAGGTCCGCACCGAAGTGCTTGCCCAGTCCGGCCATGTCTGTTGCATCGCCCAGTAGTTGCTCGGCGCAGGTGCCGTAGTTGCGCACCAGGCGCTGCGCGGTGGCAGCAGGCAACCATGGACGCGTAGTGCGCACCCGCTCGAGCAGGCTGGCGATGTCGCGCTGCTCGCCGCCGGGCAGCGCATCGCCGCGCGCGGTCCACGCCGGCTTGCGGGTCCCCAGGGCCTGCGTGATCCGGTCGACCGCTTCCTCGGCCAGCTTGCGATAGGTGGTCAGCTTGCCACCGAACACGTTGAGCAACGGCGCGCCGTCGTTGACCACTTCCAGCTGATAGTCGCGCGTGACCTCGGCGGCATTGTCTTGCGCATCGTCCAGCAATGGACGCACGCCGCTGTAGTTCCACACCACGTCCTGCGGGCCGATCTGCTGCTGGAAATACAGGTTTGCCGCGTCGCACAGGTACTGCACTTCGGCCGCATCGATCCTGGGCGCGGCGGGGTCGGCCTCGTAGTCGACATCGGTGGTGCCGATCAAGGTGAAGTCATGCTCGTAGGGAATGGCGAATACGATGCGCCGGTCCGGTTGCTGGAAGATGTAGGCGTGGTCGTGATCGAACAGCTTGGGCACCACGATGTGGCTGCCCTTGACCAGGCGCAATGCGTGCTGGTGCGGTACCGCGGCGACCTTGTCCAGGAACGCCACTGCCCACGGGCCAGCCGCGTTGGCCAGCGCGCGCGCCTGCACGGTGCGGCGGCGGCCCTGGCGGTCTTCGAGTTCGGCATACCAGAATCCGGCATCGCGCCAAGCGCCGACGCAGCGGGTACGGGTGTGGATCTGCGCGCCGCGTCTGGCTGCATCCATCGCGTTGAGCACCACCAGGCGGGCGTCCTGTACCCAGGCATCGGAGTACACGAACCCGGTGCGCAACGATTCCTGCAGTGGCGCGCCCACTGGATGCGTGCGCAGCGACAGCCGCCGCGAGCGCGGCAGGCTGCGCTTGCTGCCGCCCAGGTGGTCGTACAGGAACAGGCCGGCGCGGATCATCCAGGCCGGGCGCAGATGCGGCTGGTGCGGCAACAGGAAGCGCAGCGGCCAGATGATGTGCGGTGCCAGCCGCAGCAGCACTTCGCGCTCGGCCAGGGCCTTGCCGACCAGGGCGAATTCATACTGTTCCAGATACCGCAGGCCGCCGTGGATGAGCTTGGTGCTGGCACTGCTGGTATGCGACGCCAGGTCGTCCTGTTCGCACAGGCACACCGACAGGCCGCGCCCGGCCGCATCGCGGGCGATGCCGACCCCGTTGATGCCGCCGCCTACCACCAGAAGATCGTACGTCTCGCCCATCAGTGTCTCCGTCCAGATCCGCACTAGCGAACCTAAGTTGTCATGTTCGAACATATTCGAACATAGCGCCTTGCGGGGGCGTGAAGACGGGACTTAACCTAAAGATGACGGCCGGAGCGCGGTCCTAGGGCTATTTGAAACACGGGAGCAATTGACTTGGTCTATTGATATGCATGGAGTAATAATTTTTCTATGCCAAAACGCACAAAAACGAACATAGCGTCGCGCTTCAACCGCTGGGTAACCTGCGCGGATCGGCGACGCCTCGCCTGTGGCGATGCCTGTCTCGCTAGGCGGCGCCGTTCGTACCCGCCACATGCACCCGCGTGCCGGCTTCTTCCAGCACCCCGGCCAACTCCTGCGGCGGGGCGCGGTCGGTGAACCAGTCGTGCACCTGTGCGAGTGCGCCCAGCCGCACCATGGCGTTGCGTCCGAACTTGCTGTGGTCGGCGGCCAGCAGTACCTGGCGCGAGTGCTCGATGATGGCCTGGGCCACGCGCACTTCTTGGTAATCGAAATCCAGCAAGGCGCCGTCCAGATCGATGCCGGAAATGCCGATCACCCCGAAATCCACCTTGAACTGGCGGATCAGTTCCACCGTGGCTTCGCCGGTCACGCCCTGGTCGCGGCCACGCACCACGCCACCGGCCACGATCACCTCGAAGCTGGGGTTGGCGCTGAGCATCACCGCCACGTTGAGGTTATTGGTGATCACGCGCAGGCCGCGATGCTGCAGCAGGGCGCGCGCCACTTCTTCGTTGGTGGTGCCGAGGTTGACGAACAGCGAGGCATCGTCGGGAATGAAGCGCGCCACCTGCGCGGCGATGTGCTGCTTCTCGTTGGCCTGCAGTGCCTTGCGCGCGGTATAGGCCAGGTTTTCCACGCTCGAGGGCATGCTGACGCCGCCGTGATACCGGCGCAGCACACCGGCATCGCAGAGCAGGGTCAGGTCGCGCCGGATGGTCTGCGGGGTGACCTCAAAGCGCGTTGCCAGGCCTTCTACCTCGGCAAAGCCCTGCTGTCGCACCAGTGCCACCAATTGTTCCTGGCGCGGGTTCAAGGCCGGCGCCGGGACAGTCCTGTAGTGAGTCGACTCCATGCGCAGATGATCGCGCATGCGCGTGAGGATGCAAACACGGCGATCAGCCAAGCACCGACCGAGCGGGCCGATCGGCGCGCCAAGGCGTGCTGGCAGCGCATGCGGTCCCGACCAGCGTGCGCGCCAGTCCATTGCCCGGTGTATGCGCCGTCCACCGCTGTGTCAGCCCAGTTCGCCGCGATAGCCGGTATCGATGCTGATGCTGCCGCCCACCGCGCGTGACACGCAGGCGCACAGCTTGCGGTTCTCGCGGCGCTGTTCGTCGCTGAAGAACACGTCGCGGTGATCGATGTCGGCTACGGTATCCAGCACCTCCACCGCACATAGGCCGCATTCGCCGCGGCGACATTCGGCAATCAGCTCGACGCCGGCATCGGCCAGTGCATCGAGCATGGATTCGTTTTCCGCCACCGGCACCTCCAGGCCAAGCCCGGGCAGCTTGACCACGAACGCCTGCGCCGGCACCCGGCCGCTGTTGCCGAAGGTTTCGAAATGCAGCCGCGCGCGCGGCCGCCCGGCCGCATGCCAGGACTGGCGGACCGCTTCCAGCATGCCCAGCGGCCCACAGACATACACCTCGGCGTTGGGCGAGAGCCGGTCCAGCGCGGCGGCCAGGTCGACCGGGCCGGCGCTGTCGTCGCAATGCAGGTGCAGGCGCTCGCCGAGCATGTCTTCCAGCTCATCCACGTAGGCCATCGCGCTGCGCGTGCGGCCCACGTAGAGCAGGCGGAAGGCGGGGTGACGCTGCGCCAGCCGTTGCGCCATGCCCAGGATGGGCGTGATGCCGATCCCACCGGCGATCAGCAGGATCTCCTCGCCGCTTTCGTCCAGCGCGAAGTTGTTGCTGGGCGGCGACATCTCCACCACGTCGCCGGGCTGCAGCGACCACATATGCAGCGAGCCGCCACGGCTGTCGGGCATCTGCCGCACCGCGATGCGGTAATGCCCGTCCTTGCGTGGCTCGCCCACCAGCGAGTACGAGCGCACATCGTCGCGGCCATGCAGCCGTACGCGGAAATCCAGATGGCTGCCCACCTCGAAGCTGCGCGTGGCCGGGCCCGGATCGAGCACGATTTCGCGCACGCCTTGGCAGGCGTCGGCGATGCTGACGACATGGGCGCGATGCCAGTGGGTGTCTTTACGCATGAGGGGGCTCCAGGCAGAAGGGCATGCCGGTCGGTGCCGGCGTTGGACGCATGGGCGCGGCCGGTCAGGGCGCCGCCGCGCACCTGGCTGACCGCTGCAGGGGTGTGCAACAGGTGGCGAAGATTGCGATGGGCCAGGCGTGCGTGTTCGCGCATCAGCGCTTCGGCGCGGTTGCCCTGGCGCTGTTCGACGGCGGCGATCACTTCGCGATGCTGTTCCTGCGCCAGGGTCAGGATGACCCGCGCATCGGCAGCGCTGGTCTGCGCCATGACCAGGCCATTAGGCGAGGCGAACGGCAGCTGCACCACGCGCGTCAGTGCACGCTCAAGCACATCGCTGCCGGCCATCGCCATCAGCAGGGAATGGAAGCGCGCGTTGGCCTGCACATAGGCGGAAAAGTCGATGCCCTGGCGTGGCGCGCTGATGATGGTGTCGATCTCGGTCAGCAGCGCGCGTGCCTGGGTCAGCTGCGCGGCGGATACGCCGCGCTCGGCAGCGATGCGTGCGGCCAGGTCTTCGAGCGTGCCGCGCAGAGCGATGCGTGCGGCCAGGCCTTCGAGCGTGCCGCGCAGTTCGATCGCATCGTGCACATCGCGCTCGCTGAAGGCCTGCACCGCATACCCACCGCCCGGCAAGGCGCTGGCCAGGCCTTCTTCGCACAGCCGCTGCAACGCCGCGCGCACCGGCGTGCGCGACATGCCCAGGCGCTGCACCACGGCCAGCTCGGACAGCCCCGTTCCGGCGGGCAGGGTGCCGTCGAGGATCAGTTCGCGCAGTGTGAGCAGCGCGCGGGTGGTCTGCCCGGCGCTGCTGTGGAACGGAGTGGTCGGGGGCATGCTGATCTCCTGCGCAATGCGCTCATCCCACCATGCGCAGCGACAGGTCCTGTGCGCGCAGCTCGTGCGCGATCATGCGGTCGATCACCCGCCGCGCCCACATGCCGCCGGCATCGACGTTGAGGTTGTAGAAGGTGTGGTCCGGATGCGCATCGATGGCGCGCTGCTGCGCCTCCAGCACCGCCTCGTCCTCGCCGAACACGCCGGTGACGCCGGCACGCGTGAGCGTGGTCAGGGACTGGTCGTGCAGCGCGTAGTTGCGCATGAACGCCCAGAAGTAATGGCAGGTGGTATCGGTCTCCGGGGTGATGGTGTTGAGTACGTAGCCGTTGACGCCCTGGCTGCGGTCGCCCTCCGGCGCGCCGGTGCCGGCGATGGCCACGCCGACATCGATGGCGATGGTGCCGGGCGCTTCGAAGCGGATGATCTGCCAGCGATCGACCTTACCGCGGTAATCGAGATGGCGCGCGATCTGGCTGGCCCAGAACGGCGGCGCGTCGATATCGCGCATCCAGCGCGACACCACCACCGAGCGGTCGCCGTGCACCACGTCGAAGGGCGCTTCGGCGATTTCGTCCTGGCCGATACTGGAGCCGTGCACGAAGGTTTCGTGGGTCAGGTCCATCAGGTTGTCCAGCACCAGCCGGTAGTCGCACTTGGCGTAGATGGTGCGGCCATCGCCGGCCCAGGCCGGGTCGTGCGCCCAGTGCAGATCCGGGATCAGTGCGGTGTCGGCCTTGGCCGGGTCGCCCGGCCAGATCCACACGTAGCGGTGCTTCTCGGCCACCGGAAAACTGCGCACGCAGGCCGAGGGATTGATGGTTTCCTGCGAGGGCATATGCACGCAACGGCCCTGGGTGTTGTAGACCAGGCCGTGATATCCGCACACCACGTCGTCGCCGCGCAGCTTACCCATCGACAGCGGCACCAGGCGGTGCCAGCAGGCGTCTTCCAGCGCCACCACCGCGCCGGCAGTGCTGCGGTAGAGCACCACGTCCAGGTTGCAGACCTTGCGCGGGCTCAGGGCGTGCTTGATTTCGTGGTCCCAGGCGACGGCATACCACGCGTTGAGGGGAAACAGCGGCTTGGACTGGGACATGACCGTGACTCATGGGGTTTTGTATACAACCTGGGGTACGCATCGGCGCCGATGCGCCGGCTGGCAACCAGTTGACGCGCATGCCAGCGCTGGCGTCTGCTTGCAAGCGAAGTTATGTATACACCGGAGACAATGTCGTGGCACCACCACATGCGCGAATTTGTGCGTTTATCGGATGTAAACGCCGATAATCGGATTGACCGCGCCATCTGGCCGGCTCTACCGTGGTGGCTAGTTTCGCAACCCAGGCATGCTGCCATGGCCGAAGTCGTTTCCCTGAGAGAGGCGGTGTCCCACCTGGTCGTCGACGGCGACAGCGTGGCGATGGAGGGCTTCACCCACCTGATTCCGCATGCGGCCGGACACGAGGTGATTCGCCAGCACAAGCGCAACCTGCGCCTGGTGCGCATGACCCCGGACCTGATCTACGACCAGCTGATCGGCGCCGGCTGCGCGACGGCACTGCGGTTCTCGTGGGGTGGCAATCCGGGGGTGGGGTCGCTGCACCGCCTGCGCGATGCGGTCGAACATGCCTGGCCGCAGCCGTTGCAGCTGCGCGAGCACAGCCACGCCGACATGGCCAACGCCTATGTCGCCGGCGCCTCGGGGCTGCCGTTTGCGGTGTTGCGCGGCTATGTCGGCTCGGACCTGCCGCGCGTCAACGACAGCATCAAGTTCCTGCAATGCCCGTACACCGGGGAGACGCTGGCCGCCACGCCGGCCGTCAACCCCGATGTCACCGTGATCCACGCGCAACAGGCCGACCGTCGCGGCAATGTGCTGCTGTGGGGCATCCTGGGCGTGCAGAAGGAAGCCGCGCTGGCCGCGCGCAAGGTGATCGTGACGGTGGAAGAGATCGTTGACACGCTCGACGCACCGCCCAATGCCTGCATCCTGCCGCGCTGGGTGGTCGATGCGGTCTGCCACGTGCCTGGCGGCGCCGCACCGTCGTACGCGCACGGCTACTACGCGCGCGACAACCGCTTCTATCTGCGCTGGGATGCGATTGCACGCGAGCGTGCGCGGTTCCAGCAGTGGATCCAGACGCATGTCCTCGATACGCAGGATTTCGCCGACTTCCGGCGCGTGTACGCGCACGCGCAGCAGCAGGTGGCCGCATGAGCGAGGTCAGCACCAACGAGATGATGACCGTGGCCGCGGCGCGGCGCCTGCCTGACGGGGCGGTATGTTTCGTCGGTATCGGCCTGCCGTCCACCGCCGCCAATCTGGCCCGGCTGACGCATGCGCCCGATGTCACCCTGATTTACGAATCCGGCCCGATCGGCGCCCGACCGGACGTACTGCCGCTGTCGATCGGCGACGGCGAACTGGCCGAGACCGCCGACACCGTGGTCTCCACGCCGGAAATCTTTCGCTACTGGCTGCAGGGCGGCCGCGTGGATGTGGGGTTTCTGGGCGCGGCGCAGATCGATCGCCATGCCAATCTCAACACCACCGTGATCGGCGACTACGCGGCGCCGAAGACGCGCCTGCCCGGGGCCGGCGGCGCGCCGGAAATCGCGGCCAGCGCCAAGCAGGTCTTCATCATCATGCGCCAGTCCAAACGCAGCTTCGTGCCGGTGCTGGATTTCATCACCACCGTCGGGCATCTGGAGGGCGGCGATGCGCGCGCGCGCGCCGGCCTGCCCGGCGCCGGTCCCACGGTGGTGGTCACCGACCTGTGCGTGATGGAGCCCGATCCGGTGACCCGCGAACTCACGGTGACCGCGCTGCACCCGGGCATCACCCGCGAGCAGGTGAGTGCGGCCACCGGTTGGCCGATCCGCTTTGCCGACACGCTTGCCCAGACCCCTGTGCCCACCGCGACCGAGCTGCAGGCACTGCGCGCGCTGCAGGCACGCACCGATGCCGCGCACGGCACCCAGTCCGCCGGGGCAGAGGCATGAGCGAGGTCTATCTGATCGATGGCATCCGCACGCCGATCGGCCGGTACGGTGGCGCGCTGTCCAGCGTGCGCGCCGACGACCTGGGCGCGGTGCCGCTGGCCGCATTGCTGGCACGGCATCCCTCGCTGGACCCGGGCGCCATCGACGATGTCTACCTGGGCTGCGCCAACCAGGCCGGCGAAGACAACCGCAATGTCGCGCGCATGAGCCTGCTGCTGGCCGGCTTGCCCAGCTCGGTGCCGGGCAGCACGCTCAATCGGCTGTGCGGGTCCGGGCTGGATGCGGTCGGCACCGTGGCGCGCGGCATCCGCGCCGGAGAACTGGGGCTGGCAATCGCCGGTGGTGTGGAATCGATGTCGCGTGCGCCGTGGGTCGTGGGCAAGGCCGAGAGCGCCTTCGCCCGCACCCAGCAACTGGAAGACACCACCATGGGCTGGCGCTTCATCAATCCGCGCCTGCAGGCCGCCTACGGCACCGAGTTGATGGGCGAAACCGCCGAAAACGTCGCGCAGCGCCAAGCTGTCTCGCGCGAAGATCAGGATGCGTTCGCCCTGCGCAGCCAGCAACGCGTGGCAGCGGCGCAGGCGGCCGGCTTCTTCGATGGCGAACTCACCTCGGTGCCGGTGGCCGCGTGCAAGGGTAGCGACGCCGGTACCGTGGAATACGACGAGGCGCCGCGGCCGACTACCACCGCCGAGATGCTGGACAAGCTCAAGCCGGTCTTCCGCCAGCCCGGCACCGTCACTGCCGGCAATGCGTCCGGCGTCAACGACGGCGCTGCCGCGTTGCTGCTGGCCTCGGCGCAGGCGGTCCAGGCGCATGGCCTGACGCCGCGTGCGCGGGTGCTCGGTTTTGCTGCAGCAGGTGTCGAACCGGCCTACATGGGCATCGGCCCGGTGCCTGCCACGCAGCGCCTGCTGGCCCGGTTGAACCTGCGCATCGAGCAGTTCGACGCGATCGAACTCAACGAAGCGTTCGCCGCCCAGGCACTGGCCTGCATGCGCCAGCTCGGGCTGGCCGATGACGCTGCGCACGTCAACGCCAATGGTGGTGCGATCGCGCTGGGTCATCCGCTGGGCATGAGCGGCGCGCGGCTGGCGCTGACCTTGTTGCGCCAGCTCGAAGCCGGCAACGGCAGGTTCGGGCTGGCTAGCATGTGTATTGGCGTCGGGCAGGGCGTGGCGCTGGCGATCGAACGCCTGTGAGCCTGGTCATTGCAACCGATCGGGCACCACCTGCACACCCATTGGCTTGAACGTGCCGCAGTGCGGCCAGGGAGATCTCACCATGCGCGATACCTCCGTCGATACGCCAGCTGTTGATCCGTTGCTCGGCTACCGCCGCAGCCAACCCGGTACGCAGCCGCCGTATCTGCATCTGCCTTACGCGTCCACGGCCCTGCGCGGACCGCGACGCGCGCCGATCCAGATCCCGGTGACCTTGTCGGAAGTGACTGGCCCACGCCTGGACCGGCTGACCCTCGGCGCACATGCAGCCGATCTCACCGCAGGCTTCAGCGGCGAGCCGCTGGGCGAGCGCATCATCGTGTCCGGCCGCGTGCTGGACGAAAACGGCAAGCCGGTGCGCAACAGCCTGGTGGAAGTCTGGCAATGCAATGCCGCCGGCCGTTACCAGCACGAAGGCGATCGCCATGAAGCGCCGCTGGACCCCAACTTCCGCGGCACCGGTCAGGTCCTCACCGACGATCACGGGCGCTACGCGTTCAAGACTGTCAAGCCTGGCGCGTACCCGTGGCGCAACCACTACAACGCCTGGCGGCCGGCGCACATCCATTTCTCATTGCATGGCGATGGTATCGGCCAGCGCCTGATCACGCAGATGTATTTCCCCGGCGACCCGCTGCTGGCGCACGACCCCATCTACAACTGCGTCGACGACGCGCTGGCACGCGAGCGCATGGTGTCCAGCCTCGATTGGGAAAACGCGGTCAGCGAATACGCGCTGGCCTACCGCTTCGACATCGTGCTGCGCGGTCGCAAGCAAACGGTCTGGGAGTGAGTCGATGAGCCTGAATGCCACCCCGTCGCAAACCGTTGGGCCGTATTACCGGCTCGGCCTGGAACCGCTGTATCGCGATCGCCTGGCGCCGCCGCAGGCTGCCGGCACGCCGGTGCAGATCAGCGGCTGTGTCTATGACGGCGCCGGTGCGCCGGTGTCCGACGCCGTGCTGGAGCTGTGGCAGGCCGATGCGGCCGGCATCTACGCGCATGTCGCCGACGCGCGCCACCAGGCGCACGACGCTACCTTCGATGGCTGGGGCCGGGTGCCCACCGATGCGCAGGGGCGGTTCTCCTTCGCCACGGTCAAGCCGGGCGCCGTGGCCGGCCCGGATGGCCGGCCCCAGGCCGCGCATCTGACCGTGCTGGTGCTGATGCGCGGGCTGCTGCGCGCCGCATCGGCGCGGCTGTACTTTGCCGACGACCCGCACCTGGGCAGCGACACCATCCTGGCGCTGGTACCGGCCGAACGCCGCGGGACTCTGCTGGCCCAGCCCCGCGGCGACGGCGCCTACGCCTGGGACGTGCACATGCAGGGCGATGCGGAAACGGTGTTCTTCCAGTATTGATCCACCGGTGGCATGTCTGCACGCACCGTGCAGATGAGGCGGTGTGCCGCGCGCTTGCGGAAACATGCGGCGATGGCACGCCGCCGCAGCACAACGCCGACAGGCTGGGTAGGCGCATGCAGGCGCGGGTGCGGCGTGCCGGGCGCACCCAATGGACACCCGGCCATCGGCATTGCGTCGCCAGGCAGGCGCGTTGGACGCATTGCCCGATCGTCTAGTTGGCACCCCCGTACTTCGGTGCCATGCTGCCGGCACGCCAAGAGATGCAATGCATGAGTGCGACGTCCTCGCTGTTGGGATCCTTGTTTGGCGACGCCGCGTGCGACGCACTGTTCGATGATGCGGCGCGCGTACAGGCCATGCTGCACTTCGAAGCGGCGCTTGCCGGTGCGCAGGCGCAGTGCGGCGTGATTCCCGCCGACGCGGCGCATGCCATCGCTGCTGCCTGCGATGTGCAGCGCTACGATCTGGCCGTGTTGGCGCAGGCCACCGCATTGGCCGGCAACCCCGCCATTCCGCTGGTCAAGGCGCTGACCGCGCGGGTGGGCGCACACGATGCCGCCGCCGCGCGCTGGGTGCATTGGGGCGCCACCAGCCAGGACGTGATCGATACCGGTACGGTGCTGCAGCTGCGCGCGGCGCTGGAGCTGTTGTTGCCGCGCCTGCAGCAGCTGTGCGGCGAGCTGGCCGAACTGGCCGCCCGCGAGCGCGCTACCGGGCTGCCTGGGCGCACCTTGCTGCAACAGGCCGTGCCGGTGACCTTCGGGCTCAAGGCGGCCGGCTGGCTGGATGCGCTGCAGCGTGCTCATCGACGCCTGCATGCGCTGCGCGCCGACGCGCTGGTGCTGCAGTTCGGCGGCGCGGCCGGCACGCTGGCCTCGCTGCAGGCACGCGGGCTCGATGTGGCCCAGGCGCTGGCCACCACGCTGGCGCTGCCGTTGCCGGCGGTGCCCTGGCACACCGCGCGCGATCGTATCGTCGAGGTTGGCTGCGCGTTCGGTCTGCTGGCCGGCACGCTGGGCAAGATCGGTGGCGACGTGGTGCTGCTGATGCAATCGGAGGTCGGCGAGGCGTTCGAACCCTCGGCCGCCGGCAAGGGGGGCTCGTCGGCGATGCCGCACAAGCGCAACCCGGTCTCCAGCGTGGCGGCGGTCGCGGCGGCCACGCGCGTACCGGGTCTGGTCGCCACGTTGTTCAGCGCGATGCTGCAGCCGCACGAGCGCGCCGCCGGCCAGTGGCATGCCGAATGGGACACGCTGCCGCAGATCGTGCGGCTCACCGCCGGCAGCCTGGCGCAGATGCAGGCCTGCCTGGCCGGGTTGGACCTGGACCGCACGCGCATGCGCACGCACCTGGACAGCCACGGCGGCGTGCTCTACGCCGAAGCGGCGGTATTCGCGCTGGCCGCGCAGCTCGGCAAGCCGCAGGCGCACGCACTGGTCGAACAGGCGGTGGTGCTGGCCCAGGCCCAGCAGCGGCATCTGCGCGAGGTACTGGGCGATGATCCGCAGGTGAGTGCGGTGCTCACGCACGCGCAACTGCAGGCGGTGTTCGATAGCGACAGCTGGCGTGGCCTGTCCTCGGTCTGGATCGACCGCGTGCTGGCCGGCTCCCCTTCCCGTTGACGGTGCTTCGATGGCCTATCTCCAACTGCCCACCCATCGCCTGCACTATCGCCTGGACGGCACCGAAGGCCGGCCCTGGCTGACCTTCTGCAATTCGCTCGGCACCGACCTGCACATGTGGGACGTGCAGATCGCCGCGTTCGCCCCGCACTTCCGCATCCTGCGTTACGACCGCCGTGGCCACGGCTATTCGGAAACGCCGCCGGGTCCCTACAGCGTCGCCGACCTGGGCCAGGATGTGCTGGCACTGTGGGATGGCCTGCAGATCGAGCGCAGCGACTTCTGCGGGCTGTCGATCGGTGGGCTGACCGGGCAGTGGCTGGGCCTGCACGCGCCACAGCGGCTGCGGCGGCTGGTGGTGTGCGCCACCGCGCAGAAGATCGGCAGCACCGATACTTGGGAAACGCGCATTGACAAGGTACGCAGCGAGGGCCTGCCGGTGCTGATCGACGCCACCTTGCAGCGCTGGTTCACGCCGGCATTCGCCATCAGCCACGCGCAGCGGCTGGACATGATTGCCGCCGCGTTCGTCTCCACCTCGCCCGCCGGCTACATCGCCTGTTGTCAGGCAGTGGCCGAGGCGGATTTCCGTGGTGCGCTGGATGGGCTGGCCCTGCCGCTATTGGCGCTGGCCGGCGACGACGACCCGGTGTGCCCGCCGCCGAATCTGCGCGAGATCGCCTACGCCGCACCCGATGGCCATTACGCGCAGGTGCCCGGCCGGCATCTGTGCAACCTGGAGTCGCCGGCCGCGTTCAATGACGCGGTGCTGGGCTTTCTGCAGGCCGATTGATTCAACCCTACCGAAGGACACCCCATGCACGAAGACGAGCGTTACCAGGCAGGCATGCGCGAACGCCGGCGCGTCCTGGGCGATGCGCATGTCGATCGCGCGCTGGCCGCCCGGACCGAGCTGACTGCCGAGTTTCAGGACCTGATCACCCGCTATGCCTGGGGCACGATCTGGACCCGCGATGGCTTGCCTGCGCACACCCGCTCGTTGATCACCCTGTCGATGATGATCGCGCTCGGCCACGACGAAGAGTTCAAGCTGCACGTGCGTGCAGCGCGCAACAATGGCGTGACCGCCGAGCAGATCAAGGAACTGCTGCTGCAGGCCGCGATCTACTGCGGCGTGCCCGCGGCCAACCATGCCTTTGCGCTGGCCAGGCCGATCCTGGAAGAACAGGCCGCCGCGGGCTGATGCGCGGCAGTCGCCACGCGCCTGCCATGCTCTGCATTCCATCGCGCCCACCACGAGGCACCGCATGATGCGACGACTTGCCTGTCTGCTGCTGCTCCTGCTCCCACTGGCCGCCAGCCAGTGCACAGCCGCAGCCCGGGCCAGGCACTGCGCTGGCGCAGGTGCGCGCCGACGATGGCCAGCACCTGGCGGTGTGGTCGCGCATCCCGGCGCAGTCGCGCGGTGTGGCCGTGCTGGTGCACGGCCGCACCTGTCATGTGGCGCAGGTGGAAGACGCCCATGCCGCCTGGGTGGATGCAGTGGTGAGCTTTCTGCGCCGGCCGCGCTAGGCGCCCGGCCTTCGGATGGCGGCCGCAAGCCAGAGGCGCGTTGCATCGGTGACGCACGGTCGCTCTGGGTACGTCCATGGTGCGCGGGGGCTAACTCAACAAGGCGCCCAGGCGTTGCGCGGCTTGCTTCAGCGGGTCCAGCAGCTGCGTCTGCATGGCCTGCAGGCTCACGCGGCCGGCCTGGGCGCCGATGTTGAGCGCGGCGATGACCTCGCCGCGCAGGTTGCGCACCGGTACCGCGATCGAGCGCAGGCCGATCTCCAGTTCCTGGTCGGTCAGGCACATGCCTTCGCGCCGGGTGCGCGCCAGCACCTCCAGCAGCGCCGATGCCTGGGTCACCGTGCGGTCGGTGCGCGGGCGCAGCGTGGTGCGCTCCAGGTACGCCTGCAAGGTGTCGGCGGGCAGGGCCGCCAGCAATACCCGCCCCATCGAGGTGCAATAGGCCGGCAGCCGGGTGCCCGGCCGGAGCCCGATCGACATGATCCGCACCGTCTCGGCGCGCGCCACGTACAGCAGGTCGTCACCGTCCAGCACGCCCAGCGAGCAGGATTCGTGCAGCTGATCACGCAAGCCGTCCAGCACCGGCTGCGCCGCCGCGGTCATCGACGACGAGGCCGCATAGGCGCCGCCGATGCCCAGCACCCGCGGCAACAGCACGTAGCCGCGTCCCTGCTCGCCCACGTAGCCCAGCTTGGCCAACGTGTGCAGCACGCGCCGCACCGCCGCGCGCGAAATGCCGGTTTCCAGGCTGATCTGCGACATCGTCACCTCGCGGGCGTGCTGGGCGAACACACTCAACACCACCAGCCCGCGCCCCAGCGAGGTCATGAAGTCCGGATCTCCTTGCGCGGCGGCAATCTGCTGCATCAATTCGTGCGGCAGGCCGCGCTCGCCACCGGCCGCGGCGACGGCAGCAGGACGTTTGCGACGGCGGGTGGTGGGCTCGGGCATCGGATTGCGTGCTGGACGGGTCCGGCCATGGTAAGCGCTTGCGCCAGTGCACGCCGCCGGTCGCCCTGTGTGCGCCGGCATGTAAACGCTTCACCGTAGGTTGCCGCATAATCGCTGCTGACTTGTTTCGGATCGGTCCCCTTCGTCCATGAAAACCCCCACGGGCCTGCAGCCGCTGATCGACGACGGTGTCATCGACGAAGTGTTGCGGCCACTGAAGAGCGGCAAGGAAGC
Organism: Xanthomonas cassavae CFBP 4642; assembly: GCF_000454545.1. Taxonomy (NCBI): domain Bacteria; kingdom Pseudomonadati; phylum Pseudomonadota; class Gammaproteobacteria; order Lysobacterales; family Lysobacteraceae; genus Xanthomonas; species Xanthomonas cassavae. Next base: position 735,280 of record NZ_CM002139.1, read on the forward strand.
GTCCGTCTACGTGGTCAGCGCCGGCGAGGACATCCTGTGCGCCAAGGTCTACAAGGACATGGCGCAGCGCAGCTTCCAGGCACGCGTGCAGTACCAGGAGGGGCGCAAGGTCCGCGGCAGTCGCCAGGCGCGGGCGATGGGCAAGGCCACCAAGTTCGGCCGCCGCGAGGCCGAAACTGCCTGGAAGAACACCGAAGCCGACGCGCTCTACCAGCTGGTGGATGCCGGCGTGCACGTACCCAGGCCGCGCGGCTATTTCCACGGCGTGTTGTTGATGGATCTGGTCACCGACGAAGCCGGGCACAGCGCACCGCGCCTGGGCGAAGTGGAACTGGAACCGGATCAGGCGCGCGCCTTCCATACCAGTCTGATCGGCGACGTGGTCAAGATGCTGTCGCTGGGCCTGGTGCATGGCGATCTGTCCGAATACAACGTGCTGGTGTCGCCGGACGGCCCGGTGGTGATCGACTTCCCGCAGGTGGTCAGCGCCACAGGCAACAATGCCGCGCGCGAGATGTTGTTGCGCGACGTGCACAACCTGCGCGACTGCCTGGGCCGCTTCGCCCCGGAGCTGCTTCAGACCCATTACGGCGAAGAGATGTGGGCATTGTTCGAGAAGGGCGAGCTGCGTCCGGACAGCGCGCTTACCGGCCGCTTCAAGTTCGACACGCGGCGTGCGGATGTGCGCGCCATCCGTGCCTCGATCGAGGACGCGCGACAGGAAAACCTCATCCGCCAGCAGGGCCGCGAAGCCGCTGCCGAAGACGACTGAGCCGGGTGGCCAGGTGGCCGGGCTTGTATCACCGCCACCCCGAGAATCCCATGCACGACTATCCGCTTGTCATCTCCTCGCTCAGCCGCTCGATCACGCAGAACGAGCACCCCGTTCGCCTGGAGATCTATCGTGGTCCCGATACCGATTGGACGCTGGAGGTTGTTGATGAATTCAACAACTCCACGGTGTGGGAGGACCTGTTCGCAACCGATCAAGCCGCCTTCGATGAGGCGCTGCGCACCATTCGGGGTGAAGGCATCCAACCCCTTGTCGGTCAGCCTGGTCACGCCCGGTCATGGGGCGGCCGCCTGAGATTCATTCACGTCGAACCGCTTCGCCGGTCAGCCTGATTCACGCGGCGAACCGCGGTTGCCGCGCCGGCTTGTGGCACATGGACGTGGCGATCTGCCGGCGTTACGCGTGCATTGGAGCGCGGCAGGCTGATTTCGTGGCTGAGAGCGTACTGCCGATTCTGTCACCGACGGTATGTCTGCGCGTTCAGTGCGTGCACGTCGGGATCGCTCAAAATTTGTCTCACACCTCACACCTTGCCTAGGGCGCAGGGCGCGTTCGCGTGCAGGCTTGCGATGCGATGCAGCAATCCACGGTCATCCGGACAGGCCAGGTCGGGGTACGCGGTCACCCAGCCGGTGATGTCGGCGGCTGCTCCTGCGGGCCCGTGCAGCTGTTTACTGAAAATAATGGTTATTTCTACTAACAATCTGGCAAGCGCTGATCGTGCTGATCGAGTTGGCTATCCTGCACGACGAAGGGCTGCGCTACGCCGAACGTCTGCGCGCGGCCGGCGTGGATGTCAGCGTGCAGACCTCCCCCGGCATGATCCACGGCTTCACCCAGATGGGCCGTGCCATCCAGGCGGCGGAAACCACCGCGAGCTGTGCGTGCAGGTGCTGCGGCAACGGTTGCTGCCGCTGTAATTCGGCACACTGCCTGCCGTATCGGACGCATGCGCGTACGTGCCGCGCATGCGTGTGGCCAGGGCCGGGTGCGCCTCGCGGCCAGAGTGCGGCGCAGCCGAGGCAGCCATCTCGCAGGTCGCTGCACGCAGTTGCATCAGCGCTCACGCGTCAGAAATTGAAACGGAAGGTTGTCATCAGCACGTGGTTCTCACGGTCCACCGCACGCGTGTTGACGAACTGATTCAAGTATCCAACGTCCATATTGGCGATGGCATTGAATTTCCAGTTGATGCCGACGAACACGCGATTCTGATCGAGACCGCGTCGCGCGCCCCATTGGGTCTGGTCCAGATTGACGAACACTTCGTTGAACGCCACCCACGACAGCTGCGGACTCAAGCCGCTCGGGCGCACCGCGCGGATCATCTGCCGTAGGCGGTAACCTTCATCGCTGAAGTCTTCGCGGTGACGCTGCTCCAGGCGGGTGCGGCTGGTGATGGTGATGTCGGCGATGGGATCGAACTGGTATTGGAACTGTCCCCACCAGCGATTTTCGCGGTTGGACGGCTGGCCGGCCGGATGGCTGATGATGGTGTCGTACCCCATCCAGACGCTGGCCTTGGGGTTGAGCCGGTAGAACACCGCCGGGCGCAGGATCAATTGATCGAACTGCTCACCTTCTTCGCGCCAGCGTGGATGCACATCCATGCTCCAGTACAGGTTTTCAACCGGCAATTTGCCCTGCGCGTAGACACTCAACCAATAGCGGCCATCCTCTTCGGTCGCGGCGCGTGCGGTGGAGATGGACCCCAGTGCCAAGAATAAAACGGGGCAGGCGATGCGACGCGTTGTGCCCAATAACGTGCTCAGTGCGTTCATTTATTTTTTTTGTGTCGTCGTTGGCAAATCATAGCAACAGGATTTGCGCTTGCTTGGACCGATTGGTCGACGCATCGTGCTGGTTGTTGCCGATCTCTTCGTTAATCGCGACAGGCCATCGCTTCAGTGCGCTAGGTGGCACAGTGCGCAGTATGTCAGGTCCGACAGATGCGGGTTTGCGTGTGCCTTTCGCCGGGGCCGGTGCTCTCGTCGACCGTCAGATACCAATCGCGACGGTGGACGTAGACAAACCATGCGTCGTAGTCGCTGTCCGGCGAGGAAAATCCCCAGCCGCGGCTTCCCGATTCGCAGGCCAGCAGGATGCGCACGTCATGCGCTGCTCGATGTCGCGCAGGGCCGACCGCACGGCCTGGCGCTTGTCCGCTGCGATGGGATGGATGTCCATGCTGTGGCTGTCCTTGCGTATCACATGCCCAATCACAACCAGCCCGCGCAAAGGCGTCCTGGTGCGCAGCGGCGGCTACGCCACCTGGCTGCGGCGCGCGCGCTCCAGATGCACCAGCAGCAGCGAGATCGCCGCCGGGGTCATGCCAGGAATGCGCTGGGCCTGGCCGATGTGTTGCGGGCGCACGCGTTCGAGCTTCTGCTGCACTTCGATCGACAGCCCACGCACGCCGGCATAGTCGAAACCGTCCGGTATCGGTGTGTTCTCCTGGCGCTGCTGGCGGGCGATATCGTCGCGCTGGCGATCCAGGTAGCCCGCGTACTTGACGCTGATTTCCACCTGTTCGGCCACCTGCGTATCGTCCACGCCCGGGCCCAGGGTCGGCACGCGCATCAAGGTGGCGTAGCTGAGCTCGGGGCGCTTGATCAGGTCCAGCACATTGGTTTCGCGGCTGAGCGTCACGCCCAGGGTCTGGGTCACCTCGCGTCCCAGCGCATTGCCCGGCGTGGCCCATAGCGCGGACAGGCGCGCGCTTTCGCGCTGCACGGCCTCCTGCTTGGCCGAAAAGCGCGCCCAGCGCGCGTCATCGACCAGGCCCATGCGGCGGCCAACGCCGGTCAGGCGCGCATCGGCATTGTCTTCGCGCAGCTGCAGCCGGTACTCGGCGCGGCTGGTGAACATGCGATACGGCTCGGTGGTGCCATGGGTGATCAGATCGTCGACCAGCACGCCCAGGTAGGCCTCGTCGCGGCGCGGCGACCACGCCGGCAGCCCCTGCACATGGCGTGCGGCATTGAGGCCTGCCAGCAGGCCTTGTGCGGCGGCTTCCTCGTAACCGGTGGTGCCGTTGATCTGGCCGGCGAAGAACAGCCCGCCCACCGCCTTGGTTTCCAGCGAGGCCTTGAGCCCGCGCGGGTCGAAGAAGTCGTACTCGATGGCATAGCCGGGGCGGGTGATGTGCGCCTGTGCAAAACCATGGATCGAGTGCACCAGCGCCAGCTGCACATCGAATGGCAGCGAGGTGGAAATGCCGTTGGGATAGATCTCGGCCACTTCCAGGCCTTCGGGCTCGACGAAGATCTGGTGGCTGCTCTTCTCGGCAAAGCGCACCACCTTGTCTTCGATCGACGGGCAGTAGCGCGGGCCGATGCCTTCGATCTGCCCGGAATACAGCGGCGAGCGATGCAGCGCACTGCGGATGATGTCGTGGGTCTGCTCGGTGGTCTGGGTGATCCAGCAGCTGACCTGGCGCGGATGGTCGCCGACCTGGCCCATGAACGACATCACCGGCAGCGGGTCGTCGCCCGGCTGTTCGACCATCACGCCATAGTCCAGCGAGCGCCCATCGATGCGCGGCGGGGTGCCGGTCTTGAGCCGGTCGATCACGAATGGGCGTTCGCGCAGGCGCGCGGCCAGGGTGGTGGCCGGCGGGTCGCCCATGCGCCCGGCCGCGTACTGGGTTTCGCCGACATGGATCTTGCCGGCCAGGAAGGTGCCTGCAGTGAGCACCACCGCCGCAGCCCCGAAGCGCAGCCCGGTCTGGGTGATGACCCCGCGCACGCTGTCGGCCTCGCTTGCGCCGTTGTGGATGACCAGATCATCCACCGCCGCCTGGAACACGGTCAGGTTGGGCTGCGCCTCGACGATGCGACGGATTGCGCTGCGATAGAGGTTGCGGTCGGCCTGGCAGCGGGTGGCGCGCACTGCCGGGCCTTTGGACGCATTGAGCGTGCGCCACTGGATTCCGGCCAGATCCGCCGCGTGCGCCATCGCGCCGCCCAGCGCATCGATCTCCTTGACCAGATGGCCCTTGCCGATCCCGCCGATGGCCGGATTGCAGCTCATCGCGCCCACGGTCTCGATGTTGTGGGTCAACAGCAGGGCACGCGCACCGGCGCGCGCGGACGCCAGCGCCGCCTCGGTGCCGGCGTGGCCGCCACCGATGACGATGACATCGAAGCGATAGAAGGAGTCGGACATGGACGTGGACTGGGAACGGAAAGAGGAAAACGGCCGGGGAAGTATCGGCTGAAGGGCCGATGCGGTCACTAAAACGCTGGAAACGTGATTTTCATCACATTAAAGAACATTGGGGCTCAAGTTGGCATGTTTCGTGCGGATATCCCTACTGCACCCGACGTGGCAGTGCGACATGGGCGCAAAGGCTGGAATTGGAACAGGGGCCAGCCGCGCGTGCGTCGGGGTAGCGTAAGGGTCGGTAGTCGGGGGACTGCCGACCCTTAATTTTTTTGGCTCACTGACGTCCGGGTCGCAAGCCTTTCACTGTCTGTCGGCGCTGCGTCGCCCAGGCGGGCCACGCCAGAAAACATAAAGCCCCGGCATGCCGGGGCTTTATGCATTGCAGGCGCCGATATCCGACAGGGCCGGAACAGGGGGGATCCAGATTTCCCTGTCGGACATCGACATAAGTCGGTCAGTGGGGCTGGCTGGGTCAGGAGATGACGCAGCGGGTCACACAGAGCACCTAGCTTGCGACCAAGTGCCGGCTGAACGCAAGCCCCCAATGTCGCCAAGTGTGGGGCGTGTCGCAGTCAGCTTGTCACGGAATTTGCTGACGAGGGTTGCGCGGCGCGGTCTGCCGCTGGATTTCGCGAATCACCCGCGGCGGGGCGCCGATCCTGGCCGGCGGCCTGGCCGGTGCAGCGCCGTTGGCGGGCGGCCGGCTCGGCTGCTGCGGACGTGGTCCACCTGGTCGGGGACCGTTATTGAACGACCCGTTGGGACGAGGCGGCCGATACTGCGGGCGACGGTCGTACTGCCGGTAGTAATAGCCACCGCCGCCACGGTAGACCGGATAGACCGGGTAGTTATACAGCCCGATCGCACCGGCGCCATAAGGTGCGCCGTAATAGAACGGCGAGTAGCCGGGCGGATAGCGATACTGCACGGCGGGGGCGCCCCGGTAATAGCCGCCTGACCCGGCGCCGGTGTAGTCGTACGTTGCGCAGCCACCCAGGGCAAGTAGCCCGGCGGCAAAGATCAGACGGAATGTCATGGATGGTGCCCTCCTGCAACCATGATCTCACTTTCGAACCGCTGCATTGAATCGGTCCTTAACTGCGCGGCAATGGACTGCTTCTCCATCGATCCAGCATGCGCAGGTGGACTGCCTGCTGGCCGTGAAGAGCGGGACGATACGTTAATCTTGGGACATGATCGAAACGGCCCCTGTTGCCCATGCTGATGTCCTGCAAGCCGCCGCGCGCATCGCGCCGCATTGCGCGCCGACACCGTTGCTGATCTCCCACACCCTGGATGCGCTCTGCGGTGCGCAGCTGTTCTTCAAGGCCGAACACCTGCAGCGCAGTGGCGCCTTCAAGTTCCGTGGCGCCTGCAATGCCGTGTGGTCGCTGCCGGAGCACCTGGCTGCGCGTGGCGTGGTCACCCATTCTTCCGGCAACCATGGCGCCGCGCTGGCGTTGGCGGCGCGCACCCGGGGCATCGGCTGCCATGTGGTGGTGCCCGAGGGCGCGGTGGCCGCCAAGCTGGCCAATATCTCCCGTCACGGCGCCACCTTGTGGCGGTGTGCGCCGACCATCGCCGCGCGCGAGCAGATGTGCGCGCAGGTGCAGCAGACCAGCGGCGCAACGCTGGTCCACCCCTACACCGATCCGGCGGTGATCGCCGGGCAGGGCACCGCCACGCTGGAGCTGCTGCATCAAAGCGGTGGGCTGGACGTGCTGGTGGCGCCGGTCGGTGGCGGTGGGCTTGCGGCCGGGGCGGCGCTGGCGCTGCAGTCCACTCCGGGCTGCGCACTGGTGCTGGCCGAGCCGGCCGGGGCGGCCGACACCGCGCGTTCGCTGGCGGCCGGGCAGCACCTGGTCGATTTCGTTCCCGACACGATCTGCGACGGCTTGCGCGGCACCTTGGGTGCAGCGAATTTCGCGCTGCTGCAGGCCGCGGGCGCACAGGTGATCACGCTGGACGATGCGGCGGTGCTGCAGGCGATGCGGCTGCTCTGGCAGGTGCTCAAGCAGCTGGTGGAGCCGTCTTCGGCGATCGCGCTGGCGGCGGTGATGGCCGACCCTGCGCGCTTTGCCGGACGCAGGGTTGGGCTGATCCTGTCCGGCGGCAATGTCGATCTGGATGCCTTGCCATGGGTCGCCGCGTGAGCAGGCGGTCGCGTGGGCTCGGCCTGTGGGGCTGGGGTTGGCGACTGGGCATGCTGGCGCTGATCTGGCTGGTGGCGGTGGCCGGCTGGATCGTCTGGGTCGGCGACCGTGATCAGGCCGCGCCGGCCGACGTGATCATCGTGCTGGGCGCGGCCGCCTACGATGCACGTCCTTCGCCGGTGTTCGAAGAACGCATCCGGCACGCGCTGGATCTGTATGCGCAAGGCTACGCGCCGCACCTGCTGTTCACCGGCGGCTTCGGCAATGGCGCCCGCTTTTCCGAATCGCAGGTGGCGCGGCGCTATGCACTGCGCCATGGCGTGCCGCCTGAGGCGATCATGATCGAGACCCGGTCGCGGACCACCCGCCAGAATCTGGAACAGGCGCGCGCGCTGATGGAGCGCCACGGCCTGTACCGGGCCATCATCGTCAGCGACCCGCTGCACATGGCGCGCGCGCTGCGGCTGAGCCAGGAGCTGGGTGTGGATGCATTGTCCTCGTCCACGCCCAGTACGCGCTTTCGCAGCTTCCACACCAGCTGGCGCTTTCTGCTGCAGGAGGTCTATTACTTCCACCGCGATCTGGTGGTGCAAGGCCCCTGAGCGGCGCGGCGCGCTGCGCTCACGGTAACCCTATCGGCGATGGCGTTCGACCGCCGCACCAGCGTTGTCTTTGATGATGTGGTTTAGCGTCGCAGCAGATCTCGGTGCAAGACAGCGCTGGCGGTGGTTGTTCCCGGTCCGGTGCCTCCGACGGCGCACCGAACCGCGATGCAGTCGCTGGCGGCGTCTTCGCACGCATGCAAAAGCCGCTCTATGATGCGGCTTTCCCAGCGGCAGGTTCGAGCATGAGCGAGAGCACCCGGCAACGCGCCATCGGCCTGGTTCAGGCCTATTACGAGGCCTTCAATCGCGGCGATTGGGACGGCATGCTGGCGTTCCTGGCCGACGATGTGGCCCACGACCTCAATCAGGGGCCGCGCGAGATCGGCCGCGCGGAGTTCGCGGCCTTTTTGCAGCGCATGAACGACAGCTACCGCGAGCAGTTGCACGACATCGTGGTGACCGCCAACCAAGACGGCACGCGTGTCGGCGCCGAATACGTGGTGCACGGGGTCTATCACACCACCGACGAAGGCCTGCCGGACGCGAACGGACAGACCTACGTGTTGCCCGGTGGCGCATTCTTCGACATACACGCCGGCAAGATCACCCGCGTCACCAACTACTACAACCTGCAGGAATGGATCGCGCAGGTCTCGCGCTGAGCACCCACTCGCGCTGCGTGGGAGCGCGCCTGGGCGCGATGAGGCGTTATCGGTAAAGCCTCATCGCGCCCGGGTGCGCTCCTACACGGTTGGTCCGGCATTACAGCAACACGATCCCGACCACCACCAGGATGAAGATGCTCCACTTGAGCATCTGGTACAGCGGGTTGTTGCGTTCCTTTAGCGCCTTGGCCTTCAGGCGCGCGGCGTAGAAGTAGCGAAACACGCGGTTGATGCCGCCGGTCTTGTCGCCTTCCTGGTTGGGCGAGGCGCCAGCCGACAGCAGGCTGCGTCCGACGAAGCGGTTCACCGCCCCGGCCCAGCGCCAGCGCATCGGGCGCTCGATATCGCAGAACAGGATGATGCGGTCCTGGCCGGTATCGTTGCGCGCGTAGTGAATATAGGTCTCGTCGAACATGGTCCATTCGCCGTCGCGCCAGCTATGCCGCTGGCCGTCCACGTCGATGAAGCAGCGGTCGTCGTTGGGCGTGGCCAGGCCCAGGTGCAGGCGCATGGAACCGGCAAACGGGTCGCGGTGCGGGCGCAGTTCGCTGCCCGGCGGCAGCTCGGCAAACATGGCCGCCTTCACCGTGGGAATGGATTTCAACAGCGCGGTGGTCTGTGGGCACAGTTCGGCCGCCGACGGGTGCGCGGTGCCGTACCACTTCAGATAGAAGCGCTTCCAGCCGCGACGGAAGAACGAGTTGAAGCCGATATCGGTGTAGCCGTCGGCAGCGCGGATCTTCTGCATCTGCTGCAGCGCCACCGCCTCGTCGCGGATCACCGGCCAGTTCGCGCGCAGCGGCGCCAGTTCCGGAAATTCCCGGCCCGGGTCGATGAATGGCGTGGTCGGCACCCGCGAGCACAGGTACATCAGCGTGTTGATCGGCGCCATGAAGGTGGAATGGTCCAGCAGCTGCCGGCTGAGCCGGTGCCGCACGCGACCGCGATAATGGATGTACAGCGCCGATGCGATGAACAGCGCGATGAGAAGCCACTTCAGCATGGGGGAGGCCGATTGGAAGGGGGCGGGGGGCCGCATACGTTGAAGTGGCCGCCAAGACCTGCGCACTGTCGCGACGTGTCGGCGGCCACCCTCGAACATGGTGAGCCGCAAGGGGGAGGTGCGGCGTTAACTTCAGAATTCTAGCAAGTGTGGCCGCCGAGCCTGACAGGCAAGCATTGGCACGCACGCAATACTCTGTGTCTCACCGGCGGCGGGGCGAGCGGCGATCTGGACCACCGCTCACTCGCTGCGACGGCGGATTGGGATGGAAGCGACCGGGACGCTGGCGATGTCCTGGCCGCGCTCGCGGATGGGGGCGCCCGCGGCCGGGGCCCAGGCCTGCGCATAGATCACTTCCCAGGAACTGGGCAGGGTGCCGTCCGGCCGGCGCAGCGGTTCGTAGGCGGCGCTGGCGGCGGCGAAGCGGCCGCGTCCGGTGAGGGTGGCGCGGCGGTTGCTGAGCGCGTTGGTCGCGCCCATCGCACGCAGCTCGCGCATCAACGCCGGCAGGTCGTTGTAGGTGAGGGTGAACAGGTCGCGGTCCAGCACCGGGTCGCGAAAGCCGGACATCATCAAGGCATCGCCAAATTGGGCGATCGGCGGGAACCGGCTGACGTGCGGGGCGGTGTCGGCCTGGGCGAAAGCCTCGCGCAACTCGATCAGGGTGTCCGGGCCGAAGGTGGAGCACAGCAGCAGCCCGCCCGGGCGCAGCGCACGACGGAACCCGGCGAATACCGCCGGCAGGTCTTCCACCCACTGCAGGCACAGATTGCTGAAGATCACATCCACGCTGCCATCGGCCACCGGCAGCGCGCAGGCGTCGGCGCAGACCTGTGCGAACGGCTTCCACCAGCCGGCCGCCTTGCGCGCCTGGCGCAGCATCGGCATGGCCTGGTCGAGCGCGATCACCTGGGCCTTCGGCCAGCGCTTCTTGATGCTGCTGCTGGCATGGCCAGGGCCGGCACCGACATCCAGCACCACCTTGGGCACCTGGTCGCCCAGGTGATCCAGCGATTCGAGCAGGCGGGTCTCCACTTCGCGCTGCAGCGCGGCGGCGGCGGCATAACTGCTGGCGGCGCGTGCGAAGGCGCGGCGGACGTGGCGGGGGTCGAAAGTGCTGTTCATTGCGGCGCTATTGTCGCCTGTGGCCGGTGTGGAGGGAATCGATGCGGGGGTTTGGTTTTGCGTTTGCCTGGAGATCTGACTGTGGCCATTGGTCATCGGTCGTTGGAGCAGGCATAGCCTGGAGACTGGCCACATACTGCGACGCGCCGGATTGCGTGGAGTGCGTTCGATCGATCACTGCATCGCGCGCGATATGGCGTACCGCGCGCAGATGCGCTGGGTTGCATCGATGCCTCTGCGCGTCTGCGCCGCGCTCGTGCCTGCCAAGGCGATCTTGTGACCACTTTCGTGCCCAGCCGATCGGAGGATGGGCGGCAGTTGCAGTGCGCACGCTGGCACGGGTCGCGGCGCATGTCGCCCCACGCCACATCGTCCTGACAGGCATGGCCTACAGCTGGTGGTCCGCCATGTCGTGCAGCGCTGACCTGTGTGGGAAGGTTGTGTGACGCGGTGTCAGCCGACCTTCTGCCTTGCGCCGGCCACTGGCGAGGCGCGCGCTAGAACGTGCCCGGATAACTGCCGCCATCGATCAGCAGGTTCTGCCCGGTGATGTAGCCGGCCTGCGCGCTGCACAGGAACGCGCAGGCGGCGCCGAATTCATCCGGCTCGCCGAAGCGCCGGGCTGGAATGCCGGCGCGCTTGCGTTCGGCGATCTCGTCGGCCGTCGTGCCCTGTTGTTGCGCGATGGCGGCGAAATTGCCATGCAGCCGGTCGGTGAGGAACTGCCCGGGCAGCAGGTTGTTGAGGGTGACGTTGTCGGCCACCGTGCTGCGCGCCACGCCCGCCACGAAACCGGTGAGGCCGGCGCGTGCGCCGTTGGACAGGCCAAGGATGTCGATGGGCGCCTTCACCGCACTGGAGGTGATGTTGACGATGCGGCCGAAACGGCGCGCGCGCATGGCATCGACGGTGGCGCGGATCAGCTCGATCGGCGCCAGCATGTTGGCATCCAGCGCGCGCAGCCAGTCCTCGCGCTCCCACTGGCGGAAATCCCCCGGCGGCGGGCCACCGGCGTTGTTGATCAGGATGTCCACTTGCGGGCAGGCGGCGAGCGCGGCGCTGCGGCCTTGCGCGGTGGCGATGTCGGCGGCCACGCTGCGTACCTCGCCGGTGCCGGAGAGCGCGCGCAACGCTGCGGCCGCCTGTTCCAGCGCCGCGCGGCCACGCGCGACGATCACCACGTTGACGCCTTCGCTGGCCAGCGCGCGTGCGCAGCCCAGCCCCAAGCCCTTGCTGGCAGCGCAGACCAGTGCCCAGCGCCCGGCGATTCCCAAATCCATGCAATGCATCCTCGATCAGCGAAACCGCATGATCGGCGATCTGCTCAGGGCACGGACGCAACGAAGCGTTGCAGCGCCTCGGCGACCTGGTCGGCATGGCCCAGGAACGGTGCGTGACCGCCGCCGGCGATGGTCAGCGTCTGTGCTTGCGGCGCGCGTGCGGCGGCGGCCTGCATGCCGGCCGCCGGCACCAGCCGGTCGCGCTGGCCGCCGATCCACAGGCTGGGGCGCGTCAGCTGCGGCAGCGTACGGCGCAGGTCGGTGCGCTCCAGCAGCTGCAGACCTTGTTGCAAGGCCTCGGCAGCAGGCTCGCCGCGCGCGGTGAGCGTCTCGCGCAGGCTGCGCAACTCGGCGCGCGCATGCGCCGAGCCCAGCGTATCCAGTGCCAGGAACCGTTCCAGCGTGCCGCGATAATCGCGCGCCAGATCCTGGCCGAACTGCACGAACACCTCGCGGTCGACCGCCTCCGGCCAGTCGCTGCCGCGCACGAAGCGGGGCGTGGCGGCGATCATCGCCAGCGCGCGTACCTGCGGCAGGGTGGCGGCCGCCTGCAGCGCGAACAGGCCACCCAGTGACCAGCCCAGCCACACCGCCGGTGGCGTGGCGGCGGCGATCCCGGCCACCACGTCGGGCAGCGCCAGCGGCGTGGGGTCCTGGCGGCTGAAGCCATGCCCGGGCAGGTCCACCAGGTGCAATTGGACGTGCGCCGACAGCCGCTCCACCAGCGGTGCGAACACCCCGCCGTGCAGCGCCCACCCGTGCAGGAGAACCAGTGCCGGCCCTTGGCCGATGACATCGATATGCATGCGCGCATTGTCGCCGATCGGCGGGCACCGCATGGTGCCCGGTGTGGTGTGCTCAGGTCAGTGTCTGTCGATCGCGCGTAGCGCCTCGATCTTGGGTGCAAGGACTGCCCACTGCGCGCGTGCGTAGCCACGCCGGCACCAGCGGTCGGGCCATCGCCAGCGCCGCGCGCGCCGCGCGGTGATCGTTGCAGCCAGCCAGTCGGAATCGAACGCATCCCACACGCCCGCCACGCTGCGCAGATTGCCGATCACCGCCGGATGCACCTCATGCAACAGCATCGTGCGCAACTGCGGTAGCGTGAACGGCGAAGCGGCCAATGCCTGCGCGATGACGGTGTGTTCGTCCTCGCCGGCGCTGTCCAGGTACAGCAAGGACAGCGCTTCCCAAGCGCGGCGTTGTGCCGGCGTGGCGGTGATTGGATTGGGCGCGCGTGCGGTCACATCGGTCAACGCGCCGCTGCCGGATGCAGTGATGCGTCATGCATGCGCGTGACGCTACCCGCGTGGAAACAGCGATACGGCTCGCCCATTGGTTTGGTAGAAATACAGCGGTTTTGCGCATGCCGCCTGGGATGGCGATGCGAACCATGCAGCGCGCTGCTCATGCAGGCATGCACGGCGCACCGGAGCCGGCACCCGGGCGTACGGCCAGCGGCTGTTGTCGTCCATCCGCAGGCATGCTCCATCGGCCATTCGGGCAGCGCCTCCCGCAAGCCGCAGGCAGGGTCCGGCACATGGCGGCCGACGGCGTGGAGGTCACCTGCACCGACCGAGCGCGGCGGCGCGGTGTCGCCCACCGTCAGGCCGAAGCGCGCAGCGGCTGCCGGCTGACCACATCGCGCGCCTGCACGATGGCCTCGACCAGTGCCTGCACCTGCTGCGGGGTATGCAGCGCCGACAAGGTGACGCGCAGACGCGCCTTGCCCTCCGGCACGGTGGGCGGGCGGATCGCACCGACCATGAAGCCGGCCTGCTCGAGCGCGGCCGACATCGCCATCACCGTGGCCTCTTCGCCGCACAGCAGGGGCTGGATCGGCGTATCGGAGGCCATCAGCTCGAAACCATGCCGGCGCGCACCGTCGCGGAAGGCGCCGATCAGTTCCACCAGGCGCACGCGCCGCCAGTCGTCGCGGCGTGCCAGGCGCACCGCGGCCAGCGTGGCAGCCACCTGCGCCGGCGGCAGGGCGGTGGTGTAGATGTAGGGACGCGCGGTTTCGGCCAGATGGCGCACCAGCGCTTCCTCGCCGACCACCACCGCGCCGTAACCCCCCAGCGCCTTGCCCAGGGTGACCAGCTGCAATGGCACCTCTGCCACGCCCAGCCCGGCATCGGCCACGCAACCGCGTCCTTGGGGACCGAGCACGCCCACGCCGTGCGCATCGTCGACATAGAACAGCGCCTGCTGCATGCGCGCCACCAGGCTCAACGCACGCAACGGCGCCACATCGCCATCCATGCTGAAAACGCCATCGCTGGCCAGCATCGCCGCGCCCTCGGGCGCGCCCTTGAGCTGGCGCATCGCGCCTTCCACGTCCAGATGCGGATAACGCCGCAGCCGGCAACCGGCCAGGCGCGTGGCATCGAGCAGGCTGGCGTGGTTGAGCCGGTCCTGTACGCACACATCGTCTTCTTCGCTGAGCAGGGCCTGCTGCACGGCCAGATTGGCAATGAAGCCGCTGCCGAACAGCAAGGCCGACGGATAGCCCAGCCAGTCGGCGATCTCGCGTTCCAGCGTTTCGTGCGCGGTGTGGTGCCCGCAGATCAGGTGCGAGGCGGTGGCGCCGGCGCCGTCGCGCGCGGCGGCATCCTGCAGCGCGGCCACCACTTCGAACTGCTGCGACAGGCCCAGATAGTCGTTGGAGCAGAAACCGGTCAGCCAGCGACCATCGATTTCCAGCCGCACCCCGTCGCGACGGCCAACCAGCCGCCGCACCCGCACCCGCTCCTGGGCCACGCGCAACGTGCGCAGCGACGAAATCCGTTCGTGCAGATCGGGGCGAGTCATGGAGAATTCGATCACGGAAAGGGCCGCTAGCGTAGCGTGCCGCGCCTGCCTCGCCCAGCGGGTACCGACGGCCGGTGCCGGCGATGCCGGGTTTGCCCGCATGCCAGCCGCTGGATGCCGATGGGGTGCCGTGCCGCCTGATGCCGGCGATGTCACCCATCGGATGTTTCAACAGTTTGACCGATGCCCAGGCAACTTGGCGCATCGGCAGCGGGCATGCGTGGCGGGGATGGCCTTCAACGACAGTGGATCAGACCTGCGGCTGCGATTCGGCATCAACGAATCAGGGCCGCCTGCACCGACAGATGCCGGCGGACTTGCGTGACGGGGCCGCAGCGAGACCGATCACAAGATCTCCTGGCACGATGGGGCCACCGCATCCTGCCGACCGTCGCCAGCTGGCAGCAGAATGTCCGGCAGGTGGTCAGAGCGCTGCTCCGCGGCGGCGGAGCTCCGGCCAGCCACCGCAAGGACGTCGTTGCATCACGATCCTATGCAGCGAGGAAAATCCGTCGTTATGCCGCGTGTTCGCACGCCGCCTCGCAGGTGATGTCCGCATGCACGGTGCCGGGGTGGTCGTGGTCGGCGGCATCGACAGTGATCTGCATCGGGCGCAGGCCCAGGCGCTGGAACAGGGCCTGGTCGCGTTCGGTGTCCGGGTTGCCGGTGGTGAGCAGTTTTTCGCCGTAGAAGATCGAGTTCGCACCGGCCAGGAAACACAGCGCCTGCAGCTCGTCGCTCATCGCTTCGCGGCCTGCGGACAGGCGCACCATCGATTTGGGCATGGTGATGCGGGCGACGGCGATCATGCGCACGAACTCGAACGGATCCAGCTGCTGGGTACCGTGCAGCGGCGTCCCGGGCACCTGCACCAGCTGGTTGATCGGCACCGAGTCCGGATGCGCAGGCAAGGTGGCCAGCGCCAGCAGCAGGCCAATGCGGTGCTCGCGGGTTTCGCCCATGCCGACGATGCCGCCGCAACAGGTCTTCAGGCCCACATCGCGCACATGCTCCAGGGTGTTCAGGCGGTCCTGGTACTGGCGGGTGTGGATGATGGAGTCGTAGTAATCCGGCGCGGTGTCCAGATTGTGGTTGTAGTAGTCCAGCCCGGCGTCCTTGAGCGCACGCGCCTGGCCGGCGTCGAGCATGCCCAGCGTGGCGCAGGTTTCCAGCCCCAGCGCCTTGACCTCGCGGATCATCGCCGCCACCTTGGGGATGTCGCGCTCCTTGGGCGAGCGCCACGCCGCGCCCATGCAGAAGCGCGAGGCGCCGGCCGCCTTGGCCTGGCGCGCCTTGGCGACGACGGCCTCGGTCTCCATCAGCTTTTGCGCGCTCACCCCGGTGTCGTAGCGCTGCGCCTGCGGGCAGTACGCGCAATCTTCCGGGCATCCGCCGGTCTTGACCGACAGCAGCGTGGAGACCTGTACCTGGGAGGGATCGAAATGTGCGCGGTGCACGGTGGCCGCGTGATGCAGCAACTCGGGGAACGGCAGCTCGAACAGCGCCTGCACGTCTTTGCGATCCCAGTCATGGCGTACGACAACAGACATCGGAGTTTCCTGACAGTCAGCGGCTTGGAAGCCAGGCAGTCTGGTGAGCATGGAAGAGGCTGTCAACTTCACTGAAGTGGGTTCGGTTTACAGATGGCCGCAGCGGATACTGCGGCTGCTGCTGCCGAGCCTGTGCCTGGTCTGCGCGGAAGCGGGCATGGCCGACTGCGATCTGTGCCCCTGCTGCCGCGCCGCCTTGCCGGAGCACGGCCACGCCTGCCTGTGCTGCGCCACGCCGTTGTTCGCCTTCGATGGCGCAGCGTTATGCGGGCGATGCCTGCAGCAGCTGCCACCGCTGCAGCGGGTGCATGCCTGCTTTACCTATCGCTGGCCGGTGGATGGCTTGCTGCGCCGTTTCAAGTTCCACCAGGACCTGGCGGCCGGCCGCTTGCTGAGCGAACTAATGGCCAGGCGCTGCGCCCAGTTGCCGCGGCCCCAGGCGCTGGTGCCGGTGAGCCTGCATCGACAACGTCTGCGCCAGCGCGGCTACGACCAGGCGCTTGAGCTGGCCAGGCCGCTCGGCCGGGCGCTGCAGCTGCCATGCCTGCCATTGCTGCGGCGTGTGCGTGCCACTGCGCCGCAATCGGAGCTGGATGCTGCCGAGCGCCAGCGCAACCTGCGCGACGCCTTTGTCGCGCGTGGCCCGTTACCTGCCCATGTCGCGCTGGTGGACGATGTGATGACTACCGGCGCCACGTTGCACGCCGCCGCGCAGGCCTTGCGCCGGGCCGGCGTGCAACGGGTGGATGCCTGGGTCTGCGCACGGGTGCCGTGAGGAGTGTGAACGCGGTCCCGTACCCTCACCCCAATCCCTCTCCCGCAGGAGAGGGGCGTGTTGCCTGCGGGGCGGTTCTCTGCGGCGCAGGCTCCGCTTTGGATAGATCAACGTTTTCCCACATCACCGCGGCTAACGTGCCGCCACCGCGATGCCGACGAAGATCGCCAGGCCGACCCAGTTGTTATGCAGGAAGGCGCGGAAGCAGGGGCCGCGTTCGCGGTGGCGGGCGATGCGGAATTCGTAGGCCACCAGCAGCAGCGCCACGGCCAGACCTGCCCAGTAGAAGGCGCCGAGGCCGGCACGCAGGCCTACTGCGGCCAGGGTGGCGAACATCAGCGCATACAGCGTGCCCTGGGCAAACAGGTCGTAGCGGCCGAACAGGATGGCGGTGGATTTGCTGCCCATGCGGATGTCGTCCTCGCGGTCGACCATGGCGTACCAGGTGTCGTAGGCAGTCGCCCACAGGATGTTGGCCGCATACAGCAGCCAGCCGAGCAACGGCACGCTGCCCTGCACGGCGGCAAAGGCCATCGGGATGCCCCAGCCGAACGCCATGCCCAGATAGACCTGGGGCAAATGGGTGTGGCGCTTGAGATAGGGGTAGCTGGCGGCCAGGAAGACGCCGGGCACGCTCAGCGCCACGGTCAGCCAGTTGAGGCTGAGTACCAGCGCGAACGCCACCAGCATCAGCACCACGAACACCCACAGCGCCTCGCGGCCGGAGACCGCGCCGGTGGCCAGCGGACGCGACTTGGTGCGTTCTACATGCGGGTCCAGCCAGCGGTCGGCGTAGTCGTTGATCACGCAGCCGGCCGAGCGGGTCAGCCAAACCCCGGCGGTGAACACGAACAGCGTCCACAGCGGCGGCATGCCGTCGGCGGCCAGCCACAGCGCCCACCATGTGGGCCAGAGCAGCAACAGGCTGCCGATCGGACGGTCGCCACGCACCAGCTTCCAGTACTGCCCCAGCCGCTCGGACAACGTCAGCGCGGGCGCGGTAGGGACCTGTTCAACACCATGCTTGCTCATGCCGCAAAGGGTAGCAGCGCGCTCCGGATGCAGCCATGCACCGGCTGGTGCAGATGCGTCTGCCAGCTGAAACATTGCCTTGCCGGCAGAGGCGGCAGCTCGGAGCGCCGCTCGCCACTCCGGTACGGGGGGCAGGCTCCGGGAGCAGCGCATCTGGAACGCCACGCTGAGGTGCGTCATCGGCGCTGTCGGCAATCGGCCACCAGCAATCAGCCACGCCAGCTGGGGCAGGCATCACGCGGTGGCACGGGTTCTGGCATAATGCACGGCCAGGCGCCCGTAGCTCAGCCGGATAGAGTAGTGGCTTCCGAAGCCATTGGTCGGGGGTTCGAATCCCTCCGGGCGCACCAGATGAACCCTCCGGGGACATCCAAGAAAGTCCAAAACCCCCGAGAAATCGGGGGTTTTTTGTTGCCTGCAGGTCTTCCTACGTCCACCCTGATCCATTGAAATCCAGGCTGATCGGGGGCATAGATGGGGGCACCAGCCCCCAGTGCGAAAGCGGATGCCCCCATGCCCCTGAGTGACGCTGCAGTGCGTAACGCAAAGCCCGCTGCCAAGCCCATGAGACTGTTCGACGGCGGCGGCTTGTACGTCGAGATCTCGCCGAAAGGCGCCAAGCTATGGCGATGGAAGTATCGCTTTGGCGGTAAGGAGAAGCGCTTGGCACTGGGGGTCTACCCGGAGGTCAGCTTGGCAGAGGCGCGAGCGCAGCATCTGGAAGCACGCAAAGTCCTCCGGTCCGGCATCGACCCAGGTGAGAAGAGGAGGGTCGACAGGCTGGTGCGCGTTGATCGGTCCCAGCTCAGCTTTGCAGCTGTAGCCGCAGAGCTCCTGAACCTGCATGGCAAGAAGAATTCCGTCCTGACGATGAAGCGCAATGGCAGGATCGTCGAAAAGGACCTCAACCCCTATCTGGGCGATAGGCCTATCGCTGAGATATCTGCGCCGGAACTTCTCGCTGTCCTGCGCAAGATAGAAACGCGTGGCGCCATTGAGACAGCTCATCGTGCTCGGGGTATTGCCAGCATGGTGTTTCGATATGCCATCACCGTAGGCAAGGCTGAGCGTGACCCGGCTGCCGATCTTTTTGGGGCGCTAGAGACCCCAAAGGTGCAGAATTTCGCCAGCCTGACAGAGCCTGCTGCGGTTGCGCCCTTGCTGAGGGCCTTATGGGGGTACGAAGGAAGCGCCGTTGTGCGCGCTGCCCTAAAGCTTGCGCCCTTGGTCTTCGCGCGGCCAGGCGAGCTGCGGACAGCCAAGTGGGCAGACATCGATCTTGAAGCTGGCGAATGGCGTTACGTCGCCACTAAAACCGGCACCCCCCACATTGTGCCGCTTGCCTCCCAAGCAGTTGATGTCCTTCATGAGCTTCAGCCCGTCACCAGAAGCAGTGAGTTCCTATTCCCTAGTCTTCATGGAAAGGGAAGGCCGATGAGCGATAGCACCATCAATGCTGCCTTGAGGCGGATGGGGTTTGATTCCAAGACCATGACCGGTCACGGGTTTCGTGCGATGGCTCGCACGATCCTGGATGAGGTGCTTGGCTTCCGCCCCGACTACATTGAACACCAGCTTGCGCATGCTGTGCGTGACCCGAATGGCAGGGCCTACAACCGCACAGCTCATCTCACCGAGCGCCGAAAGATGATGCAAGCGTGGGCCGACTATCTAGACGGTCTACGGAGCTCCGGGGAGAAGGTCGTGCCTATTCGCAAGAAGATGGCGTGAGTTGACGTT
The DNA here is from genome assembly GCF_000454545.1 of Xanthomonas cassavae CFBP 4642. Classification (NCBI taxonomy): domain Bacteria; kingdom Pseudomonadati; phylum Pseudomonadota; class Gammaproteobacteria; order Lysobacterales; family Lysobacteraceae; genus Xanthomonas; species Xanthomonas cassavae. The sequence goes on from NZ_CM002139.1 coordinate 754,979, forward strand.
GGATTCTGGCCTCGTGCTGGCGTTCTTTTCGCGGCACCGAGTGCTTTTCCAGATACTTCAATTGAAGCGAGAAAGGGAACTGATGTCGCGGTATAGTGAGATTCCGGTGATCGATTTGTTCGCCGGGCCAGGAGGCTTGTGCGAAGGATTTTCATCCATCCTTGACGAAAATGGCGTGCGACGTTTCTCCGTCAAGGTATCCGTGGAGAAGGACCCGATCGCCCATCGGACGCTGCTGCTGCGGGCAATCTTCCGCAAGTTCCCCAAGGGCAAGGTCCCCGACTGCTACTACGACTACGTTCGCGGCAAGATCACCCGCGAGGCGTTCCTTGAACACCCCGATATCACGGATGCTGCCGAACACGCTGCCAGGGAGGCGCGCTGCGCGGAACTCGGCGTTACGCCGGCCAAGGAGGTGGACGGCTGGATCCGAGAGGGCGGTCTCAACTTGCAAGTGCAACACGTGAGTTGAATTGAGCGATCTCTTCTTCCAGCGCCTGGTTCGGCGTCTTCCAGCCAAGCGTCTGCCGTGGCCGGGCGTTCATCAGGTCGGCGACGTTGTTGAGATACTCCTGGCTCGCCTTGGACAAGTCCGCGCCTTTTGGCATGAACTGGCGCAGCAGGCCGTTGGTGTTCTCATTGCTGCCGCGCTGCCAGGGCGCATGTGGATCGGCGAACCAAAGATCGATGTTGAGCCGCTTCATCAGCTCTGGATAACACGTCATCTCGGTTCCGCGGTCATAGGTGAGGCTTCCCAGTAGGAAACGCGGCAGCTTCTTCATCTGTCGCGTGAAGCCCTCCAGCGCATCCTGTGCAGTACAGCCATCCATCTTGCACAGCACCACAAAGCGCGTCTTTCGCTCCACCAGCGTGCCTACGCACGAGCGGTTGAAAGCCCCTTTGATCAGGTCGCCTTCCCAGTGCCCAGGAATCAAGCGCTGCGCCACCTCTTCAGGCCGATGGACGATACGCAGCTCCTCCGGCACCCACGTGCGCTTGGCAGCGGTTGTACGGCGCAAGCCTCGCGTCGGCTTGTGCTGACGAAGCGCCTCCACAAGCTCTTTCTTCAAACCACCACGCGGATGCGCGTAGATAGCGGCGTAGATTGTTTCGTGACTCACGCGTTGACTTGGATCATCCGGATGCATGGCCTTGAGCTTGGCAGCAATTTGCTGGGGCGACCAACGATACAGAACCAAGTCGTCACGCACCTGCTGAAAGAGCGCACTGCCTTCAACAAGCCGGCGCCTTCGAACGCACGCTCTGCGGCGCAGCCGATAGTTGCTGGCTGCGCTGGTTGCCGCATAGACAGGTTCGCCCTGTCGCCTTATCTCGCGCGACAGGGTGGACGCACTGCGATTGAGTCGCCTTGCAATGGAGTTGATGCTCATTCCGTTACCGAGTTCAATTTGAAGCAAAGCGCGTTCTTCGGAACCCAGGTGCCTGTACTGTGTGCCCATGCCGCTACCCTACGTCAAGGCGGGGTGTTGCACTTGGAAGTTGAGTCTAAGGTCTTGGGAGAAGAGTATGTGAATCGAGCACTGCAATGGTCGGAAGATTTGGATGCGACTGAGTTTCAGCGTCTCCTTACTGAGTTTTGCTGGGCGGAAGTCTGGTCCAGGGATGTTTTGCCGGACCGGGAAAAGAGTCTTATTTGCTTAGGCATGCTGATTTCTGGTGGACGGCAGTTCGAACTTACCCAGCACTTCAGGGCAGCGATGAAAAATGGACTCACTAAGAAGGAGATAATGGAAGTCATCATATTCAGCATGCCTTATGCAGGCGTACCTCTTGCGCTTGAGGCGTTGAAGAGCTGGAGCGCGATGCAAAAAGGAAGCGATGAATGAAATTTGAATTTGATGCGGTCGATCGAGCAATTCGTGATCTTATTGCAGAAATGACGGAGCTTGAGCGCCCCTTGAAATCTGAAGACCGCTTGATCGACGATCTCGCGCTTTCATCGATTGATATGGTCGAGATATCTACTGCGCTTCGCAAGAAATTTGGCATTGATATCCCAGTTCAAAAACTTGCGTCATGCTTTTCTTTCAATGACCTATTGAACCTCTGCCTAAGCAGCTCGCTTACACTTCAGCAGGCAGCCCACTGAAATTATAACAAAATCAAAATAGGCCTACCTTTTCAGGAACAACAGATGGTCGAATGGTGGAGTTGTGACGCCAGGCATAGAAGGCGTATATATATACAACTGGTTTTTTCTGCATTCTTTTTGATTTTCACTTCTTTTTTTCTATTGACCTGCTTAACCACAACTACCTGGCAGGCTGCTATAGCGATTTCCGCCTGCCTTTTTCCTATTTCGTTGAATACCGCCACCATTCTATCGCAGCATTTACTTAGGCGCTTCGCTGGTAGCGAAGCGCCAATAGAAAGATCTACTTCAGACAACCATGCCCGCCCCAAATGTACCGTTGCAATACCTTGCATCGTTTATGGCCGCGATGAAATTGATGAAGCGATAGCGACGGTTCGACAGAATTTTGTTAGAAATCATGGATTGGCGACTTTTTTTGTATCGCTTTCGATTTTTTTGACTGCCAGAATGGGCCTTTTCACAGCCTAGATGATGAGCTCTTACTTTATGCAAAAAAGGAATTGTCGCGGCTTGAGCAGGACGTTCCAGCGGCACGCGGCAAGCTAGTGGCTTTTTTTCGTCACCGATTATGGAGTAGTAGCGAGAACTCTTGGATTGGCTGGGAGCGAAAGCGTGGCAAAATCATCGAGTTGTGCAGGCTGATTGCGCGAGGAGAAACCGGGTCTCTTTTCGTTATCTATGGCAAGAGTGCTTACATTAGGAACAGCACCTACCTAATGATCCTAGATAGTGATTCTTGGCTTGAGTACGGCGGTCTTGATCAGCTGATCGACGCTATGGAGGATCAATCGGCAACGCCCCATATTAAGGGAAAAATTCTTGAAGCCGGTTACGTAATAGGCTGCCCCCGCGGTCTATGTAGGCCAGGAGAGAACGGCACGACGTTCTCTAAAATTCTTTTTTATAATCGACTAGAACCACAAGTTCGATCGATCGAGCCAAGCTTCTTCCAAAATATCCTTGGTCATCACATATTCGTGGGAAAGGGTCTGTACAACGTATCAGCTTTTTTGGAGCTCGTAGACAGACGCCTGCCTTCAGGACGCGTGCTAAGCCATGACCACTTGGAGGGCATGCTCGCGATACCTGCCTACATATCTGATGTCTACTTCTATCAGTCATATCCTCAGCAGTACTCAAGCTGGCGCGCACGCCAACATAGGTGGATCCGTGGTGACGTGCAGACGATTCCCTGGATCATCCTTCCCAGTGTTAGCGGAGAGCGCCAGTCGCGAATTTCTCTTAATTTTTTAGACCGCTTAAAGTTAGCAACTAATATTGCCAATCATCTTACGCAAGTTGGGCAATTTTTGATTCTCGTTATCATTGCGATCGGAGGAGTAAAGTTTTCTATCGCTTTCACTTTAGCAACACTCGCTCTCGGCGCTCCTGCACTGTGGATCGGCATCGGATTCAGAGTCTTTGAGAAGTTACTGTATCACCGCTCACTCAAACGGCAAGAACAGATTACTATTCGATCTATATTTTCAAGTACATCAGGGGATTTTAAAATATTTTTACTTAATCTTGCCGACGTCCCCCCATCCTGAGTAGCAGTCGGGTTTAGAGTCCGGGGTTGATGATATCGCTGTTGGCCAGGTGCTGGGCATAGGCCGTCGGCG
>NZ_CM002139.1:758816-763463 GCF_000454545.1 Xanthomonas cassavae CFBP 4642
CGCGTCGCCGAAGGTCAGTTGCATCGTCATCGTCCTGGTGCCTCTGTGCGATTGTCGCAGGATCAGGGGGAGTTGTTCAGAGTTTCCTTAGAGGATGACACGGTGGCGGCTCTGCGGGATGCCGTAATCGTCAGCCTCGATCACATAGTCGTTGGGGTCGAGCTCCTTCCCTTCGGTCTTGTGGACCACCAGCGAGCGGACCTCGTAGCTGAGATTCCCCCGCGGCGATTTGAGGTCGGCGAGGATTTTTTCGAAAATGCGCTTGCCCGAGTTCGTGGAGTTGAGCATTCCCTTGACGTTCTCCGTTACGAAGAGGGCGGGGGCGAACTCCTGGATGATCCGCAGATATTCGGTGTAGAGGAAGTGCTTGGCGTCGGCCTCGAATTTCTTCGGGTCCTTACGGCGTAGGCGCGACCGCCCCGCCATCGAGTACGCCTGGCACGGGGCCGCCAATGAGTACCCAGTCGGTCTGCGTACCCAGAACCTCCTTAGACTCAACTTCCAAGTGCAACACCCCGCCTTGACGTAGGGTAGCGGCATGGGCACACAGTACAGGCACCTGGGTTCCGAAGAACGCGCTTTGCTTCAAATTGAACTCGGTAACGGAATGAGCATCAACTCCATTGCAAGGCGACTCAATCGCAGTGCGTCCACCCTGTCGCGCGAGATAAGGCGACAGGGCGAACCTGTCTATGCGGCAACCAGCGCAGCCAGCAACTATCGGCTGCGCCGCAGAGCGTGCGTTCGAAGGCGCCGGCTTGTTGAAGGCAGTGCGCTCTTTCAGCAGGTGCGTGACGACTTGGTTCTGTATCGTTGGTCGCCCCAGCAAATTGCTGCCAAGCTCAAGGCCATGCATCCGGATGATCCAAGTCAACGCGTGAGTCACGAAACAATCTACGCCGCTATCTACGCGCATCCGCGTGGTGGTTTGAAGAAAGAGCTTGTGGAGGCGCTTCGTCAGCACAAGCCGACGCGAGGCTTGCGCCGTACAACCGCTGCCAAGCGCACGTGGGTGCCGGAGGAGCTGCGTATCGTCCATCGGCCTGAAGAGGTGGCGCAGCGCTTGATTCCTGGGCACTGGGAAGGCGACCTGATCAAAGGGGCTTTCAACCGCTCGTGCGTAGGCACGCTGGTGGAGCGAAAGACGCGCTTTGTGGTGCTGTGCAAGATGGATGGCTGTACTGCACAGGATGCGCTGGAGGGCTTCACGCGACAGATGAAGAAGCTGCCGCGTTTCCTACTGGGAAGCCTCACCTATGACCGCGGAACCGAGATGACGTGTTATCCAGAGCTGATGAAGCGGCTCAACATCGATCTTTGGTTCGCCGATCCACATGCGCCCTGGCAGCGCGGCAGCAATGAGAACACCAACGGCCTGCTGCGCCAGTTCATGCCAAAAGGCGCGGACTTGTCCAAGGCGAGCCAGGAGTATCTCAACAACGTCGCCGACCTGATGAACGCCCGGCCACGGCAGACGCTTGGCTGGAAGACGCCGAACCAGGCGCTGGAAGAAGAGATCGCTCAATTCAACTCACGTGTTGCACTTGCAAGTTGAGACCGCCGACTGTTCGTGCGGATCTCGTCGCTCCTGCCGGAAATCCGTCTGCGGTAGCCATCGAGGAACGGGTCAGGACGGAGGCAAGGATCCGTGAGCTTGAGACAATCCAGGCGACCTTCGATGACGTCGTCGCACGGATGCAATCCCTGGCAAGCACGTTCGGTGAGATTCTCGCGGGGTTGGCTGGCCTACCCAGCGAGAATATGAGTTCCTTGGACACGAAGAAATTTGAGATGCTCACAGCGCTTTTAAGGCAACTCGCTCAGGACTTCGGCTTCTCAACGTTCGATTCGAACGAACTCACGATCGATGAGGACACCTATCGGCCTCAAAAGGAAGGCTACGAGATCGGCTTCGAAACGTCAGCCAGTGACGCAATCCGCTTGAAATGGGCTTATCAGCTCGGATTGTTGGAACTGGGACACCGACATCCTACTCATCACCCCGGAATGCTGCTGTTCGACGAGCCTCGCCAGCAGTCATCGTCAACCGTGAGCTTTGGCAGTTTGCTCAAAAGCGCGGCGGGGCGACAGCGAGCCGATCAGCAAGTAATCGTTTCGACAAGTGAGGATCTAGAGACGCTGAAGGACATCCTGTCAGGCATTGACTGCAAGAAGACGATATTTTCGGGCTACGTTTTAAAACGTCTCCAAGGGGCGGACGTCTGAGCCAACTCGCGGTCGTTTGTTTAGTCCCGCGTCGATCACTGGTTTGTCCTCTCTTCCCCGCAGCCAGTCGATGTCAGGGGTTGGCCACAAGCGGCCATCACGCACGCTCGAACTGCCGAGTTGTGGTACCTAAACCACCGAAGATCGCCTCGGTTAAATGAGTTGGCAAAACCGGGGGGGCAATTTCTTCACGCACCTAATCGATCACGGCAGGCGTGTGTTCGACGAGCGGGTCGATCAGGGTGTCCATTGACTCGCCAGTGTTATCGAGTATACCGTGGCGCTTGCCCAGTTTGATCCAATGCCGGCGGTGAATGTCCTTCATCTTCCAATGCGCATTTTGGGGACGAATGGCTATCGCCAGCTTGATCTTGTGTTCGCAGATCCGGTTCGGGGCCTCGCCGATCGCCGGCCAGGCCTATATCACATCTCATAGCGGCGTGAGCTTTTAGCTATCACCAGGGCGAATAAACAGGCTGAAGTTTTTGGTGTTTCCGTCGGGTGCGCGCGGCATCCACATCAGCAACTGGGCCAGGAACAAAATCCGACTATCCCATTCCGGCTGGAGCGAGGTGGCCAGCATTCCCATGATGCGATTGATGCCCGGCCCGCCATCGGCTTCGGTGGGGTAGCTGTGCGTTTGCAGAAATGCTGCTCCGCAGTCGCGCAGCCACGGGCCAGACAGCCATGCACGATCGAAGCCCGTCACTGGCGTACCTTCATGTCCTCGAACCGCAGCGGTTGGCACTCGGCGACCAGCACGCATAGGCGCGCAGGATGCGCGAGCTCGGCCATTCGTTCTCAATGGACTAGCTTAGGTCGAGCTTCACGTCGCCGACCAAGCCCATCTGGAGCTTGTGGATGTGGCTGGTCGGCGTGGCGCCATGGGGGTAATGCCATGGCCGTCAAAATTGAGCAAAGCGGTTTTTCCTGCGCGCCGGCAATGGAGATCCGCAGATCGCCGTCGGTTGCTTCCTTGATCGCGCGTAAGGCGGCGACATCGTCCCGCGCAATAGGGCTGCCAAATTGGTCTCACTCGTCGGCGTGGCATCAACATGGTCACTCCTGTGGGACTGACGCCATCCGGGAGTGTAGGTCTATCTCTTCGGTGAACATCGCAGATGGGCGATGCATAAATCATCACTGCTTGATCGAGCTTGTTTGGCTGCGGTTTATCTGTATCTAGTTGTACAGCACTATGTTTAGAGATCCAATTCGTCCGGGGGGCATTCCTGGGGGCATTGATAAAAATTTCTTCAGGGTAAATAATTATGAATCAACAATTTACCTGATTAGCCCTGACCATCAGCCGCCTGTCGCAGGATCTGCGCCGCGCTGGGTGGATGCTGCTGTCACCTGAAGCCAACGAGGTGGCGTGATGAGTATCAATGCCGNCCTGATTAGCCCTGACCATCAGCCGCCTGTCGCAGGATCTGCGCCGCGCTGGGTGGATGCTGCTGTCACCTGAAGCCAACGAGGTGGCGTGATGAGTATCAATGCCGTGCAGTTCCAAGCGGGATTGTCGATGCCTGAGTTCTTCGCGTCCTACGGCACCGAAGCCAAGTGCTATCGCGCGCTTTACAAGTGGCGCTGGCCGCAAGGCTTTCGTTGCCCTGTTTGTGCCGGACGCGTGCGCTCGCGTTTCAAGCGGGGTGCTGCGATCTACTACCAATGCAGCGCGTGCCGGCATCAGACCAGCCTGATTGCAGGCACGATGTTCGAAGGCACCAAGCTGCCGCTGCGCACCTGGATGCTGGCGTTGCACCTGCTGACCTCGACCAAAACCAACATGGCCGCGCTGGAGTTGATGCGGCATCTGGGCGTCAACTACAAGACGGCCTGGCGGATGAAACACAAGATCATGCAGGTTATGGCCGAGCGCGAATCCATGCGGAAACTGGCGGGTTTCGTGCAGATCGACGATGCCTATCTCGGCGGCGAGCGTAACGGTGGCAAGGCCGGACGCGGATCGGAGAACAAACAAGCGTTCCTGATTGCGGTGCAGACCGATGCCACCTTCACCGCGCCGCGCTTTGTGGTGATCGAGCCGGTGCGCAGCTTCGACAACACCTCGCTGCAGGACTGGATTGCCCGTCGCTTGGCGCCCGAATGCGAGGTCTACACCGATGGGCTGGCCTGCTTCCGCCGGCTAGAAGACGCCGGCCACGCGCACACCACGCTGGACACTGGCGGTGGTCGTGCCGCGACCGAAACGGCCGGTGCACGTTGGCTCAACGTGGTGCTGGGCAATCTCAAACGCGCCATCAGTGGCGTGTATCACGCCATCGCGCAAGGCAAATACGCAAGGCGTTACCTGGGAGAAGCGGCCTATCGTTTTAATCGTCGATTCCGCTTGCGCGAGATGCTGCCACGACTTGCCACGGCCATGATGCAATCCACACCATGCCCAGAGCCGGTTTT
>NZ_CM002139.1:763470-848387 GCF_000454545.1 Xanthomonas cassavae CFBP 4642
CGTGCCGAAAACGGCAAAAAACCGGGGGTTTGAGCGCCCTCAGCGCGGCGGATGTGGCGTGTTTCGTTTTCCGGCTGCGTTGATCAGACCATCCTTAGGAGACCGGAGTGTCATTCAAGAACGGGCGATCCTCATCCTCCCTTCTCCTAAACAAAGGGCCGCTGTCGGTGCAGCCTTCCACCAGTCGCAGAGCTCCAACGTTCAATCGCGTCTCTCCGTTTCAGCCCGCCTGGCTCAGCGTATGCAGTATCCATCGTTCGCTGGCCGGGTCGGCGTCTCGGAAGGTGCGCGACATTGCTCCCCAGACAATCCAGACGGCATGCGCCTGCGCAGCCTTGGGAATGTCGCAGGTGCAGTGACCGTCGTGCCGCAATTTCCGGTTCGAGCGAGTTATCCAATATGAAATCGGCTTTTCCGCCGCTATTTCGCGCGCCAACACAGGAAGAACGACGTCGCCGCGTCAGAGCAGAACGTATCCACTGAGCATGCGACATTTCCCCGGCCTGAGCACCGGCATTGAATGTGTAGCGGTTGCATGTGCCGCGACTCTCGGACGTTGCGCCGAAGCTTGTGCACATCTTGTTCGGCGCGAGGTGCTCACTCGGAGTCAATCTGCCTAGGCTCGATTGCGGCCGATGATCGGGCGGGGCACCGGCTGGCCCGCCCGATCCGAATTGCACCTCAGCTAAGCGGTGCTTGGAGACAACAAGCGGTGCTTAGAGGCTATCGGGTGCCGGCGCCGTGGCGCGTGCGTGCTGCTTGCCGCGTGCATGCTCGATGGCGGTACGCAGCTTGCGGGCGGCGCCGGTGACGGCCGAGGCGGTGGTTTCGGCGCTGTTGGTCGCTGCGATCGGCGGCAGGCCGGCGACATGGGCTTCAATACTGCAGGTTCGATCCGCTGCGCCACCACGTTGGCCGTTCTCGTCGCGCAGATGCACCTCGATGCGGGTGATGTCGTTGACAAAGTGCGCCAACTGGGTGGTGCAGGTTTTCTCGACATGCTGCACGACAGACGGGTCATGCGGCACGTGCTTGTCGGTCTGGATCTGGATCTGCATAGCGTGTCTCCTTCGCGGTCATCCACTGCGTCTGCCGCAGCGGTAGCCCGATTCTGCGATAGCCCGGTGTTGCCGCAAGGTGACAAGGCGTCGCATGTTCATGCGCGGGTCGGCTGCGTAGCGGGAGGTGAAAGTGGCCCACACCACCTAGCGAGCAGCGTCAGGTGGTGTGGGCAGCGCACTCAGGTCGAAGTACGCGCCGGTGCCATGAGGATTCCGGGCAGCGGCCGCGCCCACCCGAGATGCGCAGCAGGTTTGGCAATGGGTTCCGATGCCGCACGCGCTCCATGCCCTGGATGGGGCATGGCTTGCCTGGCACGGTAGCGCCCGTCATTGCCTCGGTAGCTCCCCGTTCCAGCCTCGAACCTCAGGGGCATGGCTACTGCGGCGGCCGTTGCTCAGATGCTGATGCGCAGCGAACGCACGGTGTGCGTCGGCATGCTTGTAACGACTCCTAGCAAGTGGACAGGGGGCCGAGCCGAGACATGGGCCTGGACCGTGAGTCGTCGTGTTGGCCGAACTACCTCGAAAGTTCCTGCGCAGTCAAACAGTGGCGAGCAGGCGGTATGGCGTGGGGAGCGCGCCCCCGGACCGCTGCGCTTGCGTCTGCATGAATCGTCGCCGCCGCAGGCCTCGGCCGGGCCTGGAGGGTAGATTAAGATGCCGGCACCGCGCGCCCGCGCGCCTGCCAGCTGCCTGCCTGTGTCCGCATTCCGCTTCGCTCCGTCTGCCCGTTCGAGCCTGTTGCTGCGTGTGGTGCTGTACTGCGGCCTTTGGCTGGTGTGCGCCGGTGGTGTGCTGGCCCAGGACGAAGTCACGCTGATGGAGACCGCGCAGACCCAGTTGGATGACGCGCAGAAGGTGCTGGACCAGGGCGAGGCCGGGCTGGACAAAGCCAATACCGACCTGCTGCGTGAGCAGACCGACCAGGTCATCGCGACGCAACGGCAAACCCAGGATCTGGCACGTCAGCTGGCTGCGCCGCTCAAGCAACTGAGCGTGCGCCTGGACGGCTTGGGAGTGGAGCAAAAGACCGACCCGGTGGATTTGAAAAAGCAGCGCAAGGCGCTGGCGGATGAAAAGAACAAGCTGGACGCGCAACTCAAGCGCGCCAATCTGCTCGCCTCCGAAGCGGGTGAGCTGGCCGAACGCCTGGAACACAAGCGCGCGCAGCTGTTCAATGTGCAGCTGTCCACGCGCGTTGCTTCGCCGTTATCGCCGGCGTTGTGGACCCGGATCGCCCAGCAGTGGCCGGACGACCGTGCGCGGCTGCAAGCCCTGAACGACGAGGCGGCCCAGGTCCTGCGTGCCGGCATTGCCGCAAATGGCGTCGGCGGGCTGGTGACCGGCGCGGTGAGCGCGCTGCTGCTGGCATTTCCGCTGCGCATCTTCCTGCGCCATCTCGGCCGACGTTATGCGGCATCGCGTGCGCCGGGCGGGCGGCTGCGACGCTCCGGACTGGCCTTGTGGTTTCTGCTGGTCGGCATCCTCAGTTTGGGCACGGCGGCCTGGGTGCTGGCCGAAAGCATGCGTGCGATCGCCGAGGTGCCGGCCGATCTGGATGAGTTGCTGGATGCGCTGGTCATCATCAGCTTCATCGCCGCCTTTGTCGGTTCGCTCAGCGCCAGCCTGTTGATGAAGCATCAACCCAGCTGGCGGTTGTTCCCGCTGGATGACGCCACAGTCGATCGCTTGCGCGTGCATTGCCTGGCCACCGCCGCGGTGAGCTGGTGCAGTGGCATGGCGAGCAAGGTCAACGAGGTGGCGCGCACCAGCAGCGCAGCGGCCACCGCCACCGATGCGGTGACGGCCCTGTTGTATGCCGGGCTGATCCTCTCGGCCCTTGCCGGGCTGAGCCTGTCGTTGCGCGCGCGCGCTGCCAGTGCCGGAGCGGCCGGCGCCGACAGCAGCGAGCCGCCGCCGGTGGTGTCGCGTGGCGGTGGGGTCATCGTGCTGATCCGCCTGCTGGGGCATGTGGCGGTGATCGTGTCGCTGCTGGCGGCCCTGTTTGGATATCTCAACCTGTCGTTGTTCATTGCGCGCCAGATCATCTGGATCACCCTGATCTGCAGTCTGCTTGGGCTGCTGGTAGTGTTCGCCGACGATCTGTCGACCTGGGTCTTCAAGCCCGAGGGTCGTTTCAGCAGGGCGCTTTCGCACGCGCTCAGCATCGGCAGCGGCCGCCTGGTGCAGCTGGGCCTGCTGATGTCGGCAGCGGCGCGCGTGCTGCTGGTGCTGCTGGCCATCGCCGTACTGCTGACGCCCTACGGCGGCAATATCAGCCTGATCACCGGTTGGGTGGAGAACATCACCCATGGCATCTCGATCAGCAAGGAACTGGTGATCACGCCCGGCGATGCGGTGCGGGCGCTCTGCGTGTTCCTGCTTGGCATGGGGCTGGTGCACGTGGTGCAGCAGTGGCTGCTCAACACCTATCTGCCCAAGACCGAGCTGGACGCGGGGGCGCGCAATTCGATCAGCACGGTGGCGCGCTATCTTGGCTGGCTGGTGGTCGTGGTGTGGGGGCTGACTGCGCTGGGCCTGGACCTGAAGCGGCTGGCGCTGGTGTTGAGCGCACTGTCGGTGGGTATTGGGTTTGGCCTGCAGGCGATCACGCAGAATTTCGTCTCCGGCCTGATCCTGCTCGCCGAGCGGCCGGTCAAGATCGGCGATTGGGTGCGGATCGGCGATCAGGAAGGCGATGTGCGCAGGATCAGCGTGCGCGCGACCGAGATCCAGGTGGGCGATCGTTCCACCCTGATCGTGCCCAACTCGGAGCTGATCACCAAAAGCGTGCGCAACATGACGCTCTCCAACCCAATGGGCCGCGTGCAACTGCAGTTCTCGGTGCCGCTGGAAGCCGATGCGGCCAAGGTGCGCGATATGCTGCTGACCTTGTTTGCCGAACATGCCAAGGTGCTGGCCGAGCCGGCGCCCTCGGTGTTCATCGATTCGCTGGCCGGCGGCCACATCAACTTCAACTCGTTCGCCTACGTGAGCAGCCCGCGCGACTCATACGGTGTGCGCAGCGAACTGTTCTTCGCGCTGTTGCAACGCATGGACGGTGCCGGCATTGCACTGCAATCACCGCAGGAAATCCGCTTCAGCCGTGCAGGCGCTGCCGTGGCGCGCGATGGCGGTGAGGAGACACCCGCACAGGGGTGAGTGGGCTTGTGCGTGCGCGCGCGCAGAGCGCGCGCGGCAAACAGCCCTTGCAAGAACGATGCGCTGGAGGCACTGCGTGAGGTGCGCGGCACCTGGCGCTTCACACAGCGCCTGCAAGTAGCAGAGGGTGGCCACTGGAACGTCGTGAGCCGTCTTCAGGTGGGGGGCGATGCGCAGGAGCGGGAGCGGACAAGGGGACCTTGCGGATCTCTAGCGGCTGCGCCCGCCTGGCCGTTGCGCAGTCGTCTGTTCGTCGCTCTAGGAGCGGTCCGCCACTGCCACGTCCTTGACCAGCGCCAGGTCGTCGACACTGACGTCTTCGGTGTAGTCCAGCCAGGCGCGGATTTCCAGATCGTCCACGGCATGCTCCAGGCCCACCGGCATACGGATGCGCCCGGCGGCATCGGGTACCACCCATTGCTGCGCCAGCACCACCTTGCGTTCGGACGATACGGCTTCGACCCAGAACGCGCGGGTAGGCCGGCGCTTGGCGTAGACCTCGAGCATGTAGCGGCCGGCCTCGGTCTTGCGCGCAGTCTGGGTCAGCATGATCGGCTGGCGCACGCGCGGGCGCGGCCCCTGCGGAGTGACATCCAGCGGTGCATCCACCGCCACGCCGCGGGTGAGGTCCGGGTCGCGATACAGCTTCATGTGTTGGTCGCGGTCCACCACTAGCGCGCACCAGTCGCCGTCGGCCGACCCATCCTCGAACGCGGTACAGCGGTCCACATACGCCAGCGTGCCCTTGCTGTGGGTGCGGTCGAACTGGCGTGAAGTGTTTTCCAGGTACACCGTCTTCAGGTTGGTGTCTTCGTCGTATTCCAGCAGTACCGGCGGGCGGACCTGTTGCACGCCCACCACCACATCGCCATTGCCGTTGACGCGCAGCAGGCGCGTGCTCTGCCCGGTCCACAACGTGCGTGCGTAGGCCAGATAGCGGGGGTACTCCTTGCCGCTGTCACGGCTGGCCGCCACGCTGGCGCTGGGCGGCGCGTCGTTGGCGAGCAGCGAGCGGCCAAATCCCAAGGTGCGCATGCCCGGTTCCAGCAGCTGCAGCAACGTGGCGCCGGAATCGAGCGTGCTGCCTGCGTGGGTGACCACCTGTTGTGGCGCGATGCCGTTGCCGAGGAACAGCAGCAGATTTTCGCGCTTCTGCCTGGCGAGCGCCTCGCTGAGGTCGTTCGGCATGGCCAGGTGATCGGAGGCGATCACGATCACCGTGTTGCTGCCGTAGCGGCTGTTGCGGATGCGCGTGACCAGTTCGCCGATCAGCCGGTCGCTGCACTTGATTGCGTGCAACAGGCCGATATCGCCCAGCGGGCTATCATATGCCTGGCCTTTGCAGGCCAGCGGCAGATGGCCTGCCGGGTGATGGGTATCCATGGTGAGCGTGGTCAGCATGAACGGCTGGCCGGCACGTGACAGCGTCTGGAAACTGTCCCAGGCATCGTCCAGCAGCACGTCGTCGTGCACGCCCCAGGCAGAGAAATGCTGGGGGGCTATGCCCTTGTCGTGGAAATAGTGCACGTCATTCACCACGTCGAAACCGTGGCTGGACAGAAAACCGCCCTTGCCGGCGAAGCTGGCGTCGGCACCGCCGACATAGTGATTGCGGTAGCCCTGATCCTTGAGATAGTCGCCCAGGCAACGCGCTTCGGGCAGGAACAGGCCCATGCGGTCCATGCTGTTTTCATCGCCCGGCGCGGTGGTGAGCGGTACGCCGCACATCGACGCCACCATGCCGGCGATGGTCCAGCCACTGCCTTCGGTGGAGGCGAGGTTGCGCACGTCCACGGCCTCGGTGGCAAGCGCGCGCAGGTTGGGCATCAATCCCGGAAACACCGCCTCGTCGAAGTAGGTGCGTTCCAGGCTCTCGGCGTAGATCCACACGATGTTCCGGCGCTTGTGCAGCGGTTGCTGCGGCACCTGGTATTCGGGCACGACGGTGGCATAGTCGACCGGGCGCAGCTGGTAGTACAGCCGCTTGCCGTCGCGATATAGCGGGCTGACCGCCAGGCTGACGACCAACATCGCCATAAAGCCCGCGAACACCGCGCCACCGTGCGGCCGCTGGAAGCGGCGCACCTTCACCAGCAGCAGCGGACTGAGCGAGAGCAGCAGCATGCCGATAAACACGGCGATATAGCCTGAAAAGTCACTGATCCCGGCGCCATCCATGTCGGCGCGCAGGTGATAAAGCGTGGCTGCGTTGATGCCGTCGCCACTGAGGCGGTCGATCAGGCCCCAGGCGCTGAGCAGCAGCAGAAACAGCGACAACAGGCCGGCCTTGAGCCATGCCAGGCGCGGGGAGGCGACCAACAGCCACAACAACAGCAGCAACGAAACCAACAACATCCAATGCATGCGCAGCGTCCATGGGGGAATGGTGCGAGCGCGTACCGGACGCCTGGCTCGCCATGTCCTGTGCGTCACCGCAATGTGACACCGGAACGACCGACTATGCCGCGCCGAAGCTGACTGAAATGTTTGTTGAGGCCGAGATGGGCCGCCAGCGGCGCTGGTTGATGCGCGTACATAGGACGTGCGTTTGCTGTGTGTATTTCATCGTTGCTTGGCGGTCTGGAAGCACGCACACAGCGTGTAAGCGCGATGGTGCAGGCAATTGGAGTGGTCAGCAGCCTCGTAAGAGCGTGCGTGCAGCCGACTGCCATCGTATGGCCGGCGATGGTGCGAGGACGCTTGGTGCTTTGGCGAAATTCTTAGTGCGTTGCGTTGCTCCGTACCCTCGCCCCAACCCCTCTTCCGGGGGTAGAGGTGCTTGCTGCAGGTGGCGACCGAGACGTTTGGTACACCCAGGCATCGCGTGTTTAACGACGGCAGTGCACTACACCCTTGCAGGTGACGCAGGCTCTGCAGCATGAGTAACGACGCCATGCAGCAGGATTCTTGCGCCGTGATCGAGCGCAGTGCTAGCGGTGGCCGCGTTCCTCGCGCGCACGTACGCGGCGGTCGAACAGCAGCGCGCTGACCACGATGCCCAGGCCCAGCACCACGCCCAGCAGGAACAGCACCATTGCGATGGCGGGGTAGCCCCACAGTTTGAAGCCGGTGTCGATGCGCATCATCTGCGCCGAGGCCATGATCAGCGCCGCAGTGACAATGCCGGCCGCGACGCGGTTGGCGATCTTCTGCAGGCTTTCCATCAGATGCGATTCTTCCAGCCCGGTGACGCGCATCTGCAGGCGGTTTTCCGCCGCCAACGACAGGATCTCGGACATGCGCCGCGGCCCTTCGCGCACCAGGTGCTGCAGTTCCATCGCCTCGCTGGCCAGGTTGGCGGCGGACATGGATTTCTTCAGGCGTGCGCGCATCACGTGCTGCAGATGGCGTTCGACGATGCGGCGGGTGTCCAGGGTCGGCGACAGGGCGCGGCACACGCCCTCCAGGTTCAGTAGTGTCTTGCCGAGCAGGCTCAGCTCCGGTGGCGTGCGCAGCCCGGTGGAGGTGGCGATACGCACCAGATCCAACACCACGCGGCCTTCGGAGGTGGCGTCGTGCGCGGCGTAGCGCGCAATCATCTGCCCGGTTTCGCGCTGGTAGCGGTCCTCGTCGTAATCCTCCAGCCGCGTGCTGAGCGCAATGGTCTCTTCGGCCACCTCTTCGCCACGGCCGTCGACCGCGGCAAACAGCAGCTTGAGCAGGCGTTCGCGCAGGCGCGGCGGCACGTGCGCCACCATGCCCAGATCGAAGATGGCCAGATGCCCATCCGCCAGCACCCGCAGGTTGCCAGGGTGCGGGTCGGCATGGATTTCGCCGTGCACGAACATCTGGTCCAGGTAGCCCTTGACCAGTTCGGCGGCCAGATCGTCCATCGGCTGCTCGGTGCGGCGCAGGCCGGAGATCTTGTCCACGCGCACGCCTTCGGCCAGCTGCATGGTCAGCACGCGACGGCTGCTCAGATCCCAGATCGGTTGCGGCACCCATAGCAGCGGAAACGGCTTGAGATGCTTGCCGAAGCGCACCAGGGTTTCGGCCTCGTCCTGGTAGTTGAGTTCGGCGCGCAGGGTCTTGCCGAATTCGCCCAGCCAATCGGCAAAGCGCACCCGGCGGCCGATGCCGGTCAGGCGGTCGGCGGCGGTGGCGAAGCTCTTGAGCACATCCAGGTCCGAACGCACCTGCGCAGCCACCTCAGGCTTTTGCACCTTGATCGCCACTGGCGTGCCATCGCGCAGGGCGGCACGGTGCACTTGCGCCAGCGATGCGCAGCCCAGCGGCACCGGATCGAAATGCGAAAACGCCTTGTTGACCGAAACACCTAGCTCGTCCTCGATGATCTGGCGGATGCGCTCCACCGGCACCGAGCTGGTGTTCTCCTGCATGCGCTCCAGCGCGGTAGCGAACTCCGGCGGCACGATGTCCGGCCGGGTGGACAGCATCTGGCCCAGCTTGACGAAGGTGGGGCCCAGCGCCTCCAGGTCGGAGACGAATTGGTCCGGCGTGCCTTCGGCAGGCACTTCGTATTCGTTGATGGCCGCCGGATCCAGGTTCATGCCGGCAAATACGCCCGACCCGCGATACCGCAACAGCAGGCGCAGGATCTGCGTGCGCCGGCTCATGCCACCCACCACGGCGTGGTCGGCCGGGTGCGCGGCCGGGGCCGTGGCGCGGTGTGGATCGTTGGGACTCAAGGCCATCTCCGGGCGTCGTGCATAGCGGCGAGTGTGGCCAGCGCCGGGTCGTCAGGTGGTGAATCCGGACGCATCGCGCGGGTGCTTGCGAGCGCGGCAGCACGCGCTGGACACGGCGGCGAGGCAGTGCCTTCCATCGCTCGCGCATCGGCGCCCAATCCACCTGCAATGGCCTGCCATCACCCTGCGCGGGCGCCGGATCGGCCAGAATCCCCGGCCACCCACGAAGGACCTTGCGCATGGCCGGTGCCAGCCTGTTCACCCTGCTCGACGACATCGCCACGTTGCTGGACGACGTTTCCATCCTGACCAAGGTCGCGGCCAAGAAGACCGCCGGCGTGCTCGGCGACGATCTGGCGCTCAACGCGCAGCAGGTGACCGGGGTCACCGCCGACCGCGAGTTGCCGGTGGTCTGGGCGGTGGCCAAGGGCTCGCTGGTCAACAAGGTGATCCTGGTGCCGGCAGCCCTGGCGATCAGCGCGCTGGAGGCCTGGCTGCGCGGACGCGGCTACAACATTCCGCTGGTGATGCCGTTGATGATGATCGGCGGCGCTTACCTGTGCTTCGAAGGCGTGGAGAAGCTGGCGCACAAATTCCTGCACAGCGAAGACGAAGACGCGCAGCGGCACGCCGAACGCACCCGCGCGCTGGCCGACGAGAGCGTGGACGTGGTGGCGCTGGAGAAGGACAAGGTCAAGGGCGCGATCCGCACCGACTTCATCCTGTCGGCGGAGATCATCGTGCTGTCGTTGGGCGTGGTGGCGAGCGTGTCGTTCGGGCAGCAGGTGGCCGTGCTGGTGGCGATCGCGCTGGCGATGACCATTGGCGTGTACGGCCTGGTGGCGGCGATCGTGAAGCTGGACGACGTGGGTCTGTACCTGACCAAGAAGGGCACGTTGCTGGCCGCGCTGGGCCGCGGCATCCTGATAGCCGCGCCGTGGTTGATGAAGTTCCTGTCGGTAGCCGGCACGCTGGCGATGTTCCTGGTCGGCGGCGGCATCCTGGTGCACAACATCCCCCTGCTGCACCACGTAGTGGTGGATCTGACCAAGGCGGCCGGCGGACTGGGCTGGCTGGTCGAGGCGCTGGGCAATATGCTGGTGGGCGTGGTGACCGGTACGGTGGTGCTGGGCGCGGTGATGCTGTTCCAGAAGCTGCGCGGGAAGCCGGCAGCGCACTGACGCCGTACCGCGGCGGGCCTTGGGAGCCCCCTGGCCGCCGCACGGAAGCGGTTGGCCGTGGTGGGGCCCGGCGGCAACCGAAGGACCTGCGGCGCCTCTGCGTCGTGCGCCGATACCCGGTCTGGCCGGTCGATGCGGCAGGCCGCGTTCGCGGCTAGTCGGCGCTGATCACGCGATTCTTGCCGGCCGCCTTGGCGTCGTACATGGCGCGGTCGGCGCGGCGGACCAGTTCGTCCTGGGTCTCGTCGGTATGCCGCAGCGCTACGCCGGCGCTGAAGCTGATGAAGATCCGTACGTCCTCGTGCAGCAGCGAGCGCTGCGCCAGGGCGCGCTGCACGCGGATGACCGCAGCGCTGGCCTCGAAAATGGTCGAGTCCGGCAGCAACAGCACGAATTCCTCGCCGCC
Organism: Xanthomonas cassavae CFBP 4642; assembly: GCF_000454545.1. NCBI lineage: Bacteria > Pseudomonadati > Pseudomonadota > Gammaproteobacteria > Lysobacterales > Lysobacteraceae > Xanthomonas > Xanthomonas cassavae. The sequence goes on from NZ_CM002139.1 coordinate 773,930, forward strand.
GAAGCGGGCGATGGCGTCGGTGGTGCGCAGCACCGCCTTGGCCACGTCCACGGTGTGGCGCAGCGCGGCGTCGCCACCGGCATGGCCGTGGGTCTCGTTGAGGCGGCGGAAGTCGTCCAGATCCAGCATCGCCACGCACAACGGTTGCCCGCTGCGCTGGGTGCGCACCGATTCGCGCTGGAACAGTTCTTCGAAGCCGCGCCGGTTGAGCGCGCCGGTCAGCTGGTCTTCGCGGACCAGCCCGGCCACCGTATTGAGCTCCTGCTCCAGCGAGGCGATGCGCTGCTCGGCGTCTTCGACCTGGCGGCGGGCCGACAGCAGCTCGTCGCGCGCGGCCAATGCCTGCGCCTGCACCCCGGCGGTGTCCTGCAGCACGTCCTGCAACAGCCGATTGAGGTCGGGAATGCTGCGAGCGTCGCCGATCGCCTGCGAATAGCCGGCAACGCGGTCGTGGTACTCGCCCGTGCTGGTCGCCATGCCGTCGAGCCGGTCGACGAAGGACACCATCATCTCGCGCATGGCGGTCTTGGAATCGGCGATGCCCTGCTTGAGCAGGCCCTGCTTGTAGATCACCTCGCGCAGGGTCCCGCGGGCCTGCTCGATCGCGTCTCCGTCCAGCGGGCCGGCCAGCAACTGCCGCACCACCGAGATCTGGCCCTGCAACCAGCTACGATCGTCCAGGAGTTCGCCGACGTTCTCCAACAATAGGTCGAACAAGCCGAGTAGCAGGTTCTGCTGCTCGCTGGCATCTTCGGCACGCAGGCCGATCTGATGACTCAGTTCGCGCAGGCGCTGCTCCAGCGTGATCAGCTCATGCCCCGGGCGCCAGTGGCGCAGTGCCGATGCCAGGGTCTGGGCTTCTTCGGCCAGCTCGGGGCTGCGTTGCAGCAAGGTGGCCAGGGCATTGCCCAGCGCATGGCGCAGCAGGTCGCGCAGTTGTTCGGCTTCGGTGCGGCCTTCTGCCAGCGAATCGCCGATATCGATGGTGCGGATGTACTTGTCGATCAGCTGGCGCAGCGTGCGGCCATACCCCAGCCAGTCGCCGGCGGCATGAGCCGTACTCAGGCGTACGCCCATGTCGCCGAGTTCGCCATGCAGGCTGGCAATGCCTTCGGCGAACGCCAGCAGCAGCGCCTCCGGATGCGCGGCGTGCGAGAACAGGCGGATCAGCATGGCCGTGGCAATGGCCGGGTCGTGCGCGCCGGACTTGGCCTTGGCCGGCACCAGCTGGTGGGCCGCCATGGCCTGTGCGCCGTGCGCGGAACTGCGCAGCGTTGGCAGGGCAGCGGCCGGGCGTGCGCCGTCCGCGCCACCCCAGGGCAGCAGGCGGCGCAGCCCGCCACGCGGGCGGCTTGGACGTTCAGGCTGGTCTGCCATGCCAGATCTCGAAAAGGTCGACGTGCTAACGCTCGTTATCGGCGCAGACGCAGGCCGCTTGAGCAGGCTCGACCGGAGCGCGCCGGCACAGCATGCCTCCATTGCGAAGCGGCGATGCGAAGAAGGGCGAGACCGCAGGTATGAACAAGTTACGCAGATGACGAGGAGCGCGGCTGAGCTCTCCCGCATTCGGTGCATCGCAATGCCCGTGCACCAATGCGGGGATGTCATTGCACTGCAACGTGCCGCTTATGCCGGTCGGCATGCGCAACTGTGCGCGATGGAATGTGGCTGTCGCGGAAAAGTCAGCACGTGTTCACGCATATTTTATTTGGTCGGGGTGTAGATTCATCGACAAGGACGACGTGGAGTACGCGCGTTGCCCCCGCTCCTCATTCGTTGCATGTCGTCTGGCCCGATCGGCAGACGATGGTTGTCGCTTCGCCGTTTTCCGTCTCCACCCACTTTACGACGGACGTTTAGATGGTTGCCATGATGCCGCTCCACGCTACCAGCGCACGCCTTGAGCGTAGCGCGTTGATCCCCACGCTGAAGAAAAGTGGGCGGCCGCGCGATGCGCGCGGGCGTTTCATCCGGCATCACGAGCGTCTGCCGGTGTCGCTGGCCGACACGCGCGGCGCGTTGTTCGTGGTGTCGGAGATGGCCGACTTCATTAAGGCCGGTGGTCTGGGCGATGTGGCGGCCGCGCTGCCGCGCGCGCTGCGTCACCGCTACGACGTGCGTGTGTTGATCCCCGGGTATCGCGCGGTGCTCGAGCGCGCCGGCAAGGTGGAGATCGTGGGCCGTGTGCTGGCGCATGCAGCGCTGCCGGCCTGCGACATCGGCCGTATCGTGCAAGCGGATGGCTTGCCGATCTACATCCTGTTGTCCAAGGAACTGTTCGAACGCGATGGCTCGCCGTATGTGAGCACCAGCGGTTCGGAGTTCGAAGACAATGCGATCCGCTTCGCCACCCTGTCGCATGCCGCCGCGCAGATTGCCGCCGGCCACGCCGGGTTGGGCTGGAAGCCGCGCCTGCTGCATCTGAACGATTGGCCGTGCGCGCTGGGGGCCGGTTATGTGCGCTGGTCCGGTGGCACCACCCCGTGCCTGCTCACCATCCATAACCTGGCCTACCAGGGTCTGGTGCCGTATTCGATGGCTGCCGCGCTGGGCATTCCCGCCGAGCGCGTGGCCGAGCTGGAGTTCTACGGGCAGATGTCGTTCCTGCGCGGGGGCATCGTCAATGCCGACCACGTCAATACCGTCAGCGTCAGCTATGCCAAGCAGATCACCGGCCCGGCGCAGGGCTGCGGGCTGGACCGGCTGCTGGCCGGTCGCGCTGCCAAGGGCGCCTTGACCGGTATCGTCAATGGCATCGATGCCAGCTGGGACCCGCGCACCGACGCGCATCTGGATTCGCATTTCAGCGTGAACCACTGGCAGGGCCGTCAGGCCAACGCCGGGCAGGTGCGCAAGGCGTTCGGCCTGCGCGAGAGCACCGGCCCGCTGTTTGCAGTGGTCTCGCGGCTGGTGCACCAGAAGGGCCTGGACCTGATCTGCGAGGTCGCTCCGCAGATCGTGGCGGCCGGTGGCCAGATTGCGGTGATCGGCGGCGGCGAGCCGGAGATCGAGCAGCAGGTGGCCGAGCTGACCCGGCGCTATCCCGGCCAGGTCGGCGCCTTCATCGGCTTCGAGGAAGGCCTGGCACGGCGCATGTTCGCCGGTGCCGACTTCCTGCTGATGCCGTCGCGGTTCGAGCCCTGCGGGTTGAGCCAGATGTATGCCCAGCGCTTTGGCTGCCTGCCGATCGCCCACGCCACCGGCGGGCTGATCGACACCGTGGACGATGGCGTCACCGGCTTCCTGTTCCAGCACGCCAGCACCGAAGCGCTGCGCCGCTGCCTGGAACGTGCCTTCCGCACCTTCCGCCTGCCCAGCCTGCTGTCGGCGATGCGCCGGGCGGCGATGCTGCGCCCCAGCGGCTGGGATGTGGCCGGCAAGAAGTACCTCTCCCTTTATGAACACACCGCCGCCACTGCGCCCGTGCTTGCGACGGTGTCATGAGCGAACGGTTGGGCGGGCAGGGCCAGGAGACGGAGACTGACGCGGTGACCATGGAAGGCATGTCCGATGTCGCGCAGATCCTGCAGGCACTGGCCCAGGGCCTGCCCGCCAATGCATTCACGGTGCTGGGCCCGCATCCGCAGGCCGACGGGCGTCGCCGCGTGCGCGTACTGGCGCCAGGCGCCGAGGCGATGGGCTTGATCGATTCGCGCGGCAAGCTGCTGGCACGCATGCAGGCCACCGAGACCGACGGCCTGTTCGAAGGTGAGCTGGCCGGCGATGGCCCGTACCGGCTGCGCATCGTGTGGCCGGACGTGGTGCAGGAGATCGAAGACCCCTACGCATTCGGCCCGATCCTGGACGAATCGCTGCTGCTGCAGATCGCCGCCGGTGACGGGCAGGCGCTGCGCCGCGCGCTGGGCGCCCGGCACACGCACTGCGGCGAGGTGCCGGGTGTGCGCTTTGCGGTATGGGCACCGCATGCGCAGCGCGTGGCCGTGGTCGGCGACTTCAATGGCTGGGAGGCGCGGCGGCACCCGATGCGCCAACGCACCGGCGGTTTCTGGGAGCTGTTCCTGCCGCGGGTGGAAGCCGGCGCCCGCTACAAGTACGCCGTCACCGCCGCCGATGGCCACGTCTTGCTCAAGGCCGACCCGGTGGCGCGCCAGAGCGAGCTGCCGCCGGCCACCGCCTCGGTGGTGCCTGGGGACGCGGCATTTGCCTGGACCGACGCCGCGTGGATGGGCCGGCGCAGTGCGCAGACCTTGCCGGCGCCGATGTCCATCTATGAGGTGCATGCCGCCTCGTGGCGTCGCGACGGGCATGACCAGCCGCTGGACTGGCCCAGCCTGGCCGGGCAGCTGATTCCGTATGTGCAGCAGCTCGGCTTCACCCATATCGAGCTGCTGCCGATCACCGAGCACCCGTTTGGCGGCTCGTGGGGCTACCAGCCGCTGGGCCTGTATGCGCCCACCGCGCGGCATGGCAGCCCGGATGGCTTCGCCGCGTTCGTCGATGCCTGCCATCGCGCCGGCATCGGCGTGATCCTGGACTGGGTCAGCGCGCACTTTCCAGAGGACGCACATGGCCTGGCGCAGTTCGATGGCGCGGCGCTGTATGAGCATGCCGACCCGCGCGAAGGCATGCACCGCGACTGGAATACGCTGATCTACAACTACGGCCGCCCGGAAGTGACCGCATTCCTGTTGGGCAGCGCGCTGGAGTGGATCGACCATTACCACCTCGATGGCCTGCGCGTGGATGCGGTGGCCTCGATGCTGTATCGCGATTATGGCCGCGCCGAGGGCGAGTGGGTGCCCAATGCGCATGGCGGCCGCGAGAACCTGGAAGCGGTGGCCTTCCTGCGCCAGCTCAATCGCGAAATCGCCGTGCAGTTTCCTGGCGTGCTGACCATTGCCGAAGAATCCACCGCCTGGCCCGGCGTGACCGCACCGCTGGCCGATGGCGGGCTGGGCTTCACCCACAAGTGGAACATGGGCTGGATGCACGACACGCTGCGCTACATGCAGCGCGATCCGGTCGAGCGCGCGCAGCATCACAGCCAGCTCACCTTCGGCCTGGTGTATGCGTTCTCCGAACGCTTCGTGCTGCCGCTGTCGCACGACGAAGTCGTGCATGGCACCGGGGGACTGCTTGGGCAGATGCCGGGCGACGACTGGCGCCGCTTTGCCAACCTGCGCGCCTACCTGGCGCTGATGTGGGCGCATCCGGGCGACAAACTGCTGTTCATGGGCGCCGAGTTCGGCCAGTGGGCCGACTGGAATCACGACCAGTCGCTGGACTGGCATCTGCTCGACGGCGCGCCGCACCGCGGCGTGCAGCGGCTGGTGGGCGATCTCAATGCCGCGCTGCGCCGCGTGCCGGCGTTGTACCGCGGCACCCACCGTGCCGAGGGGTTCGACTGGAGCGTGGCCGACGACGCCCGCAACAGCGTGCTGGCCTTCATTCGCCACGATCCCGACGGCGGCGGCGTGCCGCTGCTGGCGGTGAGCAACCTCACCCCGCAACCGCTGCACGACTACGGCGTGGGCGTGCCGCGTGCCGGCATCTGGCGCGAAATCCTCAATACCGATAGCGCCCATTACGGTGGCAGCAACCTAGGCAACAGCGGTCGTCTGGCGACCGAGCCGATGGGCATGCATGGGCATGCGCAACGGCTGCGCCTGATCTTGCCGCCGCTGGCCACGATCTACCTGCAAGCGGAGAAATAACAATGAACGAGCGCGACGCGACCACCCCGGCCTGGGGCGCATGGCCAGCGGGTGAAGGACAGGTGCGCTTCGCGCTCTGGGCGCCGGACGCCAGCGGCGTGGACGTGGTGTTCGCCGATGGCACGCGCGCTGCGCTGCAGGTGGGGGCGGACGGCTTCTTCAGTGCGGTGCTGGCCTGTGCCGCCGGCGCGCGCTATCGCTACAGCATCGACGGTGGCGAGCCGGTACCGGACCCGGCTTCGCGCTGGCAGCCGGATGGCGTGCATGGCGCCAGTGCCGTGCAGCCCACCCATGGCTATCGCTGGAGCCACCCGCAGTGGCAGGGCCGGCCCTGGGACGAGGCAGTGATCTACGAACTGCACGTGGGTGCCTGCGGTGGCTATGCCGGTGTGCAGGCGCAGCTGCCGCAGCTGGCGGCGATGGGCATCAGCGCGATCGAACTGATGCCGCTGAGTGCCTTCCCCGGTGCGCACAACTGGGGCTACGACGGCGTGCTGCCGTATGCGCCGGCGCAGGCCTATGGCACGCCGGACGAACTGAAGGCCTTGATCGACGCCGCGCACGGGCATGGCCTGATGGTGCTGCTGGACGTGGTCTACAACCACTTCGGCCCGGACGGCAATTATCTGCACAGCTACGCCGCGCCATTCTTCAACGCAGACAAGCCCACCCCGTGGGGCGCTGCGATCGACTTCCGCAAGCCGCAGGTGCAGCGCTACTTCCTCGACAACGCGCTGATGTGGCTGCACGAATACCGTTTCGACGGGCTGCGCCTGGACGCGGTGCACGCGATCACCCCGAACGCCTTCCTGGACACCTTGCGCGAGGCCATCGAGACCAGCCTGCCCCCCGGCCGCCACGTGCACCTGGTGCTGGAAAACGAGGCCAACCAGGTCTCGCAGCTGCAACGCGGCTACACCGCGCAGTGGGACGACGACTTCCACAACGCCTTGCATGTGCTGCTGACCGGTGAAGCGGAAGGCTATTACGCCGCGTTCGCCGACAAGCCGACCGACCACCTGGCGCGCGTGCTCGGCGAAGGCTTCGCCTACCAGGGCGAGCCGGATCCGCGTGGGCATGTGCGTGGCGAACCAAGCGGGGCATTGCCGCCGTACAAGTTCGTGGTGTTCGCGCAGAACCACGACCAGATCGGCAACCGCGCACGCGGCGAACGGTTGAGCGTGCTGGTCTCGCCGCAGCGCTTGCGCGCGGCGCTGGCGCTGACCGCCCTGACGCCGATGATCCCGCTGTTCTTCATGGGCGAACCGTGGGGCGCCACCCAGCCGTTCCTGTTCTTCACCGACTTCGGCCCGCCCCTGGACGAGGCGGTGCGCGAAGGTCGTCGCCGCGAGTTCGCGCACTTTGCCGCGTTCGCCGACCAGGCCCAGCGCGCCACCATCCCCGATCCGAACAGCCACGACACCTTCGCCGCGTCGCGTTCGCCGATCGCCGACGCTGCGCAGGGCGAGGGCGCGCAGTGGGCGGTCTGGTTCACCGCGCTGCTGGCGGTGCGGCGCCAGTGGGTGGTGCCGGGCCTGGCGCAGGCGCGTGCGCTGCGTGCCAGCGTGCTGGCCGATGGCGCGCTCACCGCCACCTGGCAGTTGCCGGGCGGGTTGTGGCATATCGCCTTCAATGTCGGCGCCGCCGCCGTGCCGCTGCCACCGCGACGCGGGCAGGTGGCCCATGCCGAAAACATGGATGCCGCCGCGCAGCTGCTGCCGGTGGATGGTTTCATCGCCTGGCACGAGGCGCAGGTATGAGCGCGCACCCTCTGCACACCCTGGCCACCGCGGCCGGGGTGATGGTCGATTGGGTGGATGCCAGCGATCAACCGCGGCAGGTGTCCGAGCCGTCGCTGCAGGCAGTACTCACCGCGCTCGAGTTGCCGGCCGCCACCGCTGCGCAGCGCGAAGACAGCCTGCGCCGCTGCCAGGCACAGGCTGCCGAACCGGCCGCCCTGGTCACGGTGCAGGTGGGCGCGCCGCTGGCGCTGCGTGTTGCCGCCAACGCCAGTGGCCGCTGGATCGATGGCAGCGGCGCCAGCGAGGCCGCGCACGCCAACGTGCAGGGGCAGCTAGTCGCGCCGCAGCGGTATGGGTACTGGACCCTGGAGATCGGCGGAATCACGCAGCAGGTGGCGGTCGCCCCGCAGCGGTGTTTCAGCGTGGCCGATGCCTGCGGCCAGGCCGCACCTCGGGCCTGGGGCATGGCGCTGCAGGTGTATTCGGCCTGCAGCCCCGACGATGGTGGCATCGGCGATGCTGCCGGCACTGTCGAATGGCTGCGGCACGCGGCAGTGGCCGGTGCCGATGCGCTGGCACTGAGCCCGGTGCACGCTTCACGCCCGGTCACCGGGGGCTACAGCCCGTATTCGCCCAGCGACCGGCGCTTCTTCGACCCACTGCATGCCGCACCGGTGCGCGTGCTCGGCGAGACCGCGCTGGAAGCACGCGATGCCGTGCCCGGCCTGCGCGAGCGCTACACCGCGTTGCACAGTCATGCCTTGATCGACTGGCCGGCCTCGGCGCAGGCCAAGTGGCGCTTGCTGCGCGAGCTCTACGCGCGGGTGTCGCCCGATCATCCGGATCTGTTGGCGTTCCGCGCGGCAGGTGGCGCGGAGCTGGACGGGTTTGCACGCTTCGCCGCACGCGATTTCGGCGACAACGATCCGCAGCTGCATGTGTTCACGCAGTGGCTGGCCGCGCGCAGTTGGGCCGACGCACAGCGCGAAGCGCGCGCGCGCGGCATGAACATCGGCCTGATCGCCGACCTGGCAGTGGGCTTCGATCCCAATGGCGCCGAAGCTGCTGCGGCCGGCGACACTGTGTTGCGTGGACTGGTGCTGGGCGCGCCGCCAGATGCCTTCAATGCCGACGGCCAGCACTGGGGCATCGGTGCGTATTCGCCGACCGCCCTGCGCCGCAGCGGCTTCGCACCGTATATCGCGCTGCTGCGCGCGGTGCTGCGCGAGCGCGGCGGCATCCGCATCGATCACATCCTGGGCCTGCTGCGGCTGTGGGTGGTGCCCGATGGCGCCGGCTCCAATGAAGGCGCGTATCTGTCCTATCCGCTGCACGACCTGCTCAACCTGCTGGCGCTGGAATCGTGGCGGCACCGCGCAATCGTGATCGGCGAGGACCTGGGCGTGGTGCCTCCGGGCATCCGCGAAGAACTGTCCCAGCGCGGGGTGATGGGCATCGATGTCCTGATGTTCACCCGCGACAAGCACGGTGCATTCATCGCTCCGGCGCTGTGGCGGCCGGATGCGGTGGCCACCACCACCACCCACGATCTGCCCACGCTCACCGGTTGGCGCAAGGGCCGCGATATCGACTGGCGACGCACGTTGGAACTGATCCAGCCCGCCCAGGCGGCCGATGACGCCAAGGCGCGCACGCACGATCTGGCCCGCCTGGATGCCGCGGTGGAACGCGCCGGCCTGCAGGGCGAGGACCCGTTGCTGGGCGCGCTGCGGTTCACCGCCAGCGGCGTGTCGCCGCTGATGCTGCTGCCGGTGGAAGATGCGCTGGCGCTGGAAGAACAACCCAATCTCCCGGGCACCGTCGAGGTCCATCCCAATTGGCGCCGACGCCTGCCCGATCCCTTGCCGCATGCGCGCCTGACCACGGCGCTGCACGGCGTTGCCGAGGCGCGTCGCGTCGCGGCTGTTTCGGACTCCCAGTCATGATCGATCTTCGCGCCACCGCCCGCCTGCAACTGCATGCCGGCTTCACCCTGCACGATGCACGCGCGCAGGTGCCGTATTACGCCGGCCTGGGCATCAGCCATCTGTATCTGTCGCCGATCGGGACGGCGGTGCCGGGCTCCACGCATGGCTACGACAATATCGACCCTGCCGTGGTCAACCCCGAACTCGGCGGCGAAGCGGCGTTGATCGCGCTGTCGAAGGCCGCGCGCGAACACGGCATGGGGTTGGTCGCCGACATCGTGCCCAACCACATGGCCACGCACGCAGACAACGCGTGGTGGTGGGATGTACTGCGGCATGGCCGTAGTGCCAAGCATGCCGACTGGTTCGACATCGATTGGCGCGCACCGGGCCGCGACGGCAAGCTGTGGCTGGCGGTGCTGGATCGCCCGTATGCCAGCGCCCTGGCCGAAGGCCTGATCACCCTGGTGGTGGACGAAGAAGGTAGCGCCGCCCTGGCGCATTACGACCAGCGCTATCCGATTCGCCCGCAAACCCTGGACGTGCCGGAACCTGCCGCACGCGCGCAGTGGTTGCGCGACTACAACGACGGCGCCAAGCGTGGCGATGGCCGTCTGCACAAGCTGATCGAACGTCAGCCGTACCGCCTGAACTGGTGGCGCGTGGGCAACGACATGCTCAACTACCGCCGCTTCTTCGACATCACTTCGCTGGTGGCCCTGCGCGTGGAATTGCCGGCGGTGTTCGATGCCGTGCACGCGCTGCCGCTGCGGCTGGTGGCCGAAGGGCACCTGGATGGCCTGCGCATCGATCATGTGGACGGGCTTACCGACCCCACCGGCTATGTGCGCAAGCTGCGCAGCCGGCTGGATGCGGCCGGCCGCGTGCGCGGGCTCAAGCCCGGCACGCTGGGCCTGTACCTGGAAAAGATCCTCGCCCCCGGCGAACACCTGCCGGCCGACTGGCCGTGCGATGGCACCACCGGTTACGACTTCATGGATCAGGTGAGCGGCGTGCTGCACGACGCGGCCGGCTTCAAGCCGCTGGCACGCGCGTGGCAGAAGGCCAGCGGCCGCAGCGGCGACTTTGCGCAGGAAGAACGCAATGCGCGCGACGAGATGCTGCGTGGCCCATTGCAGACGGAATTCAATCGCGCCGTGGGTGCGTTGTCGGCACTGGCGCGGCTGGACCCGCCTACCCGCGAGTTCAGCCCGCAGATGCTGGCGCGCGGGTTGTGCGTGCTGCTGCGCTGGTTCCCGGTGTACCGCACCTACGCCGGCGCCAAGGGCATCGGCGGCAGCGAAGCCGAGCGCCTGCGCGCCACTGCTGCACGTGCACGCCAGGGGATGCCCGAATCGATCGTGGCGGCGGTGAACGCCATCGAGCGCTGGCTGCTGGACGATGCCGGCGCCGATCGCGCGCAGATCGCGTTGCGGCGCATCCTGCGCCGGCGCGTCGAACAGCTTTCCGCACCGCTCAATGCCAAGGCGGTGGAAGACACCGCGTTCTATCGGCACGGCGTGCTGCTGTCGCGCAACGAAGTGGGCAGCCATCCGACCCATTTTGCCAATGAGGCGGCGCAGTTCCACGCGCAGAACCTCGAGCGCGCCAAGCACTATCCGCGCGCGCTGCTGGCCACTGCCACGCACGATCACAAGCGCGGCGAAGACCTGCGCATGCGGCTGGCGGTGTTGTCCGAACAACCGCGCTGGTGGATCGAGCAGAGTGCCCAGTTCGACACCCAGGCCGAGGCGCTGGATGCGCCGTCCCTGGCCGGTGGCGATCAGCAGATGCTGTGGCAGACCCTGGTGGCCGCCTGGCCGATCGGCCTGGGCGCCGATCAGGCCGAGCCGCTGGCCGTCTTTGCCGAGCGCGTGGCGCAGTGGCTGCTCAAGGCGGTGCGCGAAGCCAAGCTGCACACCAGCTGGACCGATGGCTCGGCCGAGTACGAACAGGCGGTGCAGGCCATGGTGGAGCAGGTGCTGTGCAGTCGCGCCGGTCTGCCGCTGCGGCGCGCGTTGCTGCGCGCCAGCAACCACATCGCCGCCGCCGGTGCGCGCAATTCGCTGGTGCAGACCACCCTGCGCCTGACCGTGCCGGGCGTGCCGGATCTGTACCAGGGCTCCGAAGGCTGGGACCTGTCGTTGGTGGATCCGGACAACCGCCGCCCGGTGGACTATGCGCAACGCCAGCAGTGGCTGGACCAGGTGCGCGACTGGAGCACGCTGCTGCGCAACTGGCGCGATGGCGCGGTCAAGGCCCGCCTCACCGCGGTGCTGCTGCAACTGCGCCGCGAACATACGGCGCTGTTTGCGAAGGGCGACTATCAAGCCTTGCAGGTCGCCGGCAGCGGCGATGCGCAGGTGCTGGCCTTCCGTCGGCACTACCGCGGCCAGTCGCTGGTGGTAGCGGTGACGCGGCTGGGCGCCGCTGCGCAGGGCGACGGCGACCTGCCCTTGCTGGTGCCGCCGGCCACCTGGGGTCAGGCGGCGTTGGCGTTGCCGGACGCGTCCTACCGTAATGTGCTCGACGGCAGCACGCTGCAGCCCCAGCGCGGCCGGGTGCCGCTGTCGACGCTGTTTGCACGTGCGCCGGTGGCAGTGTTGTCGGTCCCGGCATCCCTAGACCCCTGAGAGAAACGCACGCAATGAATGAAATGGAACGGCAGGCACGGCTTCGCCAGTTGGCGCAGGAGATCTGGGAGGCCGAAGGCCGTCCCGACGGGCATGCGGACCGCCACTGGGCGATGGCCGAGCGGCTGGTGGATGCCGAAGAGCGCGCGGCCGAGCAGGCCGCCGAGCATGCGGTCACGCCGATCACTGCACGTCAGTAACGCGGTCCCTGCCACCTTTACCGCATCGCCTGTCGCTTGATCCGCGTACGCTCGCACCGGCGTACGCCACCGCTGTCCCGTATCTGATTTCACCGTGCCAAGGAGTTACCGATGGCCACTCGCAAGTTCACCCAGCGCTCGCGCATCCGCGAAGGCCGTCCCAACCCGCTAGGCGCCACCTGGGATGGTCTGGGCGTCAATTTTGCGCTGTATTCGCGCAATGCCACCCGCGTGGAACTGTGCCTGTTCGATGAGCGCGGCCGCGAGCAGGAACGCATCGCACTGCCCGAATACACCGACGAGGTCTGGCACGGCTATCTGCCCGACGCGCGTCCCGGCCAGCTGTACGGCTACCGCGTGCATGGCCCCTATGCGCCGGATGCCGGCCACCGCTTCAACCACAATAAATTGCTGCTGGACCCGTATGCCAAGCAGATTGTCGGCGAGCTCAAGTGGGCGCCGCACCTGTTCGGTTACACCATCGGCCATCGCGACAAGGACCTGAGTTTCGACCGACGCGACAGCGCTGCGTTCGTGCCCAAGTCCGCGGTGATCGACCCGGCGTTCACCTGGGGCCAGGACCGCCCGCCGCAGACGCCGTGGAACCGCACGGTGATCTATGAGGCGCATGTGCGTGGCTTGAGCATGCTGCACCCGGCGGTACCGCCAGAAAATCGCGGCACCTTTTCGGCCTTGAAGACCGACGAACTCATCGACCACATCAGCTCCCTCGGCGTTACCGCGGTGGAATTGCTCCCCGTTCATGCCTTCGTCGACGATCAATACCTGCTGGAAAAAGGCCTGCGTAACTACTGGGGCTACAACACCCTGGGCTTCTTCGCCCCGCAGGGGCGCTACATGTCCACGCGCACGGTGGCCGAATTCAAGCAGATGGTGGCGCGGCTGCACCACGCCGGGCTGGAAGTACTGCTGGACGTGGTCTACAACCACACCGCCGAAGGCAACGAACTCGGGCCCACGCTGTCGTTCAAGGGGATCGACAACGCCAGCTATTACCGCCTGGCCGACGACCGCCGCTTCTACATCAACGACACCGGCACCGGGAACACCTTCGACCTGACCAATGTCGGCGCGCTGCGCATGGTGATGGATTCGTTGCGCTACTGGGTGCAGGAAATGCACGTGGACGGCTTTCGGTTCGATCTGGCCAGCATTCTCGGGCGCGAGCGTTACGGCTTCGATCCATCGGGCAGCTTTCTGGATGCGGTGCGGCAGGATCCGGTGCTGAGCCAGACCAAGCTGATCGCCGAGCCGTGGGACATCGGCCCCGGCGGCTATCAGGTAGGCAATTTTCCACCCGGCTGGGTGGAATGGAACGACAAGTTCCGCGACAACGTGCGTGCGTTCTGGCGTGGCGACGGCGGCCAGCTTGCCGAACTTGCCACGCGCCTCACCGGCTCGGCGGACCTGTTCAATCACAGCGGCCGCCGCCCCACCGCCTCGGTCAACTTCGTCACCGCACACGACGGCTTCACCCTGCGCGATCTGGTGAGTTACGAAGGCAAGCACAACATGGCCAACGGCGAGGACGGCCGTGACGGCAGCGACCACAATATTTCCGCCAATTACGGCGTGGAAGGCGACACCAACGATCCGGCCATCAAACAGCTGCGCCGCCAGCAGATGCGTAACCTGCTGGCCACCTTGCTGCTGTCGCAGGGCACGCCGATGCTGCTGGCCGGCGATGAATTCGGCCACAGCCAGAACGGCAACAACAACGCCTACTGCCAGGACAACGAGCTGACCTGGATCGACTGGACCGCTGCCACCAAGGCTGCCGCCGCCGACCAGGCCGCATTCGTGCGGCGGCTGATCCGTATCCGTCAGCGGTATCCGCTGCTGCATCGCGCGCGTTTTTTCGATGGCAAGTTCGACGACGCGCTCGGCCTGAAGGATCTCACCTGGCTGGCGCCCAACGGTGTGGAGATGGACGAAGCCGCCTGGCACGACCCGGAGGCGCGCGCGCTGATGCTGCGCCTGGATGGCCGCTCGCCGACCACCGGCCTGCGCGAGATCGCCGCCAACGTCACCTTGCTGATGCTGATCAATGCCGCGTCCACCAGCGTGTCGTTCATTCTGCCGGCGATGCACGACGAGCATTGGCGCGTGCTGGTCGACACCGCACGCCATGGCGGCCGCGTGGTGGCCGGCGGCAGCGAATGGAAGGCCCCGGCGCATTCGCTGACGCTGCTGGCGGTGGAGCGCGACCGCATTGCCAGCAGTGCGCGCATCGTCTCCGAAGGAGCGCGCTGATGGAGAGGATGGTCTGATGGACGTATTGCTGGCAGGAGCCACCGGGTTGGTTGGCAAGCAGGTGTTGCAGCAGCTGCTGGCCGATGCACGTTGCACCGGCGTGGTGGCAGTGACGCGTCGGCCGCTGACGCAGATCCACCCCAAGTTGCGCAACCAGGTGATCGATTTCGAGCGCCTGTCCAGCTGGACAGCCCCACGCATGGAAGCGGCCATCTGCGCGCTGGGTAGCACCATGAAACAGGCCGGCTCGCGCGAGGCCTTCTACCGCATCGATCATGACTACCCGATGGCGCTGGCACGCGCTGCCTGCGCGCAGGGCACCTCGGTGTTCGTGCTGAACTCGGCGGCCGGCGCCGATGCGCGCTCGCGCATCTTCTACAACCGGGTCAAGGGCGAGCTGGAACGCGATCTGCGCGAGGTCGGTTTCCCCTCGCTCACCTTCGTACGCCCCGGCCTGATCGGTGGCGAACGCGAAGAGCGCCGCACCGGCGAACGGCTCGGCAGTCTGGTGCTGGGCGGACTAGGCCCGATCCTGCCGCGCCGGTTCCGCATCAACCCGGCCGAGCGGATTGCCGCGGCGATGGTCGCCGCCGCGTTATCGCCGGCGCGCGGCGAGCACAGCGTCGAGGCGGCGGAGCTGGTTGGATGACCAACGCCCTGCGCGTGCCCGCAGGACGAGAGATGCAAGCTATGAGTGTCTTGATAGGAGCACGCCCGAGCGCGATGAGGCCTCACTGGTAATGCCGCGTCGCGCTCTGGCGCGCTCCTACCAGTTTGTGTGCAGCGGCATCTTCGCTGGCACGGCAGTTGCTCATGCGCCTAGCGATTGCCCACCATCCACCGCCAACACCTGCCCGGTGATCCAGCGCGCCTGTGGCGAAGCGAGAAACAGCGCGGCATCGGCAACGTACTGCACCTGCCCGAATCTGCCGAACGGAATGCTGTCGCGGATGCGCGCATACAGCTCTGGCTCTTCGCGCCTGCGCTGGTCCCAGAGCCCGTCTGGACACTCGATCGAGCCCGGTGCGATGGCATTGACGCGGATGCGTTCGCGCGCCAGCTCGGCAGCCAGGGTGGTGGTGTAGTAATTCAGCGCGGCCTTGGCGGTGGAATAGGCGATCGCGCGCGGCGTCGGGCGCTGCGCGTTGATCGAGCTGATGTTGAGGATCACCGCATCCGCACTGCGGCGCAGATGTGGCAGTGCCGCGCGGTTGCAGCGCACGGCCGCCATCAGGTCGATCTCCAGGCCGACCTGCCAACTGCCATCGTCCGTGCCGTGACCGTAGCCGGAGGCATTGTTGACGACCACATCCAGACCACCCAGTGCCCGCGCGGCGGCCTGCACGTAGTGCTCGATCTGTGCAGCATCGGCCAGGTCGCAGGGCAGGGTATGCACCGGCGTACCGAGTGCCGCCAGCGTCTGCGCCGCCTGTGCCAGGCCTTCGGGGTTGCGCGCACAGATCGATACCTGCGCGCCATTGCGCACGAATGCGTCGGCGATCGCAAGGCCAATGCCGCGGCTGCCACCGGCGATCAGGACACGTTGCGGAGGAGATGCGGAGTTGGACATGCCAGACACCAGAGAACAGAGACTCGCATTATCGGGCAGCTGGCGCTGCATGAGTCATGACGGCTGGATCTTGCGCGTAGCGCAGCGTGCAACGCGACGTTTCGGCATGCGGCGTTGCGCCATGCAATGTGCAGTGCGGCATCCATCGGAGCAACTGCCTGGTGCGGCAGCGTCGTCCGTCTGCGCTGGCGGATATGCTCTGGTGAGTGGCCCGTACCGATACAGCAGCCACGCCGGCGCAATGGGCCATATCAGCACCATCACGATCGATATCCACACCAGCATACGCACCTGCACACGTCAGCCACGGCCAACAGCCACAGCCAACGGTCCTGTACTGAAACCAAGGTTTGCCGCCCCGCGCAAGACGCTCGAGTAGAAAATCAGAAAGGGTGTCCCTCAAAACCGGCAGCAAGGCTAACGAGTCTACGACTGCATCAGATCCAGGCTCCTGGCATTCTCGTGCCCATCGTCGGCGCGCTTTTCCCGGGACGCGGGTAACCAGGCGGCCTTGCGCAACAGCAGGCCAGGCCAATGCCGACATCATCGATTGACCTTGCTGATTGCAGTGGCGACCGCTGTCATCTCACTGCCATGTGCGTCAGCCGCCGCTTGCCCCATAAGCCTCATCACCGCTGGCGATCAGCTCATGCCTTTCTGGCTGTGCGTCGCTAACCAAACGTTTACACACCGGCGGCGCGCTGCGGGCACAACGTGCAGGTCATTCAGTGGGAGTTGCACATGGAAACCCATATCACCGTCATCGGTGCCGGCTTCTGCGGCACCGCGCTGGTCCGTGCGCTGGCGCAGACGGCCGATGCGCAGGTGCGCATCACGCTGGCGGGCGTGGCTGAGACCTTCGGCAGCGGCATCGCCTATGGCGCCGCGCGGCCGGAGCACCTGCTCAATGTGCGCGCCAAGGATCTGGGCATCGATGCCCAGGCGCCGGGTGCGTTTGCCGACACGCTGCATCTGGGCGATAGCGGGCGGTTGGAATTCCTGCCGCGGCTGGCCTATGGCGACTATCTGCGCGGCGAACTGGATGCGGCAGTGAGCGGCGCGCAGGCCTCGATCGTGCGGCTGTCGCAGGAGGCGGTGGCAGTGGAGCGGGTGCGCAAGGGGTTTCGCGTGTTCCTGGCCAACGGCGATGCCTTCCACAGCGACCGCGTGGTGCTGGCGGTGGGTGGGCTGCAGCCGCAGGCGCTGGCCGGTATCGGCCCACGCTTGAGCGTGCATCCGCGCTATATCGGCTGGCCGTGGCAGGGCGATGCGCTGGCGCGGTTGTCGCCGGATGACGATGTGCTGATCGTCGGCGCGGGCTTGACCATGGTCGATGTGGCGCTGACCCTGCACGCACGCGGGCACAAGGGACGGCTGCTGGCGATCTCGCGGCGCGGGCTCGCGCCGCAGGCGCATCTGCGCCAGCCCGGCGCGCCGCTGGAGTTGCCGCCGCATCTGCACCGCGCGCTCAAGGACGCCGACCTGCGTGGCCTGTTGCGCGGCGTGCGCCAACTCAGCGCGGTGGTGGACGACTGGCGGCGCGTGGTGGATGCGCTGCGCCCGCATCTGCAGCCGCTGTGGCAACGCCTGGAACTGTGGCAGCGTGCGCGCTTCCTGCGCCATCTGCGCCCGTACTGGGAAGTGGCGCGGCATCGGGTGGCACCGGGCGCGGCGGAGCAACTGGCGCAATTGCAGGCCGGCGGCCAGCTACAGGTTGTCGCTGCGCGGCTGCTGCGTGCGCGCTGGGTTCCCGATGGTGTGGAAGCGGTGATCCGCGCGCGCGGCGCGGCCGATGCGCAGACGCTGCGGTTCGACGCGGTTGTTCGCGCCACCGGCCTGGACACCGATATCGACCGGACCAGCGACCCATTGATCGCCGGCATGCGCGAGGCCGGCCTGTTGCGCGCCGATCCACTGGGGCTGGGTGTGGATACCGATGCGCATCTGCGCGTACGCGACGGTACCGGGCAGATCGTGCCAGGGCTGTATTGCGTGGGGCCGCTGCTGCGAGGACGTTACTGGGAAATCACCGCCGTGCCCGAATTGCGTGTGGCCACGCGCGCACTGGCCGACCATCTGCTGCTGAATGCCGCGCCGGCGTTACAGCCGGAGCCCGAGCAGGTGCCGCGTGAGGTCAACGGACGGCTGTAGGCTGCTCAAGGCGTCCTGCGCACGTCGCGGTTGAGCCGATCCGTTCGGGAGCGCCGTGGCGTAGGCGGGAGGGCGATGCCTGCTGCCGGGCGCGGAAGGAACATCGTGCAGAGCCTCGCTGCGGCCTCATACCCATGTCCCTCGCCTGGCAGGAGCGGGACGTTCGGCGTTTGCGCGCAGTTCTCTTCAGAACTGCGCACTGGTGCACCCGAGGGGTCGAACCGCGCAATCGTGCTGCGGAATACCTGGCGGGGCGCAGGCAGGCGGTGAGGACTGCGCCACGGTGATCGTCCTGGGTCTGCCAGGGCTCAGGGCGTCGCATCCCCTTCGTCTGAACTGGAGTCCGCCATGCCTCGTCTCGTTTCCGCTGTTTTCGCCGTAGCGCTGTGCGCCAGCGCCCTGCCTGCGATGGCAACCGAATCGCTCAAGACGTATGTCGCCGTCATCTCTGCGCTGGAAGCTGGCGACGACGTCAGCCTGACCACCGATCTCAGCCGCTGCACGCCCGAGCCGGGCACCGCGCCCAGTCAGACTCGCGGTGGCCCGCCATATCGAGGCCTATCGCATCACTGAGGACGGCACCGCGGCGTTCTCCGGCTCGCACGGTCTGGCTGGGTTCCCGATGAGCCTCCCGGTCGGGCAGGCAGGAGCCGCCGCAGTCTTTCCCGCATCGCCGGCAGTCGCCCGGAACCCCGCGTGGCCTCACAATAGGCGGCCAGTTCCGGAACCAAGTCGCCATGCGCAAGACCTACCAGCTCAACCTCGAAGGCAAGAACCGCGATCGCCTGCTGGAAGCCAGCAAGCACGATATCCGCAAGTACATCCGCCGCGAGCGCCGCAAGGACCTGCCGGAAGGGGCCGATTACTGGGATTTCGACATGCGCTTCGGCGTGGACGAGGCCAGCGCGCAGCCGCTGCCGCCGGCAGAGCTGATCCGCTCGATCAACGCGCTCACCGGCGACGGTGGCGACCAGTTCTTCGTGGAAATCCTGCGCAAGCCCGCCAAGCGCACCCCGCGTGCCGATGGCGAGGCGCTGGCCGGCGGCGAGCTGGATTTCGAGCAGGACTGAACGCGGTTTTCAGATGATCCAATGACTGGACGACTGCGCCGCCGTCAGGCAGCGCAGCCGGTGCCCGAATCGGCCACCCTTGCGCGCACCGTCGCCTCTGCGCGCGGTGCGCAGCTGCCTGGCCACTGTTCTCCAGGTCCTGCCCGCCATTCCCGGCACTGCTCGCGCAGGGTGGCGTTTGCGGCCGTATGGCATGGCGCGGCGAGCCAACGCTACGCGCCAGCTGTGTGGTCACCAGGTCTGGTGACCACACGGCGACTGCCGATTTGAACAACGCCATTGGCGACACGATGTGCAGCGCTGCCGCGCGGGTCAGTCCGGCTTGGGCGCGGCCTGCGTGGCCGCGCGCAGCTTGTCCTTCTTGCTGGGCCGCTTGCCCTTGATGCCGCCGTTGTCATCGGCGGCGCGTGTCGGCGTGTCTGTGGCAGGTGCGTCGCTGGGCGTGGGTTCGAAGCCGGCGATCACCTCGGCGGCGATACGCAGGCCTTGGCGTTTTTCGATCAACCGCCATTGCTGCGCGTTGTCGGCGGTGATGAAGCTGATCGCCACGCCGCTGGCGCCGGCACGTGCGGTGCGGCCGATGCGGTGGGTGTAATCCACGGTGGAGCGCGGCAGGTCGTAGTTGATCACCGCTGGCAGCTGCACGATATCGATGCCGCGGGCGGCCAGGTCGGTGGCGATCACCACCTGCACGGTCTGCTGCTTGAAGGCCGATAGCGTGCGTTCGCGGCGGCCCTGGCTCAACTCGCCGTGCAGGGGTTGTGCACTGATGCCGGTCTTCTCCAGCTTTTCAGCGACCTTTTCCGCAGTGTGCCGGCTGGCGACGAACACCAGCAGTTGCGGCCAGCCGCGATCGAGCAGCAACTGGCGCAGCAGCTGCGTGCGCTGGGCGGCATCCACGGCGATGGCGCGCTGCGCGATCGCCGGCGCCTGCTCGGGTGTCGCTTCGACGGTGATGCGCAGTGGGTCGCGCAGCCGGCGCTTGGCCAGCGTGGCGATGGCGGGCGGAAACGTGGCCGACACCAGCACGCTCTGCCGCTGCGCCGGCAATAGCGCAAGGATGCGATCGAGCTCGGCGCCGAAGCCCAGGTCCAGCAGGCGGTCGGCTTCGTCCAGCACCAGGGTGGTCACTTGGCCCAGGCGCAGCGCGTTGTGCTCCACCAGGTCCAGCAGCCGGCCGGGCGTGGCGACCACGATGTCGGCACCGCCGCGCAGCGCCAGCAACTGCGGGTTGATCGAGCTGCCGCCGGTGGCGGCAACGATCTTGAGCCGTCGCGGCAGGTGCGCAGCCAGCTGGCGCAGCGTGGCCTCCACCTGTGCGGCAAGTTCGCGGGTGGGCACCAGCACCAGCGCACCCGGCACGCGCGGAGCCGTGTCCGGGGCGAGCAGGCATTGCTGCAACAACGGCAGCGCATAGGCCAGCGTCTTGCCCGAGCCGGTCTGCGCCATTGCGATCAGGTCGCGCCCGGCCAGCATCGGTGGGATGGCCTGCTGCTGGACCGGCGTGGGCGTGCGGTGGCCGGCCTGGCGCAGGGCGGTCTCGAAAAACGGCAGTAGCTGTGGCGACAGCGAGAGGTGGGCAAATGACATGCAGCGATTATCCGGCATTCAGAGCGGCTAACAGGATGTAGCGAGCAGGTGTCGGGTGTGTGGACGGCGCGCTCACCACCGGAATGTATGAGGATTGCAGGCAACGGCTGTGCCCGTCTGGCTGCGCAGTTTTTTTTTGTTAGCCGCTCTTACGCTGCAGCGCCCGCGACGCGGTGTGCGGTCATCGGTCATCCAGCGCCGAACCGCAATGGGATGCACGATGGCCGTGTGCAGCGGCAGACACGCTGGGAGAAGCGGTGGGAGGGCCTGGATCGGAGTGCACGCCGTTGCGGAGCTGCATCCGTGCATCGATCGTCAGCGCGCGTGTCCATCCGGGACGACGTTGCGTGACCGCCGCCTGGTCGATGCGATCACCGCCGCACCGTGCGACGGGCCGTGCGCGGCAGTCGGCAGTGAGTAAGCGTCGGGTGTGGTGACTGTTGCGGATGCGTGGAATCGATCGATTCGCATCCTGTTGTGTCGTCTGCAGATGCAGCCTGCAGCGCGGATGTCAGGCGCCGACGCATCGCTGCGCCGGCGTTTGCATTCGCCGTTGTTGCAGATCGGCTTTACTGCGCCAGTGCCAGGTCGTCGAGCATCGCGCGCAGGAAGCGCGCGGCTTCGCCGCCGGTGGCGGCGCGGTGGTCGAAGGTCAGCGACAGCGGCATCACCTTGTGGGTTTCCACGCCGCCCATCACCGGCACGAGCTGGTAGCGCGCGCGGCCGGCAGCAACGATCGCCACGCACGGCGGCACCACCACCGGCGTGGCATAGCGGCCAGCGAACATGCCGAAGTTGGACAGCGAGATGGTGTAGCCGCTGAGTTCGGAGGCGGCGATGCTGCGGGTTTCCACCTGCTGGCGCAGCCGGTTCACGCCTTCGCGGATGCCGTGCGCGTTGAGCATGTCGGCATTGCGCAGCGCCGGCACGAACAGGCCTTCTTCGGTATCCACCGCGATGCCGATATCGACCTGGTGGTGCAGGGTACGGCTGAGCGCGTCGCCGTCGAACCAGGCGTTGAGCGCAGGGACCGCCTGGCAGGCACGCACGATGGCGCGCACCAGGCGCACGGTGACGTCGTTGCCGGGCTGCCATGCATGCAGGTCGGCATCGTCGTTGAGCGTGGTGGGCACCACCTTGCTGTGCGCATCGGCCATCACGCGCGCCATGTTGCGGCGCACGCCCTTGAGCTGTTCGGGCTGGCCCTTGACGCTGGTGCCGGGCGATTGGGTGCGCATCGGCTTGCCGCTGGCCGACAGCGGCGAGCGGGTAGAGCTGCCCTCATCCGCCCTGCGGGCCCCTTCTCCCGCAGGCGGGAGAAGGGGCGCCGTTGCCGGCCGATCTCTGCCGTCGGCAGCGGTCCCATTAGCGCTGCCACCTTCAGCGAACTGGCCACCTCGCCCGCCTGCGGGAGAGGTCGGCGCGCCCTGCGCGCCGGGTGAGGGCCGCGCGGTGCCTGCGGCTGCGGCCTGCTTTACGTCGGCCAGCGTCACCGTGCCGTCCGGGCCGGTGGCGCGCACCTGTGCCAGGTCCACGCGCAACTTGCGCGCAAGCGCACGTACCACCGGCATGGCGCGTACGCCGCCGACCGCGATCGCCTGTTCGCTCTGCACGGCGTTGGAGCTCTGCATGGCACCCACCACGGTGCCGGCGTCGTCGCGCTCGCTCGGTGCATCGGCGCCGGCATCCGCATCGGCGATCTCGCCGCCATTGTCGGACGCGACCACGCGCTCGGTGGGGCCGGCCGCGCTCTGGCCGGTGCTGGGCGTATGCACTTGGGCCTGGGCGCCACCGTGGCCATGTCCGTGGCCGGTGTCCTGCCCGTCGGCACGCTGCGGCTGCGAGGCATCCAGCGCGAACTGCGCCAGCATGGAGCCGGTCACGATCACATCGCCGGCCGCACCGGCCAGCTTGACCACAGTGCCGGAGAACGGCGAGGGCACCTCGACCACCGCCTTGGCGGTTTCCATCGACACCAGCGGCTCGTCCAGGCGCACGCTGTCGCCTTCCTTGACGAACCATTCGACGATGGTGGCGTCGGGCAGGCCTTCGCCCAGGTCGGGCAGGTGAAACGTCTTGCTTTCGCTCATGGCAGATTCTCTTGCGCCGCCGGCAATGGCGGCAGGGTGTCTTCGAGGAGTTCCAGGTCGGCCGCCGGCAGCCAGCCCTGCGCGCCATCGGCACGCTCGGACCACCACCAGCCACCGTGTTCGTGATGCAGCAATACGTCCTCGCCTGCCTGGGCATCGAGTTCGCGTGCGTCGTAGTCGCGCAACGCTTCGGCCAGGCCATCCCCCAACGGGCGCAGCCAGGCCAGCGGGGCCCAGCCGGCACGGCCGCCGTCGGTGGTGACCCAGGCGAACGCGGGCCATTCTTCGTCGCGCACACCGACGCTGACCTGCTGGCCTGCCTGGAAGCGGACCGGGTTGGCGTAGGCGGCGCGGTGCTCGCACAGCAGACGGGCGCGCATGTCAGCCGGCAGCCACCGCACGCCGCGCAGCGGTGACGATGCGCTCCACGCTGGGCAGGTACTTCATTTCCAGCCGGAACAGCGGGATATGCGTGTCATAGCCGGTGACGCGTTCGACCGGCGCCACCAGGTCGTACATCGACTGCTCGGCCAGGCGCGCGGCGATCTCCGCGCCGAAACCGGCGGTGCGCGGGGCTTCCTGCACGATCACGCAGCGGCCGGTCTTGGCCACCGATTCGGCAATGGTGTCGAAGTCCAGCGGGCGCAGCGTGGCCACGTCGATGACCTCGGCGCTGATGCCTTCGCCGGCGAGCTTGTCGGCCGCTTCCAGCGCTTCCTTGACCTGCGCGCCCCAGGTGACCAGGGTGACGTCGGTGCCGTCGCGCAGCACGAAGCACACGTCCAGCGGCAGCGCTTCGCCATCGTTGGCCACCACTTCCTTGTACTGGCGATAGATGCGCTTGGGCTCCATGTAGATCACCGGATCCGGGTCGCGGACCGCGGCCAGCAGCAGGCCATAGGCGCGCTGCGGCGAGGACGGCAACACCACGCGCAAGCCGGGCACGTTGGTGAAGATGGCTTCGTTGGCTTCGCTGTGATGCTCTGGCGCGCGGATGCCGCCGCCCCACGGCACGCGCAACACCATCGGGCAATGCAGGCGGCCGCGGGTACGGTTGCGCAGGCGTGCGGCGTGGCAAATCAGATGATCGACCATGGGGTACACGAAGCCATCGAACTGCGCTTCGGCCACCGGCTTCATGCCCTGCGCGGCCAGGCCGACGCTCAGGCCGGCGATGGTGGTTTCGTCCAACGGGGTATCCAGCACGCGTTCGCGGCCGAAGCGCTGCTGCAGGCCGGCGGTGGCGCGGAACACGCCGCCATTGACGCCCACGTCTTCGCCCAGCACCAGCACCGCGGGGTCGTGTTCCAGCTCCCAGGCCAGCGCCTGGGTGATGGCTTCGATCAGGGTGATGGGCGAACTCATGGCGATCTCTCCGCGCCTGGCAGCAGCGTTGTAAGGGGCACTGGCGTGCTGCGACGTGTC
The DNA here is from genome assembly GCF_000454545.1 of Xanthomonas cassavae CFBP 4642. Classification (NCBI taxonomy): domain Bacteria; kingdom Pseudomonadati; phylum Pseudomonadota; class Gammaproteobacteria; order Lysobacterales; family Lysobacteraceae; genus Xanthomonas; species Xanthomonas cassavae. Next base: position 798,278 of record NZ_CM002139.1, read on the forward strand.
GGCGGGCACATGCTTGAGCTCATCCATGATGCGCCTCCATGGCCATCGCTTCGGCGCGCTGGGCCAGCAGTTCGGCCGGCGGATCGCCATAGAGGTAATCGAACATCGCTTCCACCGGCTGCACCGGGGTGTTCAGGTACGCATTGACCTCTTCGTCGATGCGCGCGCCGCATTCGGTTTTCCAGGCCTCTTCCTGCGCGTCGTCCCACAGGCCTTGCGCGGTGAGATAGCGGCGCAGGCGCAGCAGCGGTTCGCGGGTCCAGGCCTGCTTGACCTCGTCTTCGCCACGGTAGCGACGCGCGTCGTCGGCGGTGGTGTGGTCGGTAAGGCGGTAGGTCATGAACTCGATCACCGTACCGCCGTCGCCGGCCAGGGCGCGCTCGCGCGCCTGCCGCATCGCTTCGAGTACCGCGATGAGGTCGTTGCCATCCACCTGCAGGCAGTGCAGGCCACCGGCCAGGCCTTTCTGCGCCAGCGTCTGCGCGCCGGTCTGCGCCGCGCGCGGCACCGAGATGGCCCAGCCGTTGTTGATCACGCACAGGATCAGCGGCAGCTTGTAGGCGCCGGCCGAATTGAGCGCGGCATAGAAGTCGGTCTTGGAACTGCCGCCGTCGCCGCAGCAGGCCACCGCCACCTGCGGCTTGCCCATCAGCTTGAACGACAGCGCCGAGCCAGCCGCATGCAGGCACTGGGTGGAGATCGGCACGCAGATCGGGAAGTCGATCGCCGCATCCGAGTTACGCGGGTAATCGCTGCCGCGTTCGTCGCCGCCCCAGTACAGCAGCACATCGCGCGGGCGCACGCCGCGTTCGAACATGGTGCCGTATTCGCGGTAGCTGGGCGCGAACACATCGCCGCTGCGCATCGACGCGCCGATGCCCACGTGGGTGGCTTCGTGACCCAGGCTGGCGGCGTAGGTGCCGAGCTTGCCGGTGCGCTGCAGCGCCACCGACTTGCTGTCGAAGGTGCGCACGAACAGCATGCGCTTGAACAGCGCCAGCAGGGTGTGCGGGTTGGCGGCGTCGGCCGGCAGGTCGTCGCGGACGAGGTTGCCGTCCGCGTCCATGTATTGCAGATAGTCGATCTGGAACTGCGCGGCTACGCTCATTGCGGCGACACCTTCATCAAGAAGTTTCAAATGATAAGAGTTGCCATGTTAAGGACGGCGGAGCAAAACGCTGTCCTGCACCGCAGCACACAAGGATGCTGGCTTGCACAAAAAAAGGGCGCGGACCAGGCCGCGCCCTTTGTCGCAGTAAGAAACTGCGATGTGGTGCAGTGCGATCAGCGGCGGCCGGCGCCTCCACCGATCGGGGTGACGATCAGCGCCGAATTGTTGGCCGGGCTCGCGTCCGGCGATGCGGACGTGGCACTGGCCTGCACGCGGACCGCGCCTTCGGCCGGGGTGGGCCGGGTTGCAACGGTCAGCTGGAACACCGCCTGCGTGCCCGGCTGCATCATCGCCGCACTGCAGACGAAGCGGGCGTTACGCAGCGATTGCAGCTGCTTGTCGCAGCGCCAGCCGCGCGGCGGAACCAGCAGCGACAGTGCAGACACGGTATTGCCTTCGATCACCACGCCGGGGCGCTGTGCCGGGGCGGCGCCGATGTTGTCCAGCAGCACCCGGTAGCTGGCGTTGAAGGCGGTGGTCGGCAGGCTGGCCGGGCCATCGAGCCGTACTGCCAGGTCACTGCGCGGTTGCGCCAGCACGGCCACGCTGGCTGTGTCGGTGTTGTTGTCTGCCCGCGGATCGGGGGTCTGTGAAGCCACCGACGCTGCCAGCAGCAACGCGCGACCGGCCAGCGCGGCGCCGGCCTCCACCTGCACGTCAAAACGCTGCACATTGCCAGGTGCCAGCGACGCGATGGTGCAGGTAACCACGGTCTGCGCAGCGATCTGCGGCGGTTGGCACGCCCAACCGGGTGCAGCGCTGACGCGCGGGCTGACCGCGGCATCAAATGCCAACGCCACTGCGGCAAACGCGGCGCTCTCCGGCCCGCGATTGTCCACATCCACGGTGTAGTCGATGCGCTCGCCTTCGGTGACCTGCGCACGTGCGGCAGTGACTGCCACACCCAGATCCGCGTTGACCTGCTTGCGCATGCGCAACAGCACCACGGTGGGATCGTGGTCGGACAAGCGCGTCGGTGTATTGGCATCGTTGCGCGCGGTACCGGGGAAGTCGGCATTGATGCGGGCGTGGCCCACCAACAACGAGGCGATCTGCGGCGTGCGCATCAGCGCATCGCTGGCCAGGACGTGATCCAGCGACTGCACGTTGCCGTCGAACGCGTACGAGTAGCTCTGATCGGGCGTGTTGAACCAGGTCAGATCGGTGTAATCCGGGTTGACCAGATCGGCACCATCGCCGCCCACCACGGTCTGCGCATCCGGCGCCGGTTTGCCGGTGACGGTGCCCATCGCGTCCACATAGCCGTCGTTGAACTCGAAGGCGTTGAAGTCGCCCATCACCAGCGCTTTTTCGTCAGGGTTCACTTGCTGACGCGTCTGCAGCAGGCGCGCCAGATACTCGGCCTGGGCCTGGCGCTTGGCGCGGATGCGGGTACCGGCCGCATCGTCGGTCTCGGCGCCGTTGAGCGAGCGCTGATGCACCACGATGGCGGTCAGCGGCAGCACGCGGCCGTCGGCCTGGTGCACGTCGGCAGTGAGCACCAGCGGCGGGCGGTCGTTGAGCAGGCTTACCGCGCCGGCCGGCTCGGTCCAGGTGGTGGTCTTGCCTTCCTGCGCAATGGAAAGCACTTCTACGCGCGGCACGCCACCGGCAACCTCGGCGGTCTTGACCAGGAAGCCGACGTCGATACCGCCAACGTCATTGCCTTCCTGCAGATACGCCACGTACTTGGGATCCTGCTGGCCGGCGGCCACCGCGTCGGCATTGACGCGCGCGGCCAGGGTCTGCAGCACGCTGATGTTTTCCACCTCCACCGTGCCCAGGATGTCGGGCGTGTGCAGGTAGTTGCGGATCGCCAGCGAGGCCTTGTTGAGACGTGCCTGGAACGCGGCCGGGGTGAGTACCGGCTCGCCGATGGCCGGGTCGTTCTGGTCGTCGAAGAACCGTTCCATGTTGTAGGTGGCCACGGCCACGTCGTCGGCCTGCGGCAGCGGTGCCGGGCGCGGTTGGTCGGCACCGTTGCAGCTCACCTGCGGGGTGCGTTCCGGGTACAGCGTGTAGCGACGGAAGCTGTAGTCCAGCGGGCCGACGACATTGAGCACCTGGCAGCCGGAGGCAAGATCCAGTCGCTCGGCGCCGACGCCGGCACTGCCGACCGCGATGACTTCCGGGTTGGTGTTCCAGCGCGGCACGCCGGCAGGCGAGCCGGCCGGAAGCGGGTCGGGCAACTGCACGCCCGGCTCGCGAAAGGCACGCGGCACGCCGGTGACCACGGCATGGAACACGCCATTGCTGGTCGCGGTGGCGTTGGTTTCGTTGACGCTGCCGCCGGTGGGCGCATTGACGGTGAGGCTGGCGGCAGCCACACGCATGCCTTCCAGCGCTTCGAGCTGATCAAAGGCGCCGTTCGGGTTGGGGAAGTTCGCGCTCAATGCGACCGGCATCGGCAACGGATTGCCGGTGGAATCCAGCAGCACGGTCAGGCTGCCGCCGATCTCGGTCAGCGGCGGCTGGGTCGGGTCGGCGGTAGGCACGTATTCGATCACCGTGCCCTGCACGCGCACCCGGTTGCCGATGGCGGCCGCGTCCGGCGGTGCGCTGCCGGTGTAGACGTAGACGCCTTCGGAGGTGGACGGGTCGGCGTCGGCTTCGCTGTCGGGCGCTTGCAGGAAGAAACCGGCGCTGCGGCGAGCGGTCACGATGCCCGACGTGGCGACCACCTGGCCCTCCAGCGGCGAGCGGGCGCCCTTGCCCTGGATGGCATGGATCGGCAGCAGGGTGAAGTCGTCGTTGAGGATGGTGCCGGTGGCGCTCAGCGTGGCCGGCAAGGCGCCGGTGAGGCCGCTGATCTGCAGCCGGAAGCTTTCATCCGGCTCCGGCGTGGTGTCGCCCAGTACATCGACGGAAATGGTGGCGCTGCGTTCCCCGGCGGCGATGCGCAGGGTGGTGGCAGGCAGGGCGATGTAGTCGCTGCCGGCCGTGGCGGTGCCATCGACGGTGGCGGCGGTGAAGCTCACCCCACCCGCATCCGCCGGCTGGCTCAGGCTCAGCGTGAACACGACGCTGCGGCGGCCGCTGTTGCCTTCGGCCTGGCTGACATCGGCCAGCGTGGCGATCGGCTGGCGGCCGCCGCTGCACAGGCGCGCGGCGCTGGCGCTAGTGCGCGGGGCCGGTGCGCCGGTGGCGAAATCGGCCGCGTTGTTGTCGGTATCGGTGCAGCCATCGCCTGCACGCAGTACCGCCAACGTGTTGCTCGGAGCGGGGGTGGGCGCATTGCCTTCGGCGCAGCTGGCATTGCTGCCGTAGCCGACCAGATCGGCGTTGCCGGTGGGGCAGGTGCCGCTCAGGGCCGCCGCCGCCGTGCTCAATGCCACCTTGCCGGCGGTGCCGCTCATGGCCAGCGTTCCGGTGGCGTCGGGTGTGGGCAGCGCTACGCTGCCGCCGCTGCCATCGGCCTGCTTGACCAGGTAATAGCCGCCGGCCGGCACGCTGCCTGTTAGTGGCGTGACCTGCCAGCTGCTACCGGCGGCCGAGGCGTACTGTACCGACCAGCCGTCCAGGCTGACCGTGGTACTGCCGATATTGTGCAGCTCGATGAAATCGCTGCGGAGGGTGGCGCCGCTATTGCCGCCACCACCATAGACCTGGCTGATGACGACCTGCGCATCGGCGTGGCCGGCAACTGCCAGCGCACAGCAAAGTAAGGCTGCACGACGCTGCAACACATGCATGAGATGAGAGTCCCCTGATTCATGAGACGTGAAGCGCTCCCCTGGTCCGGCCACGTCCCTGGCCGGCAGCGCCGTTGGATTCTGCATGAATTTGCAGACCTTGGTTGACGATACGGTGACAGCGGCGCAGTGGCTGAGCCCGCGCCGGCGGCACGCCAGGTGGTTCAGGGGCGAAAGAGTCGGCCGGCAGCCCATGGCCCGGGTGCGGCAGCCGAATCGCCCTCCGCCCTCCGCCAATCCCGATTCCCGATTCCCGATTCCCGATTCCCGATTCCGCAGCGGCTGCCAAGCCGTCGCCAGCGCGCTACCCTGCGTGGCTCGATCTTCAGCGCGATGCCATGCCCGTCGACAAGAATCTGCGTGACCTGGAACCCGGCATCCACACCGATCTGCAGGGGCGGCTGACCTACGGCGGCTATCTGCGGCTGGACCAGTTGCTGTCGGCGCAGCAGCCCCTGTCCGAGCCGGCGCATCACGACGAGATGCTGTTCATCATCCAGCACCAGACCTCCGAGCTGTGGCTGAAGCTGCTGGCGCACGAGCTGCGCGCGGCCATCGTGCATCTGCAGCGCGACGAAGTCTGGCAGTGCCGCAAGGTGCTGGCGCGCAGCAAGCAGGTGCTGCGCCAGCTCACCGAACAGTGGTCGGTGCTGGAAACGCTCACCCCCAGCGAGTACATGGGCTTCCGCGACGTGCTCGGGCCTTCGTCCGGCTTCCAGTCGCTGCAATACCGCTATATCGAGTTCCTGCTCGGCAACAAGAACCCGCAGATGCTGCAGGTGTTCGCCTACGACCCGCAGGGGCAGGCGCGGCTGCGCGAGGTGCTGGAAGCGCCCAGCCTGTACGAGGAATTCCTGCGCTACCTGGCGCGCTTCGGGCATGCAATTCCGCAGCACTACCAGACGCGCGACTGGACCGCCGCGCATGTGGCCGACGACAGCTTGCGGCCGGTGTTCGAACGCATCTACGAAAACACCGACCGCTACTGGCGCGAGTATTCGCTGTGCGAGGACCTGGTGGATGTGGAAACCCAGTTCCAGCTCTGGCGCTTCCGCCACATGCGCACGGTGATGCGGGTGATCGGCTTCAAGCGCGGCACCGGCGGCTCCAGCGGCGTGGGCTTCCTGCAGCAGGCACTGGCACTGACATTCTTCCCGGAACTGTTCGACGTGCGCACTTCTGTAGGCGTGGAAAATCGTCCATCGCAGGCCAATGCGGATGCCGGGAAGGGCTGAGAATGTCCCGACGGAGAAGGAAGCGGTGCAGAGGTTCTTCCCGTCTACCGTCATCAGGTCGGCGACTCCGGCGAATTTGACGCGTCCATGACGTCTAAGTGATCCTCGCGCGTCGCCCCGGGGTTCGCCCTGGTGCCCCAGCCATTACTGAATACGCAAGGGACCCCTATGAGCGTTGACGCTGCCGCGCCGACTTCTGCCTCCAAACCGCCGCAGCCGCCTGCGCCTCCCGAGTTCCCCACGCTGCTGGGCCATCCGCGGCCGCTGTGGTTGCTGTTCATGACCGAATTCTGGGAACGCTTCGCGTTCTACGGCATTCGCTGGGCGCTGGTGCTGTACATCGTGGCGCAGTTCTTCGACGGCGACGCCGCCGGGCAGGCGCCGGCGGGGCGCACCTATGGCGCCTATCTGGCGCTGGTGTACGCGGCAGCGATCTTCGGCGGCTACGTGGCCGACCGCGTGCTCGGTTACCAGCGCTCGATCCTGGTCGGCGCGGCCGTCATGGCCACCGGCCTGTTCCTGATCGCCATTCCCGACCACACCATGTTCGAGATCGGCCTGGCCACCGTGGTGGTGGGCAACGGCCTGTTCAAGCCGAACATCTCCACCATGGTCGGCAAGCTGTATTCGGTTGCCGATCCGCGCCGCGACAGCGGGTTCACGATCTTCTACATGGGCATCAACCTGGGCGCGATGATCTCGCCGGTGTTGACCCAGCTGCTGGCCGAAAAGGTCTTCGGCACCGACACCATGCCGTCCTACAAGATGGTATTCATGGCCTCCGGCGTGGGCATGCTGATCAGCCTGGTGTGGTTCTGGTTCGGCCGCGTCCAGCTCAAGGGCATCGGCGCGCCGGCGCCGGGTGCGCAGGGCCTGGGCCGCGTGCTGATGGTGCTGGTGGGCTGCCTGCTGGCGATTCCGGGCGTGTACTTCCTGCTCGCCGTGGGCGCGGATGTGTTGCAGATCGTGCTGACGGTCTTGTTCATCGGCCTGTCGGTGATGCTGTTGGTGGAAGGCATCCGCGAGGGCAAGGTGCAGCGCGACAAGGTGATCGCGATGCTGATCATCTTCGCCTTCAACGTGCTGTTCTGGATGTTCTTCGAACAGGCCGGCAGCTCGTTTACCTTCCTGGCCGACAATATCGTCGACCGCAATTTCGGCAGCTGGACCTTCCCGACCGCCTGGTTCCAGTCGGTCAACTCGATCGCCATCATCGCGCTGGCCCCGGTGATCGCCTGGATCTGGATCAAGTCCGGCCGTTTCAATCCATCGATTCCGCGCAAGTTCGGCCTGGGCCTGTTGTTCAACGGCCTGGCCTTCCTGCTGCTGATGTTTGCGTTGTCCAGCCTGGTCAACGATGCCGGCAAGATCCCGTTCTGGACCTTGTTCATGGTCTACGTGATCCAGTCGGTGGGCGAGCTGTGCCTGTCGCCGATCGGGTTGTCGATGGTGACCAAGCTGGCCCCGGTGCGCCTGGTCGGGTTCGGCATGGGCGGCTGGTTTTTGTCCACCGGCATCGGCAACAACCTGTCGGGCATCTTTGCCGGCCATGTCAGCGGCAACGCAGGCATGAGCGTGTCCTCGGCGCTGGGCGGGTATACCTTCGGGTTCTGGGCCTTGGTGGGCGCCGGCGCGCTGCTGTTCCTGATCGCGCCGCTGATCAACAAACTCATGCATGGTGTGAAGTGAGGAGAAACGCGATGCCGATCCAACCGCTTGTCTGTGGCCTGTTGCTGACCGGCCTGCTGAGCGCCTGCGGGCAGTCGTCCGAGCCACGGGAAGCGCCGCGGCCGCTGGACACGTCGATGCAGAAGCCGCCCAGCGCCGATCCCAGCCAGCCGGTGTCCTCGGGCAACACGCCCACTGCCGCTGACATCGCCGCGGCGGCCGCGCTCAATGCGCAGTACGACCCCTTGCGCGACCCGACTGCCGACCTGGAAACGGCCAAGGTTGAAGCCAAGCGTGGCGGCAAGCGCATCGTGCTCAATGTCGGCAACGCCGCCTGCGAGCCGTGCAAGGTGCTGGACGAGTTGATGGGCGGCGATGCGGAGCTGCGCAGCTTCCGCGATGCGAACTTCGTGGTGGTCAAGGTCAACCGCGATGCGGCCAACGAAAACGCTGCGTTCCTGTCGCAGTTCGCCCAGCTCAACGAGTATCCATCGCTGCTGGTGCTGGACAACGACGGCAAGCTGCTGACTACCCAGGCCGGCCCGGAACTGCGCAAGGGCGAAGGCTTCGACCGCAAGAAGCTGTTCGAGTTCTTGAAACAGTGGGCACCGCCGTAGGCCTGAGCGAGTCCCGCGCGGCGGCCTGTGTGCGTAAGCGTATGGCCGGCCAGTGTCTGCGAGGAGTCGCCGAGGAGCGGCCCTCATCCGGCGCGTTGCGCCACCTTCTCCCGCGCGCGGGAGAAGGGCGTGCGGCTGGTCGCGCGTTGGTCCAAGTGCTTCCTTCCCCCGCTTGCGGGGGAAGGTGCCCGCAGGGCGGATGGGGGCCAGCCGAACAATCATGTGGTTCAGCAATTGCTGCTCGGCGGCGCTGAAGACCGACATCAGGCGTTGTGCCATCTCGCTGACCAACGGAGCGACAGTCTTGTAGACCTGGCCCCTTCTTCCGCGCGCAGCAGACGGGAGCGCGGTTGGTTGCGCGTTGGTCCAAGTGCTTCCTTCCCCCGCTCGCGGGGGAAGGTGCCCGAAGGGCGGATGGGGGGCGAGCGAATGCCTGTCGTCAGTCCTTGTCGGCCATGCGCGGCAGCCCGTCCCTGGCCAGCCGGTCGATCAGGCGTTCCAGCAACTGCTGCTCTTCGGCGCTGAACACCGACATCAGCCGTTGTTCCATCTCGTTGACCAGCGGCGCGACGGTCTCATAGACCTGGCGCCCGGCCGGCGACAGCGCCAGCATCGAGCGGCGACGGTCGTCGCCGTGCGTTTCGCGGCGGATGAAGCCGCGCTCCAGCAGCCGGGCCACCGCGCGGCTGACCGCCACCTTGTCCATCGCCGTGCGGTCGGAAACCTCGCTGGCCGACGAGCCCGGATACAGCGCCAGGATCGTGATCACCCGCCACTCGGGAATCGCCATGCCGTAACGATCACCGTAGACCTTGGCGATGTTGCTGCTGATCCGGTTGGACAGCACGCTCAGGCGATACGGCAGGAACTGCTCCAGGTTGAGCAGCACGGGATGTTGCGGCGGATGGGGGGCGTCGAGATCGCTCATGTTGCACTGTGTCTTGATTTTGTTTTCATTTGCAACTACAAACCGAGGGTGACCTGCGCATTCTCGCGGGTCTTCTCCCACTTCGCATAGTCTTGCGGACACCCCAGCGTGGAGAAACGACGATGAGCGCACAACCGAACACCACTGCACACCGCCCGGATCCGGGCATGCAGGTCACTACCTTCGACAATCCGATGGGGATCGACGGGTTCGAATTCGTCGAATTCGCCGCACCGTCCGGCCAGGCTGCACAACTGCACGCCTACTTCCGCCAAATGGGTTTCAGCGCGGTACTGCGCCACCGCAGCCGCGCCATTACCGTCTATCGCCAGGGCGGGGTCAACTTCCTGCTCAATGAAGACCCCGACTCGTTCGCCGCCGATTTCGCTGCCGCGCACGGCCCCTGCGCCTGCGGCTTTGCGATCCGCTTCCGCACCCCGGCCGACACCGTGCTGCAGACCGTGCTGGGTAACGGCGGCGAAGCAGTGCAGAACAAGCCCGACACGCGCGCGGTGCCGGCGCCGGTGGTCAAGGGCATCGGTGACTGCATGCTGTATCTGGTGGATCGCTATGGCGAGGCGGGCAGCATCTACGACGCCGACTACGAGGCCATCGAAGGCGCCGACCAGCAGCCGGCCGGCTTTGGGCTGACCTTCATCGACCACCTCACGCACAACCTGTATTTCGGCAACATGCAGCGTTGGTCGGATTACTACGAGCGGCTGTTCAACTTCCGCGAGATCCGCTACTTCGACATCAAGGGCGCCAAGACCGGCCTGGTGTCCAAGGCGATGACCGCCCCGGACGGCATCGTACGCATTCCGCTCAACGAGTCGTCCGACCCCAAGAGCCAGATCAACGAGTATCTGGATGCCTACCAGGGCGAAGGCATCCAGCACATCGCCTGCTTCACCGACGACATCTACACCAGCGTGGAAAAGATGCGCGCGGCCGGCGTCAGCTTCCTGGATACCCCGGACACCTATTTCGACGTCGTGGATCTGCGCATTCCCGAGCACGGCGAAGATGTCGAACGCCTGCGCCGCAACAAGATCCTGATCGACGCCGATCCGGATACCAAGCAGCGCAAGCTGCTGCAGATCTTCACCACCAACTGCATCGGCCCGATCTTCTTCGAGATCATTCAGCGCAAGGGCAATGAAGGCTTCGGCGAAGGCAATTTCCAGGCGCTGTTCGAAAGCATCGAACGCGACCAGATCAAGCGTGGGGTGCTTTGAGGGATTCGGGATTGGTGATTCGGGATTGACCTGAGGCGCTGCGGTTTGGCTGCTGGTCGGGTCAGCCGGGGGGATGCGAAGCGTGGAGTGCCTTGAGGGCCGGTTAGGTGCAGTCGCTGCGGTAATGCAAGACGTGACGTTTCTGGCCATATCCCAGGGCAATCTGACGAAACAAAGTAGTAAAGCCGCACGTGCTCAAAGCCCCTCTCCCGGTGGGAGAGGGGCTTGAGCATTGCGCTTCTCCAATATCGCACCTCCCTGCAACGGTGGTGCCGCAACCGAAGAGCCCATGTCCATGCATGACCAAACTTCCTACATGATCGGCTTCGGCAACGAGTTCGCAACCGAGGCGGTGGCCGGCAGCCTGCCGGTCGGGCAGAACTCGCCGCAGCGCGTGGCGCATGGCCTGTACGCCGAGCAGTTGTCCGGCACTGCCTTCACCGCGCCACGCGGCGAGAACCGGCGCAGTTGGCTGTATCGCATTCGTCCGGCGGCGGTGCACGGACGTTTCTCGCTGATCGAGCAGTCCCGGCTCCACAACGACTTCGGCAGCGGCCCGGTGCCGCCGGACCAGATGCGCTGGAGCCCACTGCCGTTGCCGGCCACGCCCACCGATTTCGTCGATGGCCTCTACACCATGGCCGGCAACGGCAGCCCGGAGGCGATGACCGGCGTGGCCGTGCATCTGTATGCGGCAAACGCGTCCATGCACGGGCGGTTCTTCTACAACGCCGACGGCGAGCTGCTGCTGGTGCCGCAGCTGGGCCGGTTGCGGGTCTGCACCGAACTGGGCGTGCTCGAACTGGAGCCGCAACAGATCGGCGTGATACCGCGCGGTGTGCGTTTCCGGGTGGAACTGCCCGATAGCCAAGCGCGTGGCTACGTCTGCGAAAACTTCGGCGGCCTGCTGCGGCTGCCGGATCTGGGGCCGATTGGTGCCAATGGCCTTGCCAATCCGCGTGATTTCGAGACTCCGCGTGCGGCGTTCGAGCAGTGCGACGGCGTATTCGAGCTGGTCGCCAAGTTCCAGGGCCATCTGTGGCGGGCGGATATCGATCACTCGCCGCTGGATGTGGTGGCCTGGCACGGCAATTACGCGCCGTACCGCTACGATCTGCGCCGCTTCAACACCATTGGCTCGATCAGCTTCGACCATCCCGATCCCAGCGTCTTCACCGTGCTGACCTCGCCCAGCGACACGCACGGCACCGCCAACATGGACTTTGCGATCTTCCCGCCGCGCTGGCTAGTGGCGCAGCACACCTTCCGCCCGCCGTGGTTCCATCGCAACGTGGCCAGCGAGTTCATGGGCCTGGTGCACGGCGTCTACGACGCCAAGGCCGAGGGCTTCGCGCCCGGCGGTGCGTCGCTGCACAACTGCATGAGCGGGCATGGCCCGGATGCGGCGACCTTCGACAAGGCCTCGCAGGCGGATCTGTCGCGCCCGGACGTCATCGCCGACACCATGGCCTTCATGTTCGAAACCCGCGCCGTGCTGCGGCCCACCCAGCAGGCGCTGCAGGCCACGCATCGGCAGGGCGACTATCAGCGCTGCTGGGAGGGCTTGCGTGCCGGGTTCATGGCGCCGGCAGCGGGCGCGGAAGACTGACCACCAAGGGCGGCACTCCAGACAGCGAGGCGCTCCTGCGCGTCACGCGGCCTGCAACGCGTCCGGTAGCAGCTCGCCGATGCGCGTACGCACGCGCTCGGCATACCAGGACGAGGTGAACTGCGGCAGCTCACGCAGGGCCGCGTTGATGGCGGTGGCGATCTCGTCTTCGGCGCGCGCGGCCTGCAGTTGGCGACGCAGCGCCATGGCGACCGGGTTGCGCTGCAACTGCAGGATGTCCAGCAGGTAGAGCCGGGCGTTGGTGGTTGCGCGACGACGCAGACGCTGCAGGTCTTCCTCGGTGCTGGCTCCGGTGGCGCCTGCACCGTGGCTGGAGCTGCTGCTGCAGCCGGCGCCCTTGCCGCAACGGGCGCGGTGCCGCGCCTTGCGTCGGTCGCATCGTCTCCAGTGGGTTGCAGATAGCCCGTGGCGCACAGCGTCTGCACCAGCACGCTACCCTCGTTGTCCAGCAACGCTGCCAGCGCGGCCAGATCACGCTGCCCATCGGCAAGAATCCGGGCGCGGCGTTGCAGCAGGGGCAACGGACTGCGGTGCGATTGCAGCGCGGTGAGGGCGAGTTCGGTCTTGCGTGGGGTCATGGCGGCCTGCACATTGCCGCGATGTCCGCTGTGTAGGCTGGACGCCTGCATAGGGAGCGCTTTGATGACATCCAGACTGCTTGGCGTAATGGGCCTGATGCTGGCCGTGGCCGGTTGCAATCGCGCGGACGAGACGCCAGCGGCGGCCGCGCCCGCCGCTGCACAGCACGCGCCGGCCAGCGATCAGCCTACCGGCGCGGTGCCACCGGCCACTGCACCGGCCGGTACGTTTCCGCCGCATCTGCGGCAGCAGCCGACCACGCTGGCACGCATGGATGGCTACGGCGACCTGCGCCTGGGCATGGACGCTGCGCAAGCGCGCGCAGCCTGGGGCGGGGACCTGCGCGGCGAGGCGGCCAGCGATGGCGGCTGCTACCTGTTGCGTCCGCAATGGGCAGACGATGCGCGCCGATTCGGTCTCATGTTCGAGGGCGACCAGCTGGTCCGCTACCAGACCAACGAGCCGAAGGACGTGGCGCCGGGCGGCGGCAAGGTCGGCATGACGCTGGACCAGCTACGCGCGCTGTACCCCGGTAGCCTGGAGGCGCAGCCGCACAAATACGTGTCCGGCGCGCAGACGCTGCGCCACGCCGACGCTGCCACGCAGTCGGCGCTGGTGTTCGAGACCGATGCCGGGGGCAAGGTCAGCAGCTGGCGGGTGGGGCAGGCGCCGCAGGTGGATTATGTGGAGGGATGCGGCTGAGGGTTGCCGCAGCTGCATCAGCCGGGAGGTGAGACACCGGCGTTCAATCGCGCGCACCCGCACTGCAGCGTCATCGTACCGACGGCGCTGCATGGAACGGCATTAGCTGTCCAGCGCACTCCCATCACACCGCCGCATGGGTTCAGTGCCCAGAGGACGGGCGCTCATGCTGCCGGGCGGTCTCTTCGTTCTCGCCGATATCGCCGTCGGCCGCCGGTGTCGGCAGGCCTTCTGCCTTCATCTCGCCGTGGTTGGGTACTTCCGGGCGATCTTCCATCATCAGCGACAGCGCCGCTTTGGCCATCATGTGCGCACTGATCGGCGCGGTAATGAACAGGAATACGGTGATCAGCAATTCGCGCGGCTGCGGGTCCACGCCTAAAAGCAGGTGGTAGCCCACCGACGCGAGCAGCACGCAGCCCACGCCCAGCGTGCTGGCCTTGGTCGGCGCATGCAGACGCTTGAAGAAGTCCGATAGCTTCACCAGCCCGAAGGCACCGATCAGGATGAAGAAGGTGCCGATCAGCAGCAGCGCGCTGAGCAGGTATTCGGTGAGCGCGATCATTCGACGATGTCCCGGCGCAGCACGAACTTGCTCAACACCACGGTGCTGCCGAAGCCCAGCATCGCAATCACCAGGGCAGCCTCGAAGTAGATCGGCGAGTCCAGGTACATGCCCAGCAGCATCAGCTCGGCGATGGCGGTGACCGATAGCGTGTCCAGCGCCAGGATGCGGTCGGGCACCGTGGGGCCGCGCAACAGGCGCCACAGCGCCATCAAAATGGCCAGCCCTACCGCATGCATGCAGATGACGATGGTCGATTCGATGAACATGTGACCGGTCATGGAAAGATCTCCATCAGGGGCTTTTCGTAGCGGGTCTTGATCTCGGCGATCAACGCGTCCGGGTCGTCCAGATGCAGCACGTGCACCAGCAGGTATTTGCGGTCGTCAGACAGCGCCGCAGACACCGTGCCCGGCGTCAGCGTGATCATGCTGGTCAGCGCGGCAATGCCATGGATGTTGGCGATATCCAGCGGCACCCAGATAAATCCGGGATGGATGCGCGATTCCGGCCCGAGCACCTGGATGGCGACCTTGATGTTGGATCGCACGATGTCGCCGGCCGCCACCAGCAGCATGCGCGGCATCGAGCGCAGCGAACCGATGCGCGCGAACTCGCGGTCCAGCCGCGCGGCGAAGATCGGCACCACCACGCCCAGCAGCGCACCCAGCACCCACTGCTGCGGCCCGAAGCTGTCGCTGAGCAGCAGCCAGAACACGAAGACCATCACGCTCAACGGTGCCGATGGAAACAGCCGGCGTCGCCATGACACCCGTGCGTTCATGGCTGCCTCCGTAGCGGGGTGGTGGCACGCACCTGCTCGACGTAGGCGCCTGGGTCGTGCAACTGCGCGGCGGCGGCATCGGTGTAGCGCATCAGCGGCTCGGCCCCAACCGTCATCGCCACCAGGCCGGTCAGCAACAGGACCGTGGCGGCGGTTTCCACCGGGCGCATGCGGCCACGGCGCGGCGGTTGCAGCTCGGGCGCATCCTCCACCGCGGCGGGCACGCGCCAGAACAGGCGCACGCCGGCACGCGTCAATCCGATCACCACCAGCAGGCTGCTGCCCAGCACCGCGGCCCAGACCGGGCCCACCAGGCCGGCGGGCACGTGCTGCAGCAAGGCGGCCTTGGCCAGAAATCCGGACAACGGCGGCAGGCCGGCCACCGCGACCGCGGCGATCAGGAACATGCTGCCGGGGATCGCCCGCCCCGGCAGTGGCGCCACCACTTCCTTGCGGTCGCTGGCGCTGCCACGGCGGCGCCGGATCAGGTCCGAGACCATGAACAAGGCCGCAGCCACGAAACTGCTATGCGGCAGGTAGTACAGGCCGGCGCCCAGTGCGCCCGCATCGTCCAGCGAAAACGCGATGAACAACGTCGCTGCCGAAAACACCACCAGGTACGACACCATCACCCGCAGCCGCGATGCGGCCATCACCCCGAACGCCGCCATCAACAGCGTTGCGATGCCCAGCCACAGCAGGGCATGTCGTCCGAAGCCGTGCAGCGCGCCAGCACCGGCGCCAAACCACAGCGCCGATACGCGCAAGGTTGCGTATAGCCCGACCTTGGTCATGATCGCGAACAACGCCGCCACTGCGGCCGGTGCGCGCGAGTAGGTCTCCGGCAGCCACAGATACAGCGGCAGCAGCGCGGCCTTGCTGCAGAACACCAACAGCAACAAGCCCAATGCGGCCTTGGCCAGCGGCAGGTCCTGCGCCGGCAGCTCGGCAATGCGTTGCGACAGCTCGGCCATGTTGAGGGTGCCGAATACGCCGAACAGCAAGCCCAGCGCAATCAGGAACAGCGTTGACGCGCACACGTTGAACACCACGTAATGCAGGCCCACGCGCATCTGCAGGCCGCGCCCGCCGCTGAGCAGCAGCCCGTAGGAGGCGATCAGCATCACTTCGAAGAACACGAACAGGTTGAAGATGTCGCCGGTGAGGAAGGCACCGTTCAAGCCCATCAGCTGGAACTGGAACAGGGCATGGAAGTGCGGTGCGCGCCGGTCCCAGCCGGCGCAGGCATGCAGCAGGCAGGCCGAGCCCAGGATCAGCGTCGTCAACAGCATCCATGCCGAGAGCCGGTCGCCCATCAGCACGATGCCCAGCCGCGCCGGCCAGTCGCCGAGCAGGTAGACCAGCACGCCACCGTCGGCGGCACGCGCGAACAGCGCGATGACCGCGGCCGCCAGCACCGCCATGCTCGCCCACGCCACGCTGCGCTGCACGCGTGGCCCGTAACGGCGGTGTTCGACGAACAGCGACGCCGCCGCACCCAGCATCGGGATCAGGATCGGCAGGATCAGCAAATGATTCATCGCCGTGCCTGCCGCGTGTCCACACCGGTGGCGGCATCTTCGTGCGCGTCCACGTGATCGCTGCCGTTATCGCTGCGGCTGCGGATCGCCAGCACCAGGCTCACTGCGGTCATTGCGAAGGCAATCACGATCGCGGTCAGCACCAGTGCCTGCGGCAAGGGGTCGGTGTAATGCTGCAGATCCACTGGCACGCCCTCGCGCAGCACGGGCGGCTGTCCGCTGCGCAGCCGCCCGCCGGCAAAGATCAGCAGGTTGGTCGCATACGACAGGAAGGTCATCCCCAGGATCACATCGAAGCTGCGCGCACGCAGCAGCAGATAGATCGCCAATGCGGTGAGGACGCCGATCGCGCTTGCCACTGCCAGTTCCATTAATGCTGCTCCGCGGTGCGTGTCGAACGTTGGCTGGGATCGATTTCGCCGCGCTGCGAGGCGCGCGTGCGAGAAGGCTTGATCGTGCCCATCATCGACAACATCAACATCGCCGCACCGAACACCACCAGATACACGCCGGTATCGAAGCCCAGCGCGCTGGCAAGTTCCAGCTCGCCCAGCAGCGGCACAGGAAGATCAATGTGCCCACTGGTCAGGAAGGGGCGCCCGAACAGCAACGCCCCCGCACCGCTGACCAGCGCGCACAGCAGGCCGATGCCGATCAGCCGGATGTAGTCGAAGCCAAAGCGCGACTCCACCGAGGCGGTGCCCTGGATCACGTACTGCATCAGCAATGGCACCGCCAGCACCAAACCGGCGATAAAGCCGCCACCCGGCGCGTTGTGGCCGCGCAGGAACAGGAACAACGACACCGTCAGCGTCAGCGGGAACATGATCTGTGCCAGGTCGGCCGGTACCGGCAGCTTGATCGGCGGCCCCGGCATGCGGCGCTCCGGCGCCATGCGCGAGCGCCGCAGCAGCGCGTGCACCACCAGCCCGGCAATGGCGAACACGGTGATCTCGCCGAAGGTATCGAACCCGCGGAAATCCACCAGGATCACATTCACCACATTGCGCCCATATCCCTCGGGCAATGCGCGCTGCAGCAGCTCGCCGGCCATGGTGTGGCTGGATTGGGTCATCAACGTATACGACAGCGCCGCCAGGCCGGCACCGCCGACCACCGCCAGGCAGACATCGCGGATCTTGCGCAGGCGCGCGTGCTCGGGCGGCGAACGCTCGGGCAGGTAGTTCATCGCCAGCAGCATCAGCACCAGCGTCACCATCTCCACCAGCAACTGGGTCAGTGCCAGGTCCGGTGCCGACAGAAACACGAAGGTCAGGCTGACCGCCAGGCCGGTGCCGCCCAGCACCAGCACTGCCAGCAGGCGCTGCTTGTACAGCAACACGCTACCCAGCGCACAGGCGATCAACAGCAGCCACACCGTCCAGCCCAGCAGCGGCATGGGCGTGGGAGCCGGCCAGGCCGGCAGCGTGCCGCCCTGCAGGAACGGCAGCACCGTCACCACCGCCGCGCTCAGTACCAACAGCATCAGCATGCGTTGCAGAGTGCCGTTGGTCACCGCGTCGGTCATGCGTGTGGTGGCCGCGAACAGGGCGCGCAGGTTCCAGTGGAACAGCGCCTTGCCGGGCGAACGGTTCTGCACCGCATACAGGTCCAGCGTGCGGCGGATCGCCATATACAGCAGCGTACCGCCGACCATGCCGGCGATGCTCATCGCCAGCGGCCAGTTGAAGCCATGCCACAGTGCCAGGCTGTAGTCGGGCAGCCTGTCGCCCAGGATAGCGCCGGCACCGGCATGCAGCACCGGCGCCACAGTCCAGGCCGGGACGATGCCGACCGCCACACAGATCAACACCAGCACTTCCACCGGGATCTTCATCCAGCGCGGTGGCTCATGCGGGGTGGTGTCCAGATCCAGCGGGCCTTTGCCGAAGAAGGTGTCGTGCACGAAGCGCAGGCTGTAGGCCACGCCGAGCAGGCCGGCCAGCAGCGCTGCGATGCTGGCGAGCACGCGCATCAGCTGCGGTGCATCGGTTTCCAGCGCCACGGCGAAGAACATCTCCTTCGACAGAAAGCCGTTGAGCAGCGGAATGCCGGCCATGGCCAGCGAGGCGGTGATTGCCAGCGCGCTGGTGAAGGGCATCAACCGACGCAGATTGCCCAGCTTGCGCATGTCGCGCGTGCCGGCTTCATGGTCGATGATGCCGGCGGCCATGAACAACGAGGCCTTGAACACCGCGTGGTTGAGGATGTGGAACACCCCCGCCACCACCGCCATCGGCGTGGACAGGCCGAACAGCATGGTGATCAGGCCCAGATGCGAGATGGTCGAATACGCCAGCACGCCTTTGAGGTCGTGCTGGAAGATCGCATGCCACGCGCCAAGCAGCAGCGTGATCGCTCCGATACTGGTGACCGTATAGAAGAACAGATCGTTGCCGGCCAGCGCCGGATGCAGGCGCGCCAGCAGGAACACGCCGGCCTTGACCATGGTGGCCGAGTGCAGATACGCCGACACCGGGGTGGGCGCGGCCATGGCATGCGGCAGCCAGAAATGGAACGGGAACTGCGCGCTCTTGGTAAAGATGGCCAGCAACACCAGGCCCAGCACGTACGGATACAGCGGGCTGGCGCGGATGACATCGCCGGCGGCCAGCACCGCGTCCAGCTGGAAACTGCCGACGATGCGGCCGATCATCAGCACGCCACCGAGCAGGGCGAGCCCGCCGCCGGCGGTCAGCACGAACGCCATGCGCGCGCCTTCGCGGGCATCCTGGCGCTGCGACCAGAAGCCGATCAGCAGGAACGAGCTGATGCTGGTGAGTTCCCAGAACACCATCAGCAGCAACAGATTGCCCGACAGCACCATGCCGAGCATCGCGCCCATGAACAGCAGCAGGTAGGCAAGGAAGCGCGATGCGCTGTCGCGGGCGCTGAGGTAGTAATGCGCATACATCACCACCAGCGCGCCGATGCCCAGCACCAGCAGCGCAAACATCCAGGCCAGGCCATCGAGCCGCAGCGACAACAGCAAGCCGATCTGCGGCAACCACGCATGCTCGCTTTCCATCACCTCGCCGCGCAGCACCGCCGGCGTCAGCGAGGCGAGCACCAGCAAGCCGGCCAACGGCGCGGCCGCGGCCAACCACGCAGTGATCGAACGGGGCGTGCGCCAGGACAACGCAACGGCGGCTGCCATCAGGAACGGCAGCGCAAGCAGGATTTCCAGCGGAAAAGACATGCAGGGAACACGAGCCGCGAGCAGGCCAGAGCTTAACAAATCGTTGACTGACGCCAGTGTCAACGTCGGCACTGCGCCCGCGCTGCCGACGTGGCCGATCGACGACGCATTGGCATGGCGTACTCGGTATGCTGCAGTCATCCGTGACTCGTGTCTTTCGTCCTGTGACCGCTGCCAATCCCGCCCCAACCGCTGCTGCATCCGCGCCACGCGCCCTGGTTTTCGGCGGGAGCGGGCAAATTGGCGAGCGGTTGCTGGCCCGGCTGCTCAGCCGCGGCTGGCAGGTCACCGCATGGTCGCGCCAGCCGCGCGCTGCGCGCTCGGGCCTGATCTGGCGGCAAGGCGACCTGTCGGTGCCGGCAGCGGCAGGCGAGACCTTCGAAGCGATTTTCAGCTGCGGCCCGTTGGACCACTTCGCACGCTGGTATGCCGAAAATCCGGTGCGTGCGCCGCGCATCGTGGCGTTCGGTTCCACCAGCCTGGAGGTCAAGCAGCATTCGGTCGATGCCGCCGAGCGCGATGTGGCGCAGCGGCTCGCGCACGCCGAGCAGGCGTTGTTCTCGGCCGCCCAGGCGCGTGGTGCCACGGCCACGGTGCTGCGCCCGACCCTGGTGTATGGCGCCGGACGCGACAAGACCCTGACCCAGATCGCCGGCCTGGCGCAGCGCACCGGCGCCTTCGTACTGCCGGCCAATGCCACCGGCCTGCGCCAGCCGGTGCACGTGGACGACCTGGCCAGCGCCGCGCTGGCGGTGATCGGTCAACTGGCAACCCAGCAACGCAGTTATGCCGTTGGCGGTGGCGAAGTGCTGGCTTACACGCAGATGGTGCAGCGTGTGCTGGCCGCACTGCCGCGGCCGGCGCGGCTGTATCAGGTGCCACCGGGCCTGTTCGGAGTGGCGCTCACGGCCGCCCATCGCCTGGGTCGCCTGCGCGGCATGAATGCCGCCGCGTTGCAGCGCATGCGCGAAGACCTGGTCTTCGATCTGGAGCCGGCGCGTCGCGATTTCGGCTATGCACCACGCACGTTCCAGCCACTGCCGGAAGAGCTTGGCATCGGCGAATGATGTCAGCCGGTGTGCGCGGGTGTTAGAGCGCGGCGTTGGCCTCTGCCCAGCTGTCGACAACCGCAGCGACATTGGCATGCATGCAAACTCGCGCGGTGCTGCCGGGTGTCACGCCGTGGTGGCTTCCGTCGCGCCCGGCCTGTCGTCAGGCACGCTCAGTAGCGCCAGCCCAGCTGGCGATATGCCTTGGCCAGCACCCAGATCGGGCCGATCAGCAGATAGGTCAGGTCGGTCAGAAAGCTTGGCTTGCGGCCTTCGATCTTGTGGCCGACGAACTGGGCGATCCACGCCATCACGAATACCGATACGCCTGCGGCAAACAGGCCATTGAGCCCGGCCCTGCCTTCGATCAGCCGGCACAAGCAGCCAAAGAAAAAGAAGATGGCCAGCATGCCCAGCCCCAACGGGCGCGAGAGCCGGTTGTAGTACGACCATGCGGCAAACATCGCCAGCGCCGCCCACACCCCGCTGCTGAACCAGGTGCCGCCAACCGGGATGCACCACAGCAGGGCAACCACCGACCACAGGATGGCCGGCACGGCCAGCACGTGGATGTGCTGATTGGTGGCGTTGCGATGGTCGTCGGAATAGCTGGCGAAATAGCGGTCGATCGCGCGTGCGGTGGTGGTGCGTTCGGTCATGTTCCCTCCCAGGAATGACCCAAGCATACGCGTGCGAACGGCCGTGGTGGCAGTGTGCGAGAAACCGGGCGCTGCCACGCGGCGATTGCATGGCAGCGCCGGGGAGCATCAGTTCACCGACACCGCACTCCAAGCCGCTGCCACGGCGCGGTACTGGGTGGAGCTGCCGCCATACAGATCGGTGGCCGCACTCAGCGTGGCCCGACGTGCAGCCGCGTAGTTGCTGGAGGAGGTCATGTAGACCGTGAGCGCGCGGTACCAGATGCGGCTGGCCGCGGCACGGCCGATCGCGGTCAATGCGGTATTGCCGTTGCAGACCAGCCCGGCCGGAGTGACGTTGTAGCTGGTGCCCGCACCAAACCCGCTCGGCACCACCGCACCTTCGGCCAGCAAGTAGTAGAAGTGATTGGCCACGCCGGAGCTGTAGTGCACATCGATCGAACCCAGGTTGCTGCGATAGCAATCGGGCGAGTCGCCATCCAGGCTCGGCTTGAACATGTAGCGCAGGGCCAGCGTTCCGCTGCTGTTGCCGGCAATGAGTTTTTCGCCGATCAGATAATTGCCGGGCTGTGCGCTGTTGTTGGCGGAGAATTCCACCATCGCGCCCATGATGTCGGAGGTGGCTTCGTTCAGGCCGCCGGACTCGCCTGAATACACCAGCCGCGCCGAGCGGCTGGTCACCCCGTGGGTCATCTCGTGCCCGGCAACGTCCACTGACACCAGCGGTGTAAAGGTGCTGCCGTCGCCATCGCCGAAGGTCATGCAAAAGCAGCTGTCCGACCAGAAGGCGTTGTTGTAGCGGCTGCCGTAATGCACGCGGCTGCGTGCGCCCTTGCCATCGTTGGCGATGCCGCTGCGCGAATGGGTGTTCTTGAAGTAATCCCAGGTCAGCGCCACGCCGTAATGCGCATCCACAGCCACCGTTGCGGCGTCGCTGCTGGCGCCGCTGCCCCAGGCGTTGTCGGTATCGGTCAGCAGCGTACCGTTGCCGGAGGTACTGTTGCGCATGGTGTAGGTGGCGCCGCCGCCGCGACCGAGATCGGTCATCTCGAAACCGCTGCTACAGCGCGTGGTGGTCAGCGCCACGCTACCGGCATACAGCGGCGCCCGGTACCCGCCGCGCTGGTGCCGCCTGCACATGCGGTATGCACCGTGTCCCAGGCATCGAGGATGCGTTGATCCACGGCATCGACGATGTAATGCATTTCGGTTGGCGTCTGATCGGGCTTGATGCCGCGATAGATCACCTCATACGCAAGGCGTGGGGCACCCTGGCGTGCGTACAGCGCCAGACTGGCACGCGGCGGCGCATCCTGCGGTACATCGAAGTGCGCACCGGCCACGCGCACTGCAGTGTCGGCATCGATGCCAGGCACCAGGCCCGGACGTACCGGCGTGTCCAGGGTCTGGCTCAACTGACGCATCACTCCACGCCGCGAATGCACTACCACGTCGCCACCGATCACCGGCAGGCCCTGATACGTGCGATCGAAGCGCACGTGCTCGGTGCCATCGGCATCGACGATGCTGTCGCGCGCGATGAAGACATCGGCCGGCGCGCGATGGGCCATGGCCGATGCGGTATTGCCCAGCAATGCCTGTGCACGCGACACCGCCGCGTCGGCAGACAGGTCCACCGCGGTGGCGGCAGCAGAAAACGACAGCGCGCAGCAGATCGCCGCGCCCAACAGATGCAATTGCATGACGACTCTCTCCAGAAAACGTGCAATGCAAAGACCGGCCGCACCCCCCGGGACAGCCGGTCGCCGATGGCACCTCGGGTGCCGGCAGTTACGCTTGCACAGTCCCGAACCGGACGGTAGTAAAAGTTACAGATGTATCGCGTTCTGTGCGCCCGGCCACTTTGCGCTGCGGACCGCATCGCACAGATGCGCCTGTCTCAGTACGCGCAAGGCATCTATACGATGGTATCCGCGCAATCTCCCTATCGCGTTGGCAGGTTCGGTAGGTTGATGCGCCGGTATGCGCGCGTGCGGCAGGCAAACACGGTGAATGACGCGGCTCCTTGAACTCAACATTCAATGAGTGACGTCTCACTTTTACCCGGGTGCAGGTGCGGCAGATGGAAGGCAGCTAAAAAAGCCGGCCATTCAGGCCGGCCGACTTTCTCGTGTATCGCGAACTCAGCGGCCGCCGATGGCGACCTTGTGTTGCTCTTCGTGCGCCTGTTGCTGCTGCGACTGGCCAGCCAGCAACTGCGCGCTGGTCTGCTCCAATGACGGGGCAGGCTGGTTCAGATCCACCGCCGCACGAAACCCCGGTGTGGTTCCCATCACGAACGCCTTGCCGTCCTGCACCGTCACGTGTTGCAGTTTCTCTGCGCTGTCGATGCCATTCTGCTTGGCCTGCAACGTGACGTTGGCCGCCGTCTCGTTGGAGATCATGCTCGGCAGCTTGCTGCGGATCGCATTGTGCAACGCATGGTCCGGGTGAGAGGCATCGTTGAGCGACGGGCCCTTTGGTGCCGCGACCGGGGCGTCAGCCGCTTTTGCCGCAGTCTGCGCCGCAGGTGCCGACAACGCCGCTCGCGTATCGCGGCCGACGACTCCGTCCTGCTGCAGCCCATATTGCTTCTGGAACGCCATCACCGCCTCGCGCGTGTTGTCGCCAAAGCGTCCGTCCTCGGCAAGCTGATTGCCCTGCGCGTCGCGTACACCCAGCCGGTTGAGATCTTGCAGCAGCGACTGTACTTCGCCTCCGCGAGCTCCGTGCTTCATTAGGGGATGAGAGGTGGTTTCGTTCGAGAATGGGTGAGCTGGCGACACACTGGTGTGTGTCTGAGTGCGTGCTGCAGGCGGCTCGGACGTACCATGCAGTGGTGCACGCACCTGGAACTCGGGTTTCGGAGTCAACGCGCCGACAATACGCGTCCCGCCGCCGTCCCAATAGCCGCCGGGAGTGATCGTGACCTCTGCAGGTCCCGTGCTGCCTTGAGAGCCGATGAACTGGATATTTCCTTTGGCGTCGTAACCCTTGAAGATGCCGACATGCTGGCCCTGCGATGATGAAAACATCAGAATGTCGCTCTGGTGCAGGCTTCCATTTGGCTTGCGTGCTTCTGCAGCCGAAGTGACATCGAAATGTTCGCGTGCATATGCGGTGGTATTGGCGCCATTGAACAATTTGGCAGTCGTGAAGCCAGCCGCGTTTTCGCCGGGCACATCGTATCCGGCGTTTTTGAGCCCGCGCCAGACAAAGGCGGAGCAGTCCACGCCCAGCCGTCCGTCGCCATCGGCGTCACGCTCTAGCCGACTGCTGTCGCGGCCTGGGCGTGGATGATCGGGACGACCGTACTCGTACCGCCGACCTTCACCCAGGAAATGCTGATACGCCTCGTTGTAGACGGCAGCGCCGGTGGCGCCTGCTGCCGCTTGATTGGCTGTAGGTGTGGTTGCAGCGGGCGTCGTGGATGATGGCGTCTGGGGCTGTCCCACTGATGGCGTATGCGAAGGTTGCTGGGTGGTCGTTACTTCGCCCGCGCGCCAGCCCTCGAAACGCCGAATTCCGTCCGCGAGCACCTCGCGTTCGCGCACGCTCATCTGTCCAACCGTTTTCTCGCGCAGATCCACGCCGTGTCGATCGCCTTCGGCAAAGATCGCGGCTGCCTGCTCCTTGTGATGGGTGCGGCCACTGTAATCAGCGGTCGAATAACTTGGCAGGATCTCTTCAACGGTCTTTTCGGCGAAGCGCCGCTCCAGTAGCTGGATTTTGGCAGCGCGACCGGCTTCATAACTTTCAAAGACGGCGTTGCCCCACTGATCCAGCCCGACCACGCCTTGATAGCGATTCTGTGCCGCTTCGAGTGCTTGCTCTCGGGTGCGGGGGTTATTGACGGTCTTATCGGCACTTCCGGCAAATTCGAATTTGAGGTTGCCGGGATTGTTGTTACGCCACGAGACGGTGCCACCGGAGCGGGTGATGACGCTGTCGTCATCCATTTCCAGCGTACGCGTCGTGCCCACACTACTGACCACACGGGTAATCTTGGGATCCGACATGAGCTGTTCCTTTGCTGAGTGGTTGGTCGAACCTGATGTGTATTGTCTGACTTACAGTCCGTTCGAAAATACGTCCAGTGCCTCCGCGCTGACCCATCCCTGCGCGCAACTGCCAACATACCGCCCGGGTGCTGCTGCATGGCAGGCATCGCCACGCGCAGGCGTTATACGCTTGATCGGCCTATCGCCATACGTCTTGCAAAGCACATTGTTTTTGCACTTTGCAACGCTGTCTGCGGGAATTACCACGACGTAATAATAAAGCGGGTTCTGTCCTGCGCGGCCGATCGCCTGGATGCAGACGAGCTGGCCTTGTGCCAGGCTGGCATTCGCCGTTGCGCTGCTGCCTGTGGTGGGCACCGTATTCAATGCATCCACACCCTTGGCTTGTGCAACGCCAGCGAAGAACCCCTCATCGCCACAATCGGGCGACAGCTCTACGTCGTAGAAATCACCGCTATCGACATTGCCTGCGGTGCAGCCTTTCGCCGTCTTTGCATCCGTGCACTTGACGCCGCTGGTTTGTATCAGCGCGGCAAGTGTGTCGTTTAACGACGCACCTGCAGGTGCTGAGGGTGCAGTCGACGCAGTAGGCGCGGCTGGCAATGCGGCAGGCGCGGCAGACTCGCCG
Source organism: Xanthomonas cassavae CFBP 4642 (assembly GCF_000454545.1). NCBI lineage: Bacteria > Pseudomonadati > Pseudomonadota > Gammaproteobacteria > Lysobacterales > Lysobacteraceae > Xanthomonas > Xanthomonas cassavae. Next base: position 824,185 of record NZ_CM002139.1, read on the forward strand.
GAACTGCAGGCGCTCAGTACGAGCAGTGAACCGGACAGCAGGGCGCCGCAGAGTGCGCGTGAGTGGCCGAGAAGTAGACCTGACAGAGCCATTGCGACCTTATTGGACAGAGGCGCGCCATCGCGGCGTGCCTGATGGGGGTATATGCCAATGCACGTGGATGGCCGTGGTGAACTTTCACGCACGGCTGCCGACGGGCTCCGGCGGCCTCTTGGATTGGGTCCAGGCGCGCCGAGTATGTCGGCGCTCAAGTCATGGCGGCGTCAGTGCGACTCAAAGCCCCTGACAGCGGGGCGCCACCCCATCAATCGACCGAAATACCCGCCAGCCGCTGCAGTGCTTCGGCGTACTTCGCACGCGTACGGTCGATCACTTCCGCCGGCAGGCGCGGGCCCGGCGCGGTCTTGCCCCAGTCCAGCGTCTCCAGATAATCGCGCACGAACTGCTTGTCGTAGCTGGGCGGGCTGGTGCCCACTTCGTACTGGTCGGCCGGCCAGTAGCGCGATGAGTCCGGGGTCAGCATCTCGTCCATGATGTACAGGCGACCATCGGCATCGGTGCCGAACTCGAACTTGGTATCGGCCAGCAAAATGCCGCGCTCGGCGGCGAAGTCTGCGGCGAAACGGTAGATGCGCAAGGTGGCATCGCGCACGCGTTCGGCCAGTTCGGCGCCGACGGTCTTGACCATCGCATCGAAGTCGATGTTTTCGTCATGGTCGCCGACGGCGGCCTTGGTCGATGGGGTAAAGATCGGCTCGGGCAGTTTCTCGGCCTGGCGCAGGCCGTCGGGCAGTTCGATGCCGCTGACCTTGCCGGTACGCTGGTAGTCCTTCCAGCCGCTGCCGATCAGGTAGCCGCGGGCAATCGCTTCCACCGGCACCGGCTTGAGCTTGCGTGTCACCACCGCGCGTTTGGCGTACAACGCCGGGTCCACACCGTCGGGCAGCACCTGCTCGACGCTGATGTTGACCAGGTGGTTGGGCATCAGGTGGTCGGTCTTGTGGAACCAGAAGTTGGACACCTGGCAGAGCATCTCGCCCTTGCCTGGAATCGGATCCGGCAGCACCACGTCGAATGCGGACAGGCGGTCGGTGGCCACCATCAACAGGTAGTCGCCCAGGGGGGCGTCGGCGGGCAGGCGATCGCGCGGAATATCGAAGACATCGCGGACCTTGCCACGGTGACGCAACGGCAGGCCGGGCAGATCGGATTGCAACAGCGTGGTCGACACAGGCACTCCTAAGGACGTCGCAATGACGCTGTCCCCGGGACCCGGCGGGCCCGCGGGTGGGCAGCGGGCCGCGTAGTGTACGGCGCTTCGTCGCGCCCCGCTGGATTTATTGGCGGCTACCGCGCACGCGATGTGGACAGCCCGTCAGCCAGGCCGGGCGGGGGTTCGGGTAAGATCGCCAGCCCGCCTTCCCCACTCCGATCGCCCATGTCCTGGTACGGAAAACTGCTCGGCGCATTGGCCGGCGCCCTGCTGTTCCGCGGCGCGCCGTTCGTGGGGCTGATGATCGGCCTGGCGATCGGGCATGCCGTGGACGCGGGCTGGTTCAAGCGCCGGGCGGACAATCCCTACGAAGCACTGGGGCTGGAGCCGGACGCCACCACGGCCGAGATCGATCTGGCCTATCGCCGGCTGATGTCGCGCTACCACCCGGACAAGGTGGCCAACGCCGAGCCGGAGGCGCGCCGTCAGGCAGAGAAGAAGGCCAGCCAGATCAACGCTGCCTACGACCGCATCCAGCGGCTGCGCAAGCGCTAATTGGGTGGCGCTTGCGCGTTGCGCGTTCAACATCCGCAGCACGCAAGCCCGCCGCGCATTCCGCAAAAAAACAGCGCCACCCGGGCCCAGCCCAGATGGCGCTGCCGGTAGCCCGGCATTAGGGCTGCTAACAGAACGTAGCGAGCAGTCGTCAGGTGGGTGCGGACGGCGCGGAGGAAGCGGAGTGTACGCGTGGTACATGCCGCACCAGGCACCGGCCGCGCCCGCCTGGCGGTGAGCGCAGTGGTGTTGTTAGCTGCGCTAGAAGCGATACGTTGCCGTCAGCCGCACTGCATTGGTCGAAAAGTCGGTATCGGTGCGACGCAGATCGGTGCCGGCCGGGTTGACCCGCAGGAACGGGTTGGTCGGCGGCGCGGTGCCAGGCCCGACGCGGACGCGGGTGTCTTCGTCCTGCAGCCGGGTGAACAGATAGTCCACACCTACCGAGACATGGTCGCTCAAGCGACGCTGCAGGCCGACGCCGGCCTGGTAGCCATCGGCGCTGTCGCCGCCGCTGCCGGTGAAGCTGTTGGCGGTATTGCTGCTGGCAAAGCTGTGGTCGAACTCGCCGCGCGCCACGCCGGCGGTGAAGTAGGCCAGGTAATCGCCCTGCTGGCCGAACGCGTAGCCGATCCGGCCGCGCAATGCTGCGGTGCGGTTGAGCTGGCGGGTGAAGGTATACAACGCAGGCGTGGTACTGAAGGCGCTGACGCTGTCGCGGATGTCGTTGCGGGTGTACTCGGCCACCACGCCATAGACCCAGTTGCCGGCCTGCCAGTCGTAGCCCAGCCGCGCGCCGTATTCGGCACCGCCCTTGTCCTTGCTGCAGCCGCTGGCCGGCGTGCGCCCGGCCGCCGCACCACCGCAGAAACCTGGCGAGAACGCGTCGGCGCCGGTGGCGGTGCTGACCTGGTCGCCGTCGCGGCCATCCAGATCGGTATCGAAGCCGAAGCGGCCACCGGACACGCCGGCCGGATCGGCGCCGCCGACATGGGCGCCGATGGAAACGCCGGACCAGTCGGCCGGGCCGGTTTGTGCCCAGGCCGAAGGGGCCAGGGCTAGCACGACGAGAGCGGCGGAAGCGAGCGGGGTGGTTTTCATGTGGTCTCCTTGCATCTGGCGCGGCGCGCCGGTCTGGTACCTACGCGCTCGCGTCCGCTACGGATGCACCGGCGCTCGCGTTTTGCGACGCGCGTGTCCGTGCGGATGCCGTCGGGTGGACGCCAAGGCACCACGTGGAGGACGCGGACCTGGGCGAGATGCCCCCTGCGTGGAGACTCTTGACTCGCCTGAATGCCGGGCAAGGCTGGTCCCTGCCGTCCATGCGATGGGTGGGTCAAACCTCCGGGAGGGCTCGGCTTTCCTCGCCGGTCCCTGGTTGCGACAATGGGGCTCCTGCATTTCCCGAGCTGCCCATGCAACCGACGGCAATCGCCCCGTCCATCCTGTCCGCCGATTTCGCCCGTCTGGGCGAAGAAGTGAACAACGTCCTGAAGGCCGGCGCCGACTGGGTGCACTTCGATGTGATGGACAACCATTACGTGCCCAATCTCACCATCGGCCCGATGGTGTGCCAGGCACTGCGCAAGCACGGCATCGTCGCACCGATCGATGTGCACCTGATGGTGGAGCCGGTGGACCGCATCGTGCCGGACTTCGCCGAGGCCGGTGCCACCACCATCAGTTTCCACCCCGAAGCCAGCCGCCACGTGCACCGCACCATCCAGCTGATCAAATCACACGGCTGCCAGGCTGGCCTGGTGCTCAATCCGGCCACCCCGGTGGATATTCTGGACTGGGTGCTGCCCGAGCTGGATCTGGTGCTGGTGATGTCGGTCAATCCCGGCTTCGGCGGGCAGGCCTTCATTTCGTCGGCGCTGGACAAGCTGCGCGCCATCCGCCGCAAGATCGATGCGACGGGCAAGCCGATCCGGCTGGAGATCGACGGCGGGGTCAAGGCCGACAACATCGGTGCGATTGCCGCCGCCGGTGCCGACACCTTCGTGGCTGGCTCGGCCATCTTCAACGCGCCCGACTATGCGCAGGTGATCGGGCAGATGCGCGCGGCGGTGGATGCTGTGCGATGAGCCCGGCTGCGCCGCAGACCCGCACGGCCACGCCGGACGATGTGCCGTTGCTGCACGAGTTGATCACCGCGCTGGCGGTCTACGAGCGCGAGCCCGATGCGGTCACGGCCACCCCGGACGATCTGCGCGCCAGCCTGTTCGGCGACGGCGCCAGCGCGCATGCGCTGATCTGCGAGCAGGACGGCCAGACACTGGGATTTGCGGTGTATTTCTTCAATTACTCCACCTGGCTGGGCCGCAACGGCCTGTATCTGGAAGACCTGTTCGTGCGCCCGCAAGCGCGCGGCAAGGGGGCGGGCCTGGCGCTGTTGCGGCATCTGGCGCAGCTGGCCGTACAGCGTGGCTGCGGACGTTTCGAGTGGTCGGTGCTGGACTGGAATCAACCGGCGATCGACTTCTACCAGGCCGTCGGTGCCCGCCCGATGGATGGCTGGACGGTGTACCGGCTCGATGGCGAACGACTGGCCGCCTTTGCCGCAGGCGCCTGAGCGCAGACGCTGCACTGCGCTCGGGCGCCGTGTACCTGCCCGGTAAAAGGAAGGCCGCCCCCATCGGAGCGGCCTTCAAGAAAATTGGAGGCTGATCCTGCCTGGGTATGATCGTCCTTTAGCGTCCTGCAGTGTCCTAATCAAGTGATTCCATCTGCATGATTAATAAGGGATTTGTACTTGTCCGTCCTAAGCGGTCCGATTCAATCTGATGATGTTTGGGGGTATCCTTGCTGCTCCGGTACCCCCAGGTGCAGAAGCCGCACCACCTCGGCCGTTAGGCTGCAGCTTGGTGTTGATGGCTGAGTTTGCGCCGTACATGACGATTGAATGCCCAATGGCCAAACGCACCGCCCCTCTCGCAGAGCTAGTTTTCCGCAAGAGTCGCTACAACCCTGACGGAAAAGGCAACCGGCTTTTTGATGGCGGCGGTTTGTATTTGGAACTGCGCCCCAGTGGGGCAAGGCTCTGGCGTCTGAAGTACCGCTTTGCGGGGAAAGAGCAGCTAATGTCCATCGGTAGCTATCCGGACGTGACCAGTGCTCAGGCACGTGTACGCCGCAGCGAAGTGAAGTCGCTCTTGGACAAGGGAGTTGACCCGGCTGCACTGCGTCGGCAGGAAAAGCTCACGCGCGGCATCGAAATGGCGACGACGTTCCAATCTGTGGCGACGGAGTGGATAGAGCGCTTCTCCCCTAACTGGGCTCATTCGCACACCCGCATGGTGAAGATGCGATTGGAAAACGACGTCTACCCTTGGTTGGGTCGTGTGCCCATCGCCGATTTAAAGCCACAGGATCTGCTTCCAATCCTCGTCAGAGTAGAGAAGCGCGGCGCGCAAGCCACTGCGCATCGTATCCGTCAGTGCATGAGCCTCGTCTTTCGCTATGCCATCGCTACCGGTAGAGCGGAGCGTGATCCCGCTGGTGATCTACGTGGCGCGCTGAGGCCCGCAATCGCGCGTCGATATGCGACCACAACTGATCCATCCAAGATTGGCGCGCTGCTCCGCGCTATCGATTCATATGAGGGGAGCCTGGTTGTGCGCGCGGCCCTGCAACTGCTCCCATTACTTTTTGTTCGGCCCGGGGAGCTGCGGGGTGCGCGGTGGGAAGAGATCAATCTGGAAGCGTGGGAGTGGCGGATACCTGCTGCGCGGCTGAAATTGCGCTATGCGGAGAAGCTGGATACGCACAATGCTGGTCACGTCGTCCCCCTCTCGACACAGGCGATGGCTGTAATTGAGCGCCTGCTACCAATGACAAGCGGCAGCGAGTTTGTACTTCCAAGCATCCGAAGTTTGAAGCGCCCCTTGGGCGAGTGCAGTGTGAACATTGCTTTGCGTCGCTTAGGCTTCGGCAAGGATGAAATCGTCGGTCATGGCTTCCGCCATATGGCTTCGACGCTACTCAATGAGCAGGCGTGGAGCGCTGACGCAATCGAGCGCCAGCTGGCTCATCGCCGAAAAGGCGTGCGCGGCACATACAACCTCGCCGAGTACCTGCCAGAGCGCCGTAAGATGATGCAAGCCTGGGCGGACTACTTGGACGGTCTCAGAGCATCTATCTAGCCGCTGTCTACCCACTTTTATTTTCGGATTTGCCATTTTTCAGGGTAACCGCTGTAACACGCGTAACGCCTCGGGAATAACGCAATAAATTCAGTGCCTTGGAAGGTAGTGGCGGGCGTTCGGTTGCTAAGTAACGCCCTGTAACTCGTGTAGCAATCACCTCGCCTTGAGACGATGCCGGACGCACCCGGACGCCGGATCATGCCGCGCCTTGCGCGACGCAGGTCGGCGAGTTCAGCCGAGGTGATTCTTCGGCGAGCCTCTTCTCTGGCGCCAATTTTCTTCCTCGCCAGCCCGTGCGTCAGCAGACGCATGCGCCGCCCTGCGCTGCCAATTCCTTACTCCCGTTCGCCGGCTGTATCGCCGCACTTGCACGTCAGCGCCTTGCTCGCATCGTCTACGCGGGCCGGCAACGCCTGTCCGTTGTCCGCCTGATTCCGGCCGCGTCCAACAGAGTTTGTAAAAAAAGTTTTTACACAGCCAGTCGCGTGAACTCCGACGCGTCGGCTTCTAGTCTCTGGGCAAGCCCAAAACACATGGCAGTCGTTGACCGACAGGTCAAAGCGCCACCTCAAACAATGCTCGCTTCCCGAACAACACCCGCCGCCTCACCAGGCACGCCGGCCAACGCACCACGTCCCGATGCTGGCCGCAGCGAACGCTTTTTGCGTAAGCCCGAAGTGCTCAGCCGCACCGGCATATCTCGATCCCACCTGTACTGGCTGATGGATCGCGACCGGTTTCCCAAGTCCATCCCGCTCTCTCCCCGCGTCACGGTCTGGCTTGAGTCAGACGTTGATGCCTGGATCGCAGCCCAGATTCCCGCCACCCATCCGCGAGCACAGTCATGACTGACGACATCCAACTGACCATCTCCGGCAAGCGCTTCACGCTGACGCGCGCCGAAGCCGAGTTCCTTGCCGAACACCTGCGCACCGCCATCGCGCAGCCGAACCTTGGCCTGCACTTCACCCATCACCGACCTGGTCGGATTGGCGAGATCGTGTTGACGCGCGGCGCTCCCACCATCTTGACCGATTGCTGAGGCGCCCATGACCACTCCCGTTCGCGCGTTTCTTCGCTGCCCGCACTGTGATGCTGCTGCCATCGTCCGGTCGAGCGTGTCCCACAACAGGCTGCTCCGTGAATCGATGCTTCAGTGTCGCAACGCACTTTGCGGGCACACCTTCACCGCCTACACCGAAATCGTCCGCACCATCTCCCCAAGCGCGTGCCCAAGCCCCGAAATCTGCCTGCCGATCAGCAGCGCAGCAGAGAAGGCCGCCTTCAAGGCAAAGTTGATCGAAAAGCAGCTGGTCGGGAAGAACGCGTGATGTTCCGGTTGACAGTGCGCGGCCAGTGCGTGCAGCATTCCCACGTCGCCGCACAATCGGCGACCGGGATTGCAGTCCCGCAACCGAGGCGCACCAGCGCCCATCGACAGATGCTCGGCGCTTTTTTTTGCCCGCAGCATTGTCGCGGGCGACTGTCTACCGATTCTACGGCGGGCGGTGCGCGGGGGCCGAAAGGCCCGCCGGTCCTCGGCCGGTACTGCAACCGCGTACCGTCCGCCACCCTGATTGCAGTCAAGGCGGCGGATTCCCACACTACCGAGGAATCCAGCCATGTCTCACGACACCCTAATTGCGCCTACGCGTTTCAGCGTTCGCATTGCCCATCATTTTGGCGAAATCGCCGACACCCTCGATTGGGATCACTCCCGTTGGCTGGCGCTCGATGCGTGCCTGCAAGCCACCGGGAAGCAACCCGAAGCACTGACGCTGGCCGAGATCCAGCAGGCCATTGCCGCCGCCGCGCAGGAGGTTGCGCGATGATCGGTTCGCACCTTGATGCCCTGGTCGGTAACGACGATGCGGTGATGCACGACTTGTTCAGTGCGACCCGTCAGCTGCTGCGCATCTACGAAATGCCAATGACCGCGCTGTTCCAGCTGGTCGAGGCGCTTGAGCGTCGGGCCGGTTCCATGGAAGACCTGTCGCTGGGCGAACTCTTGATGATGGTCGGCAGCGTGGAGGTGACCCCATGACGCACGAGACCGTTGGACTGTCGGGCGTACCGAACATGGGCGACGGCCAAGTGAGCGCCACGATTCTAGATGCGGTGCTTGACGCCGAGCGCGCAGAGAAGATCTTGCGTTTAGCGCACCGCATCGATCGCCTGCGGTGCAAGGCCGAAAAGCACCTGGCAACCGCACGCGCAGAGCTCGATGAAGCGCTGCAGGGCCATCCGCTTGAAGATCGGCTGCGCACGCGCTTTTTCGAGCCGCTGGAACATGAGTGCACAGAGCTGGCCCGCGTTTTTCAGCGCGTGCAGTGCCGCCTGTCGCTGTTCACTCCTGCCCAATCACAGAAGCAGTCCGAGGACTGCATGGCCTTGCAATTGGAGGACATCCAGGCCGAGCGAGCGGCCAGCGATGCAGAGGCACCATGCGCGTGCACCGCGCCCGAATTGCCGTTCGGCTACTGGATGAGTGAGGACAGCTACAACCGGCTCAGGCGCGCCCGCTGGACGGCGTTGATGTTGAGCGGCATGGGCGATGGTATGGCCGAACGCATGGCGCTGTCGTTCGAATCGATGGCCGCCAGCACGCTCTACATCCACGAGGATCTGGCTGCGGTCATGAACGACGCCACGCATAGCACCGAGTTGGTGGCTGACGATGCGTCGTGCTGACGGCTTCGTGGTTGCCATGCAATCGGCGGGCTTGCTGGTGGCGTCTGTTGTTGCCGATGGTCGTCTCCGGCGCGTACGGGCCGAAGGCGACGGCAGCGGGCAGCGCAGTGGCTGGTCTGTCCTGCATGCTGGTCCGCCGCTTGCCGGTGCCTATGGCAACTGGAAGACCGGCGCGAGCGCGCAATGGCGTGACAGCGAGGGTGGTTCGCTATCGGCTGCGGAGTTGGTGGAGATCCGCGAGAAAGTGCGCCGCGCACAGCGGCAACAGCAGGCCGAATGTGCGCGGCGCCACGCAGCGGCACGCGAGGCGGCATTGGCGCAATGGCGGCAGGCGGATGCGGCCAGCGCGACGCATGCCTATCTGGTCGCCAAGGGCGTGTCATCCCACGGGCTACGGCAATCACATGGGCATCTGCTGGTGCCCATGCGCGACGCCGAAGGGCACCTATGGAGCATGCAGACCATCGCGGCCGATGGAAGCAAGCGCTTCCTCGCAGGCGGTCGAAAGCGTGGCCTGTATTACGCCATCGGGCGAGAGGTCTCGGAGGTGGTGTGTATTGCCGAAGGCTATGCCACTGCTGCCAGCATCTATGAGGCGACGGGCTATCCAACCGCTGTGGCCTTCGACGCCGGCAACCTTGAACCCGTAGCGAGAGAGCTGCGCAATAAGTTCCCCGACGCCTTGATTGTGCTGTGTGCGGACGACGACGCGGCGACTGCGTTGTGCCGCGGCATCAATCCGGGCCTAGCCAATGCCCAACGCGCAGCGCACGCCGTCGGCGGTGTCGTGGCACTGCCGCCGCGCTAACCCGATCACCCCTAAACGCCTCACCTTTGTGACCCTTTAACCCAAGGCGCAACGCGCCGACGTGGCAATGGAGCCTCGTGCATGAGCAACACCATCAAATCCGTAGACTTCAACGATGCTGCCAAAGCGGTGGGCAAAAAGGCCGTGCGCAGTTCGATCGAGGCGGCCGTGCGCAAGGGCAGTGGGAACAGCAAGGCACGCACTGATACTGCTGCCGGAGCTAAGCCGCACTACCGCCTGAGCGATGCCGGCGTGTTCTACGTCGGCGTCAACGAGGACGGCGAACAGGCAGAGCCGCAATTCATCTGCTCGCCGCTGAAAGTCGAGGCCAAGACCCGAAATAGCCAAAGTGAGGAATGGGGCCGGCTGCTGAGTTGGACCGACGCCGATGGTCATCGCCACCAGTGGGCCGCGCCAGCCGAAATGCTGGTGGGCGACCCGCGCGAGTTCGTCCGCCAGCTGGCAGCAGGTGGTGTGGAGATGTCCGCGCACCGCAGCACGATGCAGCGGCTGCTTGCCTACATCATCCAAGAGCGCATCGACGCACGTGCCCGCAACGTGGCCGTGCCGGGCTGGCACGACAGCAGCTACGTGCTGCCCAGTGGTGAGAGCTACGGTGCCGGCGAGGAATTGCTGGTCTACCAGCACAGCGGCGGCTTGCAGCATCACTACGCGGCGGTTGGCACGCTGGACGATTGGAAGCATGGAGTGGCAGCACGTTGCGCCGGCAACTCGCGGCTGGTGCTGGCGGTGGCGACGATGTTCGCCGGCCCGCTGCTGCGCTTCACTGGCGCCACGGGCGGCGGCTTCCACATCGTCGGCGGCAGCAGCAGCGGCAAGACCACCGCGCTACGCGTGGCCGCCAGCGTCGTTGGACCACCAGAGTACGCCCGCGAGTGGCGCAGCACGGCCAACGGGCTGGAGGGCGTAGCGGTGCTGCACAACGATGCGACGCTGATCTTGGACGAGCTGGCGCAGATCGATCCGAAGCAGGCCGGCGACGCGGCGTATCTGCTGGCAAATGGCAACGGCAAGAGCCGCGCGAACCGTGCGGGCGACGCACGTGCGGCGGCACGCTGGCGCATCATGATCCTGTCGGCAGGCGAGGTGGGCTTGGCACAGCACATGGCCGAGGCTGGCAAGCAAGCCAGGGCAGGGCAGGCCGTGCGCCTAGCGGACGTGCCGGCCGAGGCCGAGGCCGGACACGGCGTCTTTGAGCGACTCCACGACGCCGGTGACGGCGCAGCCCTCTCCGCCCTACTCAAGGACGCGGCGGCGCGCTCCTACGGCGCTGCGTGGCCGCTGTGGATGGAATACCTGACGCGGCTGGACAGCCCCAAGCTCACAGCGCAGCTGCGCGAGGCAACAGACCGCTTCCTGACAACGCACGTGCCGGATAACGCGTCGGGTGAGGTTCGCCGCGTGGCGGAGCGCTTTGCCATCGTCGCCTTTGCCGGCGAGCTAGCCAGCACCTGCCGGCACCAGCTCACCGGCTGGCAGAAGGGCGAAGCGACCAAAGGCGTGGCGACGTGCTTCCAAGCATGGCTGCAGCGCCGTGGCGGCTCGGGCAGCGCTGACACGGATGCGCTGATGTCGCGCATCCGCGCGTTCTTTGAAGCCCATGGCGAAAGCCGCCTTGAGCGATTCCGCGCAGCAGACGGCCTCCCCGTGCGAGAGCGCGCCGGCTTCCGTCGCTTCGATGAGGTGGGCGTCACCGAGTACATGGTGTTGCCCGAAGCGTTCCGCCGCGAATTGTGTGCCGGCCATGACGCGCGCCAAGCCGCGCGTGAGCTGATCGCCGCTGGGTGGATCAAGCCCGCAGCCGATGGCAAACCCTCACAGGTCGTGCGCGTGCCCGGCATGGGCGCGGTACGCCTATACATCTTCGACTCGCGCAAGGTGCACGACGGCTCGTTGTGAGCTGCGTGCAGTGCGTGTCATCACCTTGGCTGCCGTCGTGCGTGAGTGCATGCGGCTGCCGAACAACTGGAGTAGTACCGAATGAGCAAGAGTGACAAAACTGTCCCCAACACAAGTGGCGCCTCGGAAGAAGCTGTGACGATTGCCGCCGAATCATGCCCGGTGCGGGCGGCATATGAGGCTGCAGCACAGGCACTCCATGAGGCGCTGGCACGCAAGAAGGCACTCACCGAGCGTGTGGCAACGATGACGCGCGCACGCGATGCGGCGCAGGCAGAGGCCAACGCAGCGCGCCAGCAATGGAGCGGGCTGCTACGTGAAGCCGATGGCACGCTGACCCGTGACATCCAAAAGCTGCGAGTGGCTGAAACTTCGGCGTTAACGCTGGTCGAGGAATACGCCGCTATGCGTCAGGAGATCGGAGTGCAGATCACAGCGATGGAGGTAACCGTCGCCGAACTTGCCGAGGTGGCTATTGGCAAGCGCAGCGCGGTGATCGAACTGGCGTCACGTGAAGCATTCGACGCCATGGTGGAAAACGTACGTGACGAGGTTGCGCATGCATTCATTCTGTACAAGAGCGCGGTCGGCCTCACGCGTAGCGGTGCAATGGCAAGTGAGAGCGAGATGCGAACAGCATTCCTGGAGCAGCTAGGTAGGCACTTGGACAAGCGTGTTCCCACTGTCGCTGAGACAAGGGCTCAGTCCGCCGGCATCCACGAACTAGACCTTAAGGGAGTGGATATGGGTTTGGCGGCAAGCCCGATACGCCGGGCGGTCTCAACTTGCAAGTGCAACACGTGAGTTGAATTGAGCGATCTCTTCTTCCAGCGCCTGGTTCGGCGTCTTCCAGCCAAGCGTCTGCCGTGGCCGGGCGTTCATCAGGTCGGCGACGTTGTTGAGATACTCCTGGCTCGCCTTGGACAAGTCCGCGCCTTTTGGCATGAACTGGCGCAGCAGGCCGTTGGTGTTCTCATTGCTGCCGCGCTGCCAGGGCGCATGTGGATCGGCGAACCAAAGATCGATGTTGAGCCGCTTCATCAGCTCTGGATAACACGTCATCTCGGTTCCGCGGTCATAGGTGAGGCTTCCCAGTAGGAAACGCGGCAGCTTCTTCATCTGTCGCGTGAAGCCCTCCAGCGCATCCTGTGCAGTACAGCCATCCATCTTGCACAGCACCACAAAGCGCGTCTTTCGCTCCACCAGCGTGCCTACGCACGAGCGGTTGAAAGCCCCTTTGATCAGGTCGCCTTCCCAGTGCCCAGGAATCAAGCGCTGCGCCACCTCTTCAGGCCGATGGACGATACGCAGCTCCTCCGGCACCCACGTGCGCTTGGCAGCGGTTGTACGGCGCAAGCCTCGCGTCGGCTTGTGCTGACGAAGCGCCTCCACAAGCTCTTTCTTCAAACCACCACGCGGATGCGCGTAGATAGCGGCGTAGATTGTTTCGTGACTCACGCGTTGACTTGGATCATCCGGATGCATGGCCTTGAGCTTGGCAGCAATTTGCTGGGGCGACCAACGATACAGAACCAAGTCGTCACGCACCTGCTGAAAGAGCGCACTGCCTTCAACAAGCCGGCGCCTTCGAACGCACGCTCTGCGGCGCAGCCGATAGTTGCTGGCTGCGCTGGTTGCCGCATAGACAGGTTCGCCCTGTCGCCTTATCTCGCGCGACAGGGTGGACGCACTGCGATTGAGTCGCCTTGCAATGGAGTTGATGCTCATTCCGTTACCGAGTTCAATTTGAAGCAAAGCGCGTTCTTCGGAACCCAGGTGCCTGTACTGTGTGCCCATGCCGCTACCCTACGTCAAGGCGGGGTGTTGCACTTGGAAGTTGAGTCTAAGCCGTGCGCATCTGCGGCAACAAACCCATAGCCTCCCTTCGGTGTAAAGAGTGAGTCCGGCCGCGCTTGGTAGCGGCGGCCGGAAGACGACCCATAGCTGTTCGTCAGGATATATGTGAACATCTAGCGTCTGGGAAGGACGATGGCTCGGCGCATGGATCCACAAAAGCAGAAGGAAGCGTTTCAATCCGCCTATATTAGTGCGCTCGCGGCGCAAGCTGGGCTTAATCGCGCCGCTTTCGATATCGATGACGATAGCATCGATATTACATTTCAAGTGACAGGTAATTTCGGTCCGGGAAGAAGACGCAGTCCAATGATTCAGGTGCAGCTCAAATGCTCGGCCCAGGATTTGATTGTGGATGAGGTGATCAAATATCCGCTAAAAATCAAAAATTACGACGACCTCCGTGGTGATGATTTGGTGGTGCCGCGTTACCTCGCTATATTGCTCGTGCCTCAGGATCTACAACAATGGATCACACATAATGACGACCATATCGCGTTGTTCAGGTCTTGCCATTGGCTTTCACTCCGAGATTATGCTCCCACAAACAATAAAGTCTCTGTAACTGTGGATATTCCCATCGCCCAGCGCCTCACTAGTGCCATCCTTTGGCAGATGATGGATCGGGCAAGCATGGGAGAGTCGCTGTGAAGGAAGGTGACGGTCATGCCTTTGAAGAGACTCCCGTGTCTGTTGATCAAATATACGCTTACCTACAGTCGAGGCAGTGGTTCGAAGACGGTAAAATACGAAGTGTCGCCACCATATGGCATAGGCAAAACGACGAAGCTGCGGAAGTCGTACTTCCATTTTCTTATGTGAAAGATTTTAAGCAGAGAGTTCGTGATGCACTATCAGCAATTGCATCATTCGAACAGCGATCTGTCGGAAATGTAATTAACGATATAAAGCGCCTTCTTTCGAGCGTTATTACTATCCGTGTTGTTCACGCAGACACAAAAGATGGAACAATCCCAATTGGTGATGGCGTTTTACTTATATCAAAGGCTAAAGATTTGTTGGCCGCAGCTGCACAGGCTGTGTATTCAAATCGGCGGCATTTCTCTGGCCCGACTTCTAAGGACGCTCGCAACTACCTCGACTCTCTTTTGCTTGGGCAAACAGAGATCGGAAGTTATGTAGTTAATGTGATCGCGCCGAATCAAGAAAATTTGCCTCTTGACCAACCTGACGCCGCTGTTGCAATTGTTGATTCTCTAGATTTGGGGCAGGCCATCACTTCTAAACTTGTAACTGGGTTAGATGCGCTTTCAAGCGCAAGTGCAAAATACGAAGACGTAGGCGAGCTCAAGGTATTCGATGCAGCTGTCTACTCAGGTGCCAGCGCAAATCTCTGCGATGCCCTCCTTGGCTTCAGTGGAGAGAAAAATAACCGCAGGTTTGAGGTTATTGTTACGGCATCATCCGGGCCGATGTTTGAAAGCAAGCCTCGTAAGTTTAACTTTGAAGAGCGGCAGGTTCAGATTTTAAAGAAGGTCTCGGAATATTATAAAGATGACTATGTTCTGCCAGATAGGATATTGACAGGCCATATAACGAAACTAGTCCGTCAAAAAGGCGAGACTGAGGGTGTGATAACCTTGGAAGCTAATGTTGGCGATATAGATCGCAAGATTCGTGTTTCGTTGATGGGCGATGACTACCACCTGGCAGTTATTGCTCACGATCGGGGGCAAACGGTTCGAGTTCAAGGGGATGTGCATATAAAGGCCAGGACTGCAGAGCTTTTAATGCCAAAGAATTTTGGTGTCATTCGGATGGATGATCTTCTTTAGTACTAGTGTGGGCCTGGTAGCAATGACCGTGTGGTGTTAACTTGGCTCACTGATGTACTAAGTGAAATTTGGTCTTTAAAGCTCTGGTTGAAGAAGATGCATCATTTGTGTTCTAAGCATCGAAGCTAAAGGGCGCGAATCAGAATTGATCACGACATTCGCGGGCCACTTCTATTTGGCGGTTCCTGGATGTTATCGCGTGCTTGAGCGAGGTCCTGCAATCGTGTTTGTTCCTGGGTATCACGTGCTTGGTTTGCCGCCAAATACTGGTGTTCGGGAGCTGCTGCCAGTGCCTCGCTGGTCGGCATATGCGCCCGATTAGCGGCAGGATCAGGGGACGCGCCTTGGCCTGAGCGCATCACGAACATCGTAACTCCGCCCGGAAGCTTGTCAGTTGGCGTGTTTAGTGCGACTTCCACGTTGTCGCCGGGCTTGAACCCCGCATCCACGGCCATTTTGTACGCGCTCGCAACCATGCGATCGCTGCGCTCATCCCACGGTTTGTTGGCGCTTTCATCGAGCCTTGCGATGGAAGAGCGTAGCTGCTCCACCAATGCAGCATCTTGCGGCTTCGGGCCGGCGGCGCTCTGACGATTCACAGATGGCTGCTCGTCTTCACGAGGATCTTGCGATGCGACAGTGCGCGCCCCCGTCTTCATTCCCGGTGCGCTGACATGTGCTGTGGTGGTGCTCATGGACGCCGCACGCCCTTGCGCGTGGTCGTCATCCAGCGCAGACGAACGTCCCGGTGCTGTCTGCGACGACGGTGCGCTGGGTAAGGGGGTTTGCGTCGGTGGTGCTGCGGGCTGTTGTGTCTGAGCGACTGCGCAGGGGGATTGGGCGAGATGGCGTTGGCAGGCATGGCTTGTTGCCGTTCTGCTTGCGATATCTCTTCTGCAGTCGTGGTTGCCCTGATCTCCATGCGGTCGTCGTTCTGGCCAACTACCGTGGCGATCGAGCCATCTTTCTGCAGCTGCAGGAAGAAGGGCATCTGCTTGCCTGTATCGCGCGCGTGGTCTTGTGCAACTGCCGCCGTGGCGGCATTAATCTGCGCGTCAGTGCGTGTAATGCCGGCGCGGGCGTACATCCCGGCCACCTGGCTGTGCAAGTCGCTCTGCGTCGGCGTGGGATTGCTGCGGGCGACCTCCGCCATCGACGCCATGTCTTGAAGCCCGGCCTGTTGGCTCTGCCACGTACGGTTCAATTCCTCGCGCGTGTTGCCGGTGGCTGCATTGGTGCCGTAGAACGTGCCGGGCGTGGTCCATTCGCCGCTGGCGTCGCGGGTATAGGAGTTACCGTCAGAAGCCTGTAAGGGCTGCGGCTGCGTGCGCGCGTTCGTGATGGCCTGCGGCACCGGCTCGCGATTGGTGAACTCATTCCAGCCGAACTGGTTGTAGGCGATCTGGTAGCGGGCCGCAGTTGCTTCCGGCGTATTGGCTGCGTTCTGCGCGATGATTGTCTGCGACTGCTGCTCCAAGCCACTCGCACGCTCCGCACTGACCGGCGCGTTACGCGTGATTGGTATCTTGCCGTCAATGTTTTCCCTGATTTCAAGCTGCCACCCGCCCGTCTGCGCATCGCGCACGTAGTCGCGGCCCGTTTCAAACGGCTCGCGCGGCGGATGCGTTTCGGCCTTGGCATCCAGGCGGTATGGATCCTGCGGCTTTGGTGGATTTGCCAGCCCAAGTGAATACGAGTCGTTCGCTGCGCGGTAATTCAGTTCGTCGGCAAGACGGCCAGCCGCAACCAGGCGTGTTTCCTGGTAGCCACCGCTTGGCAGTGGAGCACTCACCGTTCGCGTCCAGGTGCCTTGGGGATCTTCCGGGTTGCGCGTCCACTCGTTGCCGCTGCGGTCTGGCTGTGTGTAGATCCGGTTGATGTCTTGCTTCTCGGCCCAACGTTCGCCAAGGTAGGCGCCCGCCACGCCGCCAACCAAGCCAGTAGCCAGCGCGCCAGGCCCCGTCCACGACCCTGTGACGGCACCATAGCCTGCACCAAGCAGGAAGCCGCCGGCGATACCGCCAGCGTTGCGGCCGACGAAGTGCGTGGCCGCTGAGGCGGCCCCTGTGTCATTGCCTTGCGTACTTAGCTGGACCACGCGATGGCCGGTCACGGCGAAGTCGTAGGCCATCAGCGCTACGCCGGCGGCACCCGCGACGCGAGCACCAGAAAGCCCGCGCGCTCCGGCCGCTTCTGCTGCAGCAAGCCCTTCGCCGGCCACGACGCTGCCTTCGCCTGGGACGCCAGGCATCCGGGGCGCAGTCGGTGGCCGTGCCAGGATCGGTGGCATCTCTTGAGGAAAGGTGAGGCGCAGACGCGCCTCCATCGGTTGTGTGATTGGCAGGCGCCCGGCTTGGTTCGCTTCAGCGACTGCTTCGCCCAGTGATTGCCGGCCGCCCCATCTATCACTGAGGGTGGATGTTCCCGGCTGATCGATCGCGTCCAACGCAAGTTGGACATTGCCTTCAGACCTCGTCACGCCGGCCCAGCGCGCCTCTGCTGCGGCCATCTTCCCCACATCGGCAATCTGCCCAGCATGACTTTGTTGGTAAGCCGCGAGATCGCCATGAAAGGCCCGGATCTTTGCGTTCGCCTGCTGCGGGGTCATGCCCTGCGGCGTGTTGCTTACAAGGTCGCCATTGACCAAGCCCACCTTGAGTGTGTCGGTCAGGCCGTTGACTCTAGCCGCGATGCGCTGTGCTGCGGCTTGATCGCCGCGCAGCGTTGCTTGCCCGTCGGGGGACAGTTCCAATCTTTCCAGCCGATTCGCAAGTTCCTCTGAGTACGCCCCAAGCGGTCCACCGGGGTGAGGCGACAAACCCATCCTCGCGGCCAGTGCTTGGTCCGCAGGAAGATTGAGGATGTTGCGTGGACCATGCAGCTCGAACAAGCCGCTTCTTGAAAGCGACTGCAGCAAGCGGCTTTCACTGAAAGCCGCTTGCTCAATGACGTGGTGCCCTTGGAAAGCCGGTGTATCAGCCATCGGTGCAACTCCCGCTCAGAAATCCGTATCGAGGGTTTGACGCGTCAGAGGTCTGCGGCGTCTCGCAGCGAAGGACCGCTAAGTTGGGCTGCGTTCAAGGCGTCGAACAGAGCGCGGTCACAAATGGCCTCGGTTCCTAGGCGTGACTGACGGAAGACGTGGGCGTTACCAACAACTTCGCGCTTGAATACAAGGCTTGCACCGCCGGATACGCTATAGAAGTTGAGGTCTTCTCCGGTCTCGTAATCGTGTTCGATCTCGATCTGGACCCGCGATTCACTCTCATCAAGCGCATCAAGCCAACGCGTCACGCTGCAGAGGTAGTACTGAGGACCCTGCGTGCCGTCGGCAAGGGTGAAGTCGCAAGCCGCAAAAGCGAAGCCTTCCGAATCGATGGCGTCGAATACCTGCTTCAATGCTTCCGAAACGATCCAGATGCCCGCCAGCTTCTCGAAATCACGCGGCATCTCTTGCTGTCCCGGCACCTGCACTAGGTGTGGCCTCACCGGATACTGGCTTGGATCACCATTGGGTGGATCCAGGGTGTTCATGCCAGGGGGCAGAAGCAGTTCTTCGTTGTCAATCTTCAAACCAGCGCTCTGACCATTGCCCCGAAAGCTTGGGCGGAGGACAAAAAATTCCCCCAGGTGGGAGTCGCTCGCGACGGTGACGGGGATTGCTGCCTCATCGTTCATGGTGATTTCCATCGTGGACGGGTGCGCCGCAGATCGCAGCTGATTCCTTTGGTCTGAGGGATTCTATGGCAATGGGCGGCATGCCTGTAAGGTAGGTGGCCGAACATGCGCTAGGGAGACCTCCACCCTTGGTGCCCCGTTACCCACGTTACGGCCTGTTACCAAGCGGCTGGGGCGCGGGTCGCGAGCGTAGCTCTTTGATATCGAAGGAATTCGGTCTGCCGGTTACAGGCGTTACCTGTGTTACCCGCTAATGCTGCATGTCAGAGATACGGCTCAAGCGACGGGAAGGTGCCGGCCGTTGGAGATGGCCCACAGCACAAGGCAGCAGGGCATCTCACCACAGCTCAGCCCGCCTGGCTGGGTTAGAGCAAGCGTTACCGTAATGGTGATACTGATCCGCCATCCATAGCGTTGGTCAAACTCAGCAAGTAGAGAGGTTTTTTTCTTATTGAACGCGCTTGGACGGCGGTTCTTAGCTCTGCCAGGCTGCCGCCCACCTGGCATCCATTTGCTGGCTGGGCCAGCGTTCCGCACGCCTAGCTGGTGCAGGGATCCGCAGGGATATCGTCACCCCTGGAGTGCCACCCATAGCGTTGCTGCGGTTGCGTCTGCGTGCATTGCAGGTGGTGCAGCAAAAGCACCATACGAAGCGTGCAGGCGTGGCGGGGCGACGATTGCGCGCGCAGATCGTATAGAGGCGGCCGGCGCGTAAGCTGCGGATGGGGGAGGCTCTGGGCCGCCATGCCTCGATACCACCCCTCAGCCGCTCGATCGAACTCCGATCAACGCCCTAGCCTGCGTGATGGCAGATCCCCCTGCCACGCAGCCGTAGCAGTGACTTTAGGGGTATATCTGGGGGTATTTGAAACAGCTGCTTGCCGTAAAAGCGATTAAAAACAGATGTTTACTTTAATTTAATGGAGGCTGATCCTGCCTCCGCCCGTCGTCCCTGCTATGGCCTTCCATGCTCCGGGTCGGCGATGACACAGGCATGACAGCCAGGTTATGCGCGTATTCACGATTCACGCATCGACCCGCTGCTAGCCTCCCATCACCCTCATTACCATCATCGGCAGTGCGCATGGCTCCGTCCCACTGGCGATTGATCCTCAACGGCAAGTCCACCGACAACGAGGACGTGCGCCAGGCAGTGCGCAGCCTGCGTGAGCGCGGGGTCCAGCTGGAGGTACGGGTCACCTGGGAAGAAGGCGACGCCGAGCGTTATGTCGCCGAAGCCGTAGCCGACGGCGTGCATACCGTGGTGGCCGCTGGCGGGGATGGCACCCTGAGCGAAGTGGCCGCCGCGCTCGCCCATCACCAGGGCGATGCCGCCACGCTGCCCTCGCTGGGCCTGGTGCCGCTGGGCACCGCCAACGACTTCGCCACGGCCGCGAACATCCCTATCGGCCCCATCGACGCGCTCGATCTGATCGCCAGCCGCCCGGCGCAGGCGATCGACCTGCTGCGCCTGGACACCGCGCACGGGCCGCACTGGTGCGCCAATGTCGCCAGTGGCGGGTTCGGCACCCAGGTCACCGTGGAAACCGACGAAGGCCTGAAGAAGATGCTTGGCGGGCTGGCCTACCTGATCACCGGCATGTCGCGGCTGGGCCGGATCGACCCGATCAGCGCACGCTTCAGCGGCCCGGACTTCAGCTGGGAAGGCGAGTTCATCGCGCTTGGCCTGGGCAACGGGCGCCAGGCCGGCGGTGGCCAGGCGCTGTGCCCGGACGCGCTGATCGACGATGGCTTGCTCGACGTCACCATCGTGCCCGCACTCAACGGCGAGGTGGCCGCCACGCTCGGCACCCTGGTGACCAGCGGCAAGCAGGCTGCGCTCGAACGTGTGGCCGTGCGTGCGCGGCTACCGTGGCTGGAGATCGCCTCGCATCAGCCGCTCACGCTGAACCTGGACGGCGAGCCGGAGACCGCGTTGCAGTTCCGCATCGACTGCGTGCCGGCGCGGTTGCGGATGCACTTGCCCGCCCAGTGCCCACTGGTCGGTGGGTGAGGCTGGGAATCGGGAATCGCAAGAGCGGCAGCGCTTCGCCTTGCAACCGTGCGTTGCGGTTGAGCGGTGTTCTTCGCTGCAGGCTGCTGCCCTGGGCGTGCAGTTGCGCTACAGTAGGTGCGTGTCCCGCCTGACGACCCCACGCTCCTTCTCTTCCGCTCGCCGCTGGTGGCGATGGTGGCCCGTTGCCGTCGTCCGCCCCGCCACAGAGTCCCGGAAGGAAAGTCGTCTTGATCACTGCAGAGCAGTTCCAGCGCCAGGCCGCGGAAGGTCACACCCGTATCCCCGTTGTCCGCGAAGTGCTGTCCGACCTGGACACGCCGCTGTCGGTCTATCTGAAGCTCGCCGACGGCGCCTACACCTATCTGTTCGAATCGGTCGAGGGCGGTGAGCGCTTCGGGCGCTACTCCATCATCGGCCTGCCGGCACGGCGCGTGTACAGCTTCCGCGGTCACACGCTGGAGGTCAGCGAACACGGCGAAGTCATCGACACCCGGCAGGTCGCCGACCCGCTGGCTGAGGTGGATGCACTGCGTGCCGAGCATTCGGTGCCGCAACTCGATGGCCTGCCCGGCTTCACCGGCGGGCTGGTCGGCTGGTTCGGCTTCGAGTGCATCCAGTACATCGAGCCGCGCCTGGGCACCGGCGACAAGCCCGACGAACTCGGCACGCCCGATATCCTGCTGATGCTCTCCGAAGAGCTGGCGGTGTTCGACAACCTTAAGGGCCGTCTGTATCTGATCGTGCATGCCGACCCGCGTCAGCCGCAGGCCTATGTACGCGCCAACCGGCGTCTGGACGAGCTGGCGCATCGCCTGCGTCAGGGCGGCGCCGGCTACCCGCAGGCGCAGATTTCCGACGCCATCGACGAATCGGATTTCCATTCCTCGTTTACCCGCGAGCAATACCACGCGGTGGTGCGCAAGGCACAGGAATACGTGCGCGCCGGCGACATCTTCCAGGTGGTGCCCTCGCAGCGGTTGCGTGTGCCGTTCCGTGCGCGCCCGGTGGATGTGTATCGCGCCTTGCGTGCGTTGAATCCATCTCCCTACATGTATTTTCTGGATGTCGGCGGCACGCAAGTCGTCGGCTCCTCGCCGGAAATCCTGGCGCGCCTGCGCGATGGCGTAGTCACCGTGCGTCCCATCGCCGGCACCCGCCCGCGCGGTGCAACGCCAGAGCTGGACAAGGCACTGGAAGAAGAGTTGCTGGCCGACCCGAAAGAGCGCGCCGAGCACGTGATGTTGATCGACCTGGGCCGCAACGATGTCGGCCGCGTGGCCGAGCCGGGCTCGGTCAAGGTGGGCGAGCAGTTCGTGATCGAACGCTATAGCCACGTCATGCACATCGTCAGCGAGGTCACCGGCACGCTCAAGGCCGGCCTGAATTACAGCGATGTGCTACGCGCCACCTTCCCGGCCGGCACCGTCAGCGGTGCACCGAAGATCCGCGCGCTGGAAATCATCCGCGAGCTGGAGCCGGTCAAGCGCAATGTGTATTCCGGTGCGGTCGGCTATATCGGCTGGCATGGCGATGCGGATACCGCCATCGCCATCCGCACAGCAGTGATCCAGGACGGCTACCTGTATGTGCAGGCCGGCGGCGGCGTGGTCTACGACTCCGACCCCGACCTGGAATGGCAGGAAACCATGAACAAGGGACGTGCGCTGTTTCGCGCAGTTGCCCAGGCGGCAAAGGGCTTGTGATGGACGGGCAGGGCAGCGCCGCGCGCATCAGCTTTCGCAACGACTACAGCGAAGGTGCGCATCCGCGTTTGCTGCAGGCATTGGCGCAGGCCAGTGCCGAGCAGTGCGCCGGCTACGGCACCGATCGGCACACAGCGCGTGCGGTTGTGTTGATCCGCAATGCAGTCGCGCAGCCGCAGGCCGACGTGCATCTGCTGGTGGGCGGCACGCAGACCAACCTGATCGCAATCAGCGCGTTCTTGCGCCCGCATCAGGCGGTCATCGCGGTGGAAGCCGGGCATATCGCCACGCACGAAACCGGAGCTATCGAGGCGACCGGCCACAAAGTGCTCACCGTGCCGGCGCTGCACGACAAGCTGACGCCTGCGCTGCTCCAGCCCGTGCTTGCTGTGCACAGCAATGAGCACATGGTGCAGCCGCGCCTGGTCTACATTTCCAACAGCACCGAAAGCGGCACCATCTACACCCGCGCCGAACTCGAAGCATTGTCACGCTTCTGTCGCGCACACGATCTGCTGCTGTATCTCGACGGCGCGCGGCTGGGCGCAGCGCTGACTGCCAACGGTAACGATCTGGATCTGCCGACCATTGCCGCCCTCACCGATGCGTTCTACATCGGCGGCACCAAGAACGGTGCGCTGCTCGGCGAGGCCTTGGTCGTGATCCATCCTGCCCTGCAGGCCGATCTGCGCTACCTCATCAAGCAACGCGGCGCGCTGCTGGCCAAGGGCATGGTGTTAGGCGCGCAGTTCGCCACCTTGTTCGAAGACGGCTTGTTCTTCGAACTGGCCGCGCACGCCAACGCCATGGCGCAGCGCCTGCGCGCCGGGCTGCTGGCCGCGGGCGTGGAATTCACCAGCGACTCGCCGACCAACCAGCAATTCGTCGCCGTCACCGCCCAGCAGGCCGAGCAGATCGCGCGCCGCTACGACTTCGAATGCTGGGAAACGCGCAGCGATGGGCGGCTGGTCATTCGCTTCGTGACCTCGTGGGCGACGAATCTCCATCATGTCGATGGACTTGTAAATTATCTTACTAGGAGAGATTGAAGTGGCGTTCGTGAAGCCTGCCTATTCAAGGAAGCAGATTAGTCGAGCAGGAGATCTCCTAGTAAATCCGAATGCTTCGGATGAAGAATTGATGTGGGCCGCGGATGTTCTAACTAACTGGCGTGCTTGTCATGGCTATCCAATTAATACTTTCCAAGCAACGTTGAGAAACAAGCTTAAGGTTATTGATCAGCAGGCTATTGTCGCTCAGCGACTGAAGCGAACTCCTTCCATAATCCTCAAGCTACAACGTTTCGAGGGGATGAAGCTTGCAAGGATGCAGGACATTGGTGGTCTGCGAGCAATTGTTGGTTCAATAGCTAAGCTTAATAGGCTTGAGTTCGCATATAGGAATTCTGCTTTTTCGCACGACTTGTCGCACTCTAAGAATTATGTTCAGGTGCCGAAGGATGATGGGTATCGCGGCATTCATATGATATATAAATATGACAATCCCCTGGCGCCAGAGTATGAGGGGTTGTCAGTTGAATTGCAGTTCCGCACGCGAGTCCAGCACGCTTGGGCAACTGCGGTAGAGACTATGGGGACTTTTCTAGGACAAGCTCTGAAATCTGGACAGGGCTCAGCAGAATGGAAAATTTTTTTTGTGGTGGCAAGTGCAGCGCTAGCTGCTGTGGAGAGAACTGCCCCAGTTCCAGGATTTGAGAATTTCCTGATTAGCCCTGACCATCAGCCGCCTGTCGCAGGATCTGCGCCGCGCTGGGTGGATGCTGCTGTCACCTGAAGCCAACGAGGTGGCGTGATGAGTAT
>NZ_CM002139.1:848487-952263 GCF_000454545.1 Xanthomonas cassavae CFBP 4642
CCTGATTAGCCCTGACCATCAGCCGCCTGTCGCAGGATCTGCGCCGCGCTGGGTGGATGCTGCTGTCACCTGAAGCCAACGAGGTGGCGTGATGAGTATCAATGCCGTGCAGTTCCAAGCGGGATTGTCGATGCCTGAGTTCTTCGCGTCCTACGGCACCGAAGCCAAGTGCTATCGCGCGCTTTACAAGTGGCGCTGGCCGCAAGGCTTTCGTTGCCCTGTTTGTGCCGGACGCGTGCGCTCGCGTTTCAAGCGGGGTGCTGCGATCTACTACCAATGCAGCGCGTGCCGGCATCAGACCAGCCTGATTGCAGGCACGATGTTCGAAGGCACCAAGCTGCCGCTGCGCACCTGGATGCTGGCGTTGCACCTGCTGACCTCGACCAAAACCAACATGGCCGCGCTGGAGTTGATGCGGCATCTGGGCGTCAACTACAAGACGGCCTGGCGGATGAAACACAAGATCATGCAGGTTATGGCCGAGCGCGAATCCATGCGGAAACTGGCGGGTTTCGTGCAGATCGACGATGCCTATCTCGGCGGCGAGCGTAACGGTGGCAAGGCCGGACGCGGATCGGAGAACAAACAAGCGTTCCTGATTGCGGTGCAGACCGATGCCACCTTCACCGCGCCGCGCTTTGTGGTGATCGAGCCGGTGCGCAGCTTCGACAACACCTCGCTGCAGGACTGGATTGCCCGTCGCTTGGCGCCCGAATGCGAGGTCTACACCGATGGGCTGGCCTGCTTCCGCCGGCTAGAAGACGCCGGCCACGCGCACACCACGCTGGACACTGGCGGTGGTCGTGCCGCGACCGAAACGGCCGGTGCACGTTGGCTCAACGTGGTGCTGGGCAATCTCAAACGCGCCATCAGTGGCGTGTATCACGCCATCGCGCAAGGCAAATACGCAAGGCGTTACCTGGGAGAAGCGGCCTATCGTTTTAATCGTCGATTCCGCTTGCGCGAGATGCTGCCACGACTTGCCACGGCCATGATGCAATCCACACCATGCCCAGAGCCGGTTTTNATGCTGCCACGACTTGCCACGGCCATGATGCAATCCACACCATGCCCAGAGCAGGTTTTACGTGCAGCGAGCAATTTTCATGGCTGAGAGTCGGGGCTAATCAGGAGGGTAATTGAGAGGTAATGGGATTACCTTTCGGGGAGGTAATCACGCCCCCAAAAAATACCCTTAAATTTCAATCACATAACTTTTCTATGGAAGCCGGATTACCTTAAATCACCCCAAAAGGTAATCCGGAAATTCCCATTGGCATCAATTGCTTAGGCCTTGTTTCAGGCTCCGGATTACCGATTACCTCGTTCCGATGGTCATTTACCGAAATGCGCCGGGAGGCCTAGCAACGGATCGCAGCCGGTCGCCCCCGCGAAGCCCCCCAGGCGCGCAGCGATCTGCAGGGAAGAAAGGCCTCCTTGAATCGCACGGATCGGTAACAGCAGCGCGGTCTAGGCCCACCCTGCGGGGGTGCAGCGAAAGCCATGCATGAAGACCGCAGGCGTGGCGGGGCGACGATTGCGCGCGCCAGGGCCAGCGCTGTCCGTAGGCGTCGGGGTTTTCCTACTGCGTCGGTCGCTGAAGACGTGCAACATAGGGGGCCGTATCCCGTCCCAACAGGGCCTACAACATGCCAGCATCCGCCGCCGGCCCTGCCTCCATTACTGGCGATCAAGCGCAGAGGTGGGCGTCTGATGGGGAGGCAGCGAAGCGACTCACTTGTGGGCACCTGTTCGACGCATGCTGGATTGTTGAGAGAAAGTACCTATGAATGAAGCAAAAGAAGCCCGCGCAACACTCGACAGCACACCTCAAAAAGGTGCGTTCTACATCTTCAGACCTGATATGCGCAGTGGTGGGTCTGGACATGGCGTGGTGTTTGAAAACGAGAAGGCACTCCGCCCAGAAGGCAGGGGCATCATTCGACCACCGGACGGAGGGTTCCCGCCGCTGAAAGAAGCTCCGCGCCTTCGATATAACCAAAGTCGAGGACAGATGCCGAATGATCTGCAAGGCGGCTTCAGCGGATACTGGCTAACCTCAGACCCATTAAAGAGAGTGCTCGAATCCATTGATCCCAAAGGATTCGAGTTCGTGCGCTGCGATTTTCTTCTGGAAGACGGATCGCAAGGCCCTCAATATTACTTGTGTGACGTCACCAGAGTGATTGATGCGATCGACGAGGGTGCGTCAACGGTCAAGGTTCTGACGGAGGGATATTCGAAAGGCAAGTACTTCGATCTGACTGGCGGCGCGAGCTTGGCTTTCGATAAGGAAGTCGTTGCATCGGCCCACGTCTTTCGGACGCCGTACACGGCAGACGCTTTCTGCGATCGCTTATTACGTGATGCGCTGATCGAAAACGGTTTCGGCAGATCACCAAAAACACGTGGAGTCAGACTTATCGACGCTTCGGCTTACTGACTGTCTATCGCGACCAAAGAGCCAACAAGCATGCCTGCCAATCAAGTCATCCTTCATAGTCATCATGTAATTGAACAAGATGTTTTTCGCGATCATCTTTTGCTCCAGAAGCTAACTGAGCATGGCCTCATCGATGAGCATGCGTCCGCAAATCGATTGTATTTGCCGGTAGACGGCAAACTAGCCGACGCAATTGAAACATCGCCTCATCGGGGACGGACGCGAGGTTCTTATACAGATGGAGTCACAGACTTTCTGAATCGACTTGAGAAAAATGATGTTGGTCAGGCAGCGCTGGATGACGATCAAGTAGCACTGAGAAAAATTGCCGCTCAAGTTCACGATTTTCGAGACACACTCAAAGTCGCGCTCATCAATGGCGATGCATTTGCAACTACCCCAGATCGCTTGACCAAGGCCGAAACGAACGCGCAAAACCGCAGCACCCTCTCCGAGATTGATCAATACCGCGCTGCCCATGAAGACCAGTTGAGAACGCTGCGCTCCATGAGCGATGTCGAATCCGAATGGGCCGCGATCACCCACTCCGAGAGGCGAATCACAGAAGTGATCGATGTCGCACGGACGACGGGGCGCAATCTCGTCGGCGTCCCGCGTGAACCCGACGTCCTAGTACGCGAGATCGCCGGCCGCGAGGAATTCCGCATGGCCATTGCGCACGCCGAAGATGCCGGCCGAGTGAGGCTATCCGAGTCCAATGCGGCGTTGGTCCAGCAGGTCCTGGATGACACGCCGACAGCCATCGGCACTGCTGCGCGCAGCATTCGCCAAGGCGCAGCCGCTACACCGCATGCGCCGTACACACCAGTCTCCCAACGCGGCTTCACCACCGCCGAGCTGCTGGCCGGCGAGCTCTCCGCCGGCCAGGCACTGCGCACTGCCGGCCTGCTCGCCACCGCCGCCGACACGGTAATGACCGGCCAACGCGCCACGCAGCTTCTGGGCCAGGACAACCCGCTCGCCGCACAATCGGAGCTCGCGCATTTNACTTGCCACGGCCATGATGCAATCCACACCATGCCCAGAGCAGGTTTTACGTGCAGCGAGCAATTTTCATGGCTGAGAGTCGGGGCTAATCAGGGAGAATTTTACAGTCCAAGAAATTGCTGAAGAGCTTCGGGATATCGAAGCGAGGCTGCATGTGCTGGAAAAGCTTCGCAATTTTGCAATTGTTACCGTTCAAATCACTCAAGAGCGAGGGCAGGGGGCATATCATCTTATCATTTTGGACTCTGGAAGAAGAACAGTCACCCTGAAGCCTTTCCCTGTGTCTCGTCTTGAGCAGGCAAACATCGAGTATGCGCAGATTGAACTTCGAGCAAAAGCAGGGGAGAGCGTCGAAGCAGTTTTGGTAGCAGCTGGCCCAGTCGACGCCTTAAGAAAAGCATATCCAAATTATTTTCTAGATACTCATGAATTCGTTCGCCAAATTTCGAAAGTTTTGGGCAGGAAGGTTTAATAAATGTTACTGATGCTCGATAACTACGACAGCTTCACCTACAACCTCGTGCAGTACCTGCAGGCGCTGGGCGCCGAGGTCACGGTGGTGCGCAACGATGCGATGAGCGTCGATGAGATCGCTGCGCTCAAGCCCGAGCGTATCGTGATCTCGCCCGGCCCGTGCACGCCCAACGAGGCCGGTATCTCGTTGCAGCTGATCGAACGGCTGGGCCAGACCACGCCGATCCTGGGCGTGTGCCTGGGGCATCAGAGCATCGGCCAGGTCTACGGCGGCGATGTGATCCGTGCCGGCAACATCATGCATGGCAAGACCTCGCCGATCCGCCACGAAGGCAAGGGAGTGTTCGCCGGCCTGCCGGACAGCTACGAGGCCACGCGCTACCACTCGCTGGTGGTGGACAAGACCACGCTGCCGGAGGCATTGGAAGTCACTGCCTGGACCGAAAACCCGGATGGCTCGATGGAAGAGATCATGGGCCTGCGCCACCGCCAGTTCCCGGTGGAAGGCGTGCAGTTCCATCCCGAGTCGATCCTCACCCAGCACGGTCATGCCCTGCTGAAAAACTTCCTGGAGCGCTGATCGCGATGGTGTACGCGCTTGCCAGCCGCGGCGATGCAGCGTCCGGTCGTGTCGATGCACAGCAGACCGGTGACCATGCTGCCGGTGCATCGCTGCGCCGAATGCTGCGCCGTCGGCGAATGACCTTGCCGCTACCGTCTCAAATGCTGTTGCCTGGATCCGCACGCACATGAGCACCTTCGACGACAGCATCCATTTCTACGAGCCGGCTCAGGGCCACGGGTTGCCGCACGATCCCTTCAATGCCATCGTCGGCCCCCGTCCGATCGGCTGGATCGGTTCGCGCAGCGCCGACGGCGTGGTCAACCTGGCGCCCTACAGCTTCTTCAACGCGTTCAACTACACCCTGCCGATCGTGGGGTTCGCCAGCATCGGCCGCAAGGACAGCCTGCGCAACATCGAGGCCACCGGCGAATTCACCTGGAACCTGGCCACCCGCCCGCTGGCCGAGGCGATGAATGCCAGCGCGGCGGTGGTGCCGGCGGAGGTCGACGAATTCGTGCTGGCAGGTCTGGACGCGGCACCTTCGCGGTTGATCGACGTGCCGCGCGTGGCCGCGAGCCCGGTCAGTTTCGAATGCCGGCTGAGCCAGCTGGTGCCGCTGCAGACCGCAGCCGGCGAATCGATCCAGACCTGGTTGGTGCTGGGCGAGGTGATCGGCGTGCATCTGGCGCGCGCGGCGCTGCAGGACGGCATCTACGATCCGGCCGCCGTGCAGACCATCCTGCGTGCCGGTGGTCCGGCCGATTATTTCGAAGTGCTGCCGCAGGCGCGCTTCCGGATGCAGCGCCCGGGTCAATGAATCCGTTGGCAGGGTTCGCATGTGTCCATGTCTGCAGCGCACGGCGCATGCGGGTCACCGGCGCGAGCTGATCCACTGCTGCACGCGCCTTTCCTCCTTCACTCCCACGGCCGTCCCATGCCCATTACCCCGCAAGAAGCCCTGCAGCGCACCATCGAACACCGCGAAATCTTCCACGACGAAATGGTCGCGCTGATGCGGCAGATCATGCGTGGAGAGGTCTCGGACATGATGGTCGCCGCCATCCTCACCGGGTTACGGGTCAAGAAGGAGACCATCGGCGAGATCGCCGGCGCGGCCACCGTGATGCGCGAGTTCTCGCGCCGCGTGGAGATGAGCGATTGCCAGCACATGGTCGATATCGTCGGCACCGGCGGCGATGGCTCGCACACCTTCAACATCTCCACCTGCGCGATGTTCGTGGCTGCCGCTGCCGGCGCCAAGGTGGCCAAGCACGGCAATCGCAGCGTCTCGTCCAAGTCCGGCAGTGCCGATGCGCTGGAGGCGCTGGGCGCAGTGATCGAGCTGCAGCCCGAGCAGGTCGCCGCTTCGCTCGCGCAGACCGGCATCGGTTTCATGTACGCGCCGGTGCATCACCCGGCCATGAAGGTGGTGGCGCCGGTACGCCGCGAAATGGGCGTGCGCACCATCTTCAACATCCTCGGCCCGCTGACCAACCCGGCCGGCTCGCCCAATATCCTGATGGGCGTGTTCCACCCGGATCTGGTCGGCATCCAGGCGCGCGTGCTGCAGGAGCTGGGCGCCGAGCGCGCATTGGTGGTGTGGGGGCGCGACGGCATGGACGAGCTCTCGCTCGGCGCCGGCACGTTGGTTGGCGAACTGCGCGATGGCCAGGTGCGCGAGTACGAGGTGCATCCGGAAGACTTCGGCATTGCGATGTCGGCCAGCCGCAACCTGAAGGTGGCCGATGCAGCCGAATCGCGCACGATGCTGCTGCAGGTGCTGGACAACACCCCCGGCCCGGCACTGGACATCGTCGCACTCAACGCCGGCGCCGCGCTGTATGTGGCCGGTGTGGCCGACAGCATTGCCGATGGTGTCGCGCGTGCGCGTGCCGTGCTGGCCGATGGCTCGGCGCGCGCCAGGCTGGAGGCTTATGTGGCCTTCACCCGTCAGGTCGCCACGCAGGCGTAATCGCACACTGCCGCAATGCCACGGCAATCGCGCGGCGGCGCACCGTCCCAGCGCGGTGTGGCCCTCTTGACCGATAATGCCCGCCCGCCAGGACCCCATACGATGAGCGACATCCTCAATACCATCCTTGCCCGCAAGGCCGAAGAAGTCGCCGAGCGCAGTGCGCGCGTGCCGTTGGCCGAACTGGTCGCGCGGTGTGCCGACCTGCCGCCCACCCGCGGCTTTGCCGCAGCCATGCAGGCCAGCATCGCGGCCGGCGATGCAGCAGTCATTGCCGAAGTGAAGAAGGCCAGCCCGTCCAAGGGTGTGATCCGGCCCGACTTCCACCCGGCCGACATTGCGGTCAGCTATGAATTCGGCGGCGCCAGCTGCCTGTCGGTGCTGACCGACGTGGACTTCTTCCAGGGCGCCGATGCCTATCTGCGGCAGGCGCGCGATGCCTGCACGCTGCCGGTGCTGCGCAAGGATTTCACCGTGGATCCGTACCAGGTCTACGAAGCGCGCGTGCTGGGGGCCGACTGTATCCTGCTGATCGTCTCGGCACTGGAAGATGCGCAGTTGGCCGAGCTGTCCGGCCTGGCCATGCAGCTGGAGCTGGATGTGCTGGTGGAAGTGCACGATATCGACGAGCTCGAGCGCGCAGTGCAGGTGCCGGTGCCGCTGGTCGGCATCAACAACCGCAACCTGCGCACCTTCGAGGTCTCGCTGCAGACCACGCTGGACATGCGCGCGGCGGTGCCGCGCGACCGCATCCTGGTCACCGAAAGTGGCATCGTCACCCCTGACGACGTGCAATTGATGCGCTGCAATGGTGTGAACGCGTTTCTGGTCGGCGAGACCTTCATGCGCGCGGCCGAGCCGGGCGAGTCCTTGCGTCAGCTATTCTTTGCGCATGACTGACTCGTTTCCTGCCCCGCGCGAAGACGCACCGCTGGTGGTCTTCGACTTCGATCACACCCTGTACGACGGCGACTCCGGCAGCCACCTGTTTGCCTGGTTGATCAAGCGCAACCCGTTGCGCCTGTTGGTGGCGCTGCTGGCCTCGCCGATCCTGGGCCCGATGGTGGCCATGCTGCCCACCCGTCGCCGCGGTGTGTCCGGCTATGTCTGGATTGCCACCTTCGGCCTGCATCGCGCGCGTGAGTTCAACCGCTTCATCGATGCCTACGTGCTCAAGCATGAGGTGCAGATCCGGCAGCGCCTGCTGCCGCATGCGCTGAAGGTGTTCACCGAACATCGGGCCGCAGGCGACCGCGTGGTGGTCGCCACCGGCGCACCGCCCGAGCTGGCGCGCGCCATTCTTGGCTTCGTGGCGCATCAGGACGTGCCGGTGATCGGCAGCCTGGTCGGCCCGCGCCTGGGCGCGGTCACCGCACGGCGTCACTGCCATAACGAAGAAAAGATGCGCATGCTGCGCGAGCGCGGCTATGCCGATATCGCCATCGCCTATTCGGACAGCACCGCAGACCTGCCGCTGTTGAAGGCGGCGCGCGCACCGGTGGTGGTCAATCCCAAGGCCAATCGCGAAGACCTGTTCCGCCAGCTGCTGCCGGCGGGCACGCCGATCCTCAACTGGGGTTGCCGCGACCGCGGTGGCAAGGCGCTCTAGGCCGCACTGGCGCAGATGCGGAAGTAGCGACGACAAGCAGATCAGCGTCAGAACGGGTGTAAATGCCGAGATCGGCAGGCTGGTGCAAGTGGCGACACATCAGCTGCCCAGCGGCCAGCGCGTGCCTGCAGACCGGCTGGCCACGCGCCGTGGTCCCAGGCAGCGAGCCGGACTGGGCGGTTTCGCAAAGGGGTGTCTGCCGGTGCGTATTTGAAGCCCAAGGCCAGGTCACCGGCTTTGGAGTTGCCGCTGGCAATGACCACGCATGAATTGCAGTGGCGCGTTCCAGAGATGATCGCGATCAAAAGATGACCGCGATCAAACAAACGGTCGATGCGGCGTTCGCATCGACCGTTGGTCTTCAACCGCTTAGCGCGTGCCGTACAACACGACGGTCTTGCCGCGTGCGTGCAGCAGGCCGTCGGCCTGCAGCTTCTTGAGCACGCGTCCGGCCATTTCGCGCGAGCAACCGACCAGGCGTGCCAGCTCCTGCCGCGACACGCGCAGCTGGGTGCCCTGCGGGTGGCTCATCGCCTCGGGCTCCTTGGACAGATCGTGCAGGGTGCGCACGATGCGGTCGGTCACGTCCAGGAAGGCCAGGCGGCTGGCTTTCCTTGTGGTATCGAGCAGCCGTTTTGAAAGCTGAACACCTAGTGCGTAGAGGATCCGCGGGGCATCCGGCGACAAGCTGGTCTGAAACAGCTGTTGCAGGCGCTCATAGCTGATCTCCGCCAGCTCGCACTGGGTGCGGGTGCGCAGGATCACTTCGCGGGTATCGGATTCGATGAACAACCCCATCTCGCCGACGAACTCGCCGCTGCCGAAGTAGCCCAGCACCAACTCACGATCGTCATCTTCCTCGGCAATGATGCTCACCGAGCCACTGATCACGTAGTAGAGGGTGCCGGCCGGGTCTCCGGGCCGGAACACATCGGTCCGGGTCGGATAGCGCCTGCGGTGGCTATGGGCCAGAAAACGCTCGATGGTGCCCGCGTCCAGCGCCAGAGAAGGGGTAGCGTTACGTACCGTCGTAGTCACAACCGTCGTGTTTCCTGGGCTCATGGTAGTTCCGCGTGTAATTCCTAAAGCTTAACGGCATGAGTCATGCAAGGTAAACCATTCTCGGTGACGGCATTTCGTTGCTGGGATCTTTGGCTCATAATTGACTCCTTTCCCGCCTTCCAAAAGGACAGACCGACGTGGTCAAGCCGTTGCCTCGCCTGAGGCTACAGGGGTTCAACAACCTAACCAAGGCGTTGAGCTTCAACATCTACGACGTCTGTTACGCGCGTACCGAAGAGGAGCGTCAGCGCTACATCGAGTATATCGATGAGCAGTACGACGCCGATCGTCTGACGCAGATCCTGACCGATGTGGCCGAGATCATTGGCGCCAACATCCTCAATATCGCACGCCAGGACTACGATCCGCAGGGTGCATCGGTGACGATCCTGATCTCCGAAGAGCCGGTGATCGACAAGAAGCAGGCCGGCAAGGAACTGATCTCCGATGCCGTGGTTGCTCATATGGACAAGAGTCACATCACTGTCCATACATATCCGGAGACGCATCCGCAGGAAGGCATCGCCACCTTCCGTGCCGACATCGACGTTGCCACCTGCGGCGTCATCTCGCCGCTGAAGGCGCTGAACTACCTGATCGAGAGTCTGGAGTCGGACATCGTGATCATGGACTACCGTGTCCGCGGCTTCACGCGTGATGTGAAGGGCAAGAAGCACTACATCGATCACAAGATCAACTCGATCCAGCATTTCCTCGCCAAGAACGTGAAGTCGCGCTACGAGATGTTCGACGTGAACGTCTATCAGGAAAACATCTTCCACACCAAGATGCACTTGAAGGACTTCGATCTGGACCAATATCTGTTCGAAGAGCGCGCCAAGAACCTGTCGTTCAAGGAGCGCATGAAGATCGAGACGCTGCTCAAGCGCGAGATCGAAGAGCTGTTCCACGGACGTAACCTGAGCGAATAAGCGCAGCGAACGACGTGCCGGCCTGGCTGCGTGCAGGTGGGCTCAAGATGCAAGGCGGGACGGCCCGCCACGCGATGACCTCGCGTTCCATAGCCGACGGCGGCCCAGTGTGCAGACACTGGGTCGCTTTTTTTTTGTCCGTTTTTTCTGTGAGGAGTACCGCAATGCCCTGGATCTATCTCTTGCTGGCCGGCCTGTTCGAAATCGGCTTCGCCATGGGCCTGAAATACAGCGACGGCTTTACGCGGCTGTGGCCCACCGTGCTGACGATCGGCCTGGCCGGTATCAGCCTGTGGTTTCTGACCCAGGCACTGAAGACCATTCCAGTCGGCACCGGCTATGCGATCTGGACCGGCATCGGTGCGCTGGGCGTGACCATCGCCGGCATCGCCCTGTTCGGCGACAGCGCCTCGTGGTCGCGCCTGGCCTGCATCGGGCTGATCGTGGCGGGTGTGATTGGATTGAAGCTGGTCGGTTAGTCAGCCCCGCTGCGCGGGCCTGCCCGATGTGTGCGGGTTAGCTGCAGCGCTTGAGCGGCTGCAGCCCGTACCCGATTCCCGACCTAGAGCCGGTACGCCACCGTCTTCATCAGCTTGGAGGCCAGGGCCATGGCGCTGGGGATCGGTGGGGGGAGGATGCGGGCGCCGGCATGTTCTGCGTGGTCGGCGTGGCGGGCTTCGTCGATCTTCATCACGCGAAGGATGGCGCGGCTGCGTTGGTCGATCTGCGGCAGGGTTTCCAGGTGCTCGTCCAGGTGGGCTTCCACCTGGCGCTCGGTTTCGACCACGAAGCCCAGGCTCCAGTCGTCGCCGCGCAGTCCGGCCAGTGCGCCGAGCGCGTAGCTGCCGGCGTACCAGAGCGGGTTGAACAGGCTGGGGCGGCTGTCCAGCTCGTGCAGGCGGTCGGCGCACCAGGCCAGGTGGTCGGTCTCTTCCTGCGCCGCTTCGAGCAGGTGCTGCTGGGTATGGGCATCACGGGCGACCGCGGCCTGGCCGAAGTACAGGCCCTGCGCGCAGACCTCGCCGACGTGGTTGATGCGCATCAGCCCGGCGGCATGCTCACGCTGCGGGGCCGTCAATTCGGCGTCCGGGGTGTCGGCAGCGGGGTTGGGGCGCTGCGCGGGCGGGTTGCCGAACACCGTTTCCAGCGCGCGCTGGGCTTCGATCAGCAGCCGGTCGAGCGGGTTCTGCAGTCGGATAGGGGAGGTCTGGGTCATGCCCGGATTCTGGCCTTCGGCCGCGCCGCTGCCAACCGCCAGCCGCTGCCTGGTTGGGCAACTTGCGCCGCCCCGGGCTGTCCCGTACAATCCCGCCTCTTCTGTTTCGCCTTCACAACGCGTGGCAAAGTTCCAGCGGTCATTGCCGCTGCAATCCGCCCGACCACTCAAGAGTTTTCTCATGACTACGTTCACCGCCAAGTCCGAGACCGTCCAGCGCGACTGGTATCTCGTCGACGCCGCCGGCAAGACGCTCGGCCGTCTGTCCACCGAACTGGCCCGTCGCCTGCGCGGCAAGCACAAGCCGGTTTATACCCCTCACGTCGATACCGGCGATTACCTGGTGGTGATCAACGCCGAGAAGATCGTCGTCACGGGCAATAAGCTCAAAGACAAGAAGTATCACCGCTTCACCGGCTACATCGGTAACTTGAAGACCGAGAGCCTGGAGCAGGCGCTGGAGCGCCACCCGGAGCGCGTGATCGAAATCGCCGTCAAGGGCATGCTGCCGAAGGGCCCCCTGGGCCGCACCATGTACCGCAAGCTCAAGGTCTATTCGGGTGCCGAGCATCCGCACGCCGCCCAGCAGCCGCAAGTTCTGGATATCTAATCATGGCTATCACGCAAAACTACGGCACTGGCCGCCGCAAGTCCTCCACCGCTCGCGTGTTCCTGCGCAAGGGCACTGGCAAGATCACCGTCAACGACCGTCCGCTGGACGAGTTCTTCGGCCGTGAAACCGCGCGGATGATCGTGCGTCAGCCGCTGGAGCTCACCAAGAACACCGAGAGCTTCGACATCCTGGTCACCGCTTCCGGCGGCGGCACCACCGGCCAGGCCGGTGCGATCCGTTTGGGCATCGCGCGTGCGCTGGTCGAGTACGACGAAACCCTGAAGTCCGAACTGCGCAAGGCCGGCTTCATGACCCGTGACGCCCGTGAAGTCGAGCGTAAGAAGGTCGGTCTGCACAAGGCCCGTCGTGCGACCCAGTTCTCCAAGCGCTGATCCATCGCGTCTGGCGTGGGGTCCTTCGGGCGCCCACTGGGACCAAGCAAAAGCCCGGCTTCGGCCGGGCTTTTGTCGTTTGGAGTCTCGGCCCGCGCCGTGTTGGCCCGGGCTCGATTTGGATGGCAGGGTTGGGTGGTGGTTGTCGCGTTGGATCGTTCGCGATCCCGTCACTCAATGCGGCATTCAGCGGGCTCGGAAGGCGATCACGGCCCGCCCGCAGTTCAAGGCTTCACTGCGTCAGTTCTGCATCAACTGCCTGGTGAAAAAAGCCCCCTTGGAGTCCAAGGGGGTGCGCCGACAGGCGCGGGGATGTGGAAGCGGAAGGGCCGGTGCCCGCACCTTGCGCAGCAAGGTGCGGGGCGCAGGCGCATGGCGCCTGCGCGAACCCGCAGCCAAACACACAAAAAGGCCGATCTTTCGATCGGCCTTTTTGTGTGTTTGGCTGCCCCGGATGGATTCGAACCACCGAATGCCTGAGTCAGAGTCAGGTGCCTTACCGCTTGGCGACGGGGCAATAGAAACGTGTTGTCCCAGAGTATCGCATGCCTGCGCGGGCCTGGATACCTTGGTGGCTATGGGTGGACTCGAACCACCGACCCCAGCATTATGAGTGCTGTGCTCTAACCGGCTGAGCTACATAGCCTAGGGAGCCGGCAATTCTCGCGATGCGGTCGCGTGTTGTCAAGCATTTCGTTTTCAGCTTGTGAGCCGGGCGTCGCCGTGGCAGAGTCGGTGACAGTAGATTTTCAGGAGTCCGCATCGTGATCGATCCGGACGGTTTCCGGCCTAACGTCGGCATCGTGCTGATGCGCAAGGACGGTCAGGTGTTCTGGGCACGTCGCGTGCGCAGGGACGGCTGGCAGTTCCCGCAAGGTGGCATGAACACCGACGAGACCCCCGTTGAAGCCATGTACCGCGAGCTGCGCGAAGAAACCGGGTTGTTGCCCGAGCATGTGGAATTGCTCGGCGCCACCCCTGGCTGGCTGCGCTATCGCCTGCCGAGCCGTGCGGTGCGCCGCAACGAGCGGCAGGTGTGCATCGGTCAGAAGCAGGTATGGTTTCTGCTGCAGTTCACTGGCGACGAATCCCATCTCAGGCTCGACCACACCGATACCCCGGAGTTCGATCACTGGCGCTGGGTGGATTTCTGGTATCCGGTCGAGCACGTGGTGATGTTCAAGCGCGGCGTCTACGCGCGTGCGCTCCGCCATCTGGCACCGCTGGCGCAGAATCTGGCGGGGCCGGCTGCGGTCGGCGTGATGCCGCAGCGTGCGCTGGAAGCATGGCTGCCGGGCAGCAGCGCGGCGGGTCACGACAGCCCGCGCAAGCGCCCACGCAAGCGAGGCGGGCCTCGGCAGGCTCGAATTAATAATGATTAACGTTTAGAATTGACACCCATTCTCGTTTGCGGTGCAATCAGTATCGGTCCTCTCCGGATCGCCAGCACCCGACCAATACCGTGTACGTCTGCATCTGTAATGGGGTCACCGACCACCAGATCCGCGAAGCGGCCGACAACGGCTGTGTCAGTCTGGCCGAGCTGACCATGCGGACCGGCTGCGGGTCCAACTGCGGGTCCTGCCTGGACATGGCGGCCGACCTGCTGAGCCAGGCACACGCGATGCGCGCTTTGCCGCTGCCGTTGCCGTTGCTGGGGTTGGCCAGCGCCGCCTGAGGCGTTGCTGCGCACGGCGCAATGCCCGTTCGATGGGCGTGGTGTCGCCTGTTACAACGTCCTGCTACAACGTTCTGAGGCTTTGTTGACCGGGACCCTCGTTGGCTTGTGGGTCGCCGCTGGAGACCATCCCTGGAGGAGATGCTGCCTGTGCGCGGGCGCCTTTCATCTTTCTCGACTGGTGCCTTGGCGCCTTGGGCGGTTGTCGATCGGCGCGCGCTGCCGATCCTGCCAGGCCTTTAACTGCGGCAGATCGTGGATCGGTTCAATCTGTCGTGGTTGCGGCCAGGGTCGCCTCGCCAGGCATCATGTAACTGATCACGATTCGCGTTCCTTCATGTGCCGCGCCAACGCGTTAGAGTGCGGCCGGCTCACTGTCTCGGAGACATCGCATGAAGGGCGATACCAAGGTCATCGAGTACCTCAACAAGGTGCTCTACAACGAACTCACTGCGATCAACCAGTACTTCCTGCACGCCAAGATGCTGAAGAACTGGGGCCTGAAAGAACTGGCCGAGCATGAGTACAAGGAATCCATCGACGAAATGAAGCATGCGGACAAGTTGTCCGACCGCATCCTGTTTCTCGAAGGGCTGCCGAATTTCCAGGCGCTGGGCAAGCTGCGCATCGGCGAAAACCCCACCGAAATGTTCCGCTGCGATCTGGCGCTGGAGCGCGAGGCGGTGGCGGTGCTGCGCGAGGCGGTGGCCTATGCGGAGACCGTCAACGACTACGTCAGCCGCCAGTTGCTGGTGGACATCCTGGAGTCGGAAGAAGAGCACATCGACTGGCTGGAAACCCAGCTGGATCTGGTCGCGCGCATCGGCGAACCGAATTACCTGCTGACCAAGCTGGACGACTGAGTCCGGCAAGCGCTGTGCTGCTGCCGGTGCAGCGGGCTAGGTTGGTGACGGCAGGTTGGGATGGGGAAGGGCGATGGGCTGCGGGTGCTTGGCGTGGCCGTAGCTATCCAGCGAGACGTGCGCGGCGCAGGTGGATTTGCCGGTAGCGTCGTTTCAATCTCCATTGCGATGGAGGCAGGGCTTGTGATTCCTTTGCCGTGTGACGCTGCTGCGCCGTTCGATGCCCGGCGCGTTGGGCATGGATGCTCGGTGAGCTGCACGCGCGTGGGGCAATGAGGTGGTGGTGACCTGACGCGCTTCCAGACCTGCGGTTTGATGGTGCGTGCTGGATGCAGATGGCGCTGCGCGGGGCGCGCTGTTTATCGCTTCGCTCCGTACCCTCACCCCAACCCCTCTCCCGCCGGGAGAGCAACTGTCTTGATCAACTGGCGGCGGCAGCCGCCAGTTGATCCCGCATTTTGGCGTTGAGGATGACCAGCAACTTGCGTATGGCCGCCACCAGNCGGGAGAGCAACTGTCTTGATCAACTGGCGGCGGCAGCCGCCAGTTGATCCCGCATTTTGGCGTTGAG
Source organism: Xanthomonas cassavae CFBP 4642 (assembly GCF_000454545.1). Classification (NCBI taxonomy): domain Bacteria; kingdom Pseudomonadati; phylum Pseudomonadota; class Gammaproteobacteria; order Lysobacterales; family Lysobacteraceae; genus Xanthomonas; species Xanthomonas cassavae. Next base: position 863,886 of record NZ_CM002139.1, read on the forward strand.
GATGACCAGCAACTTGCGTATGGCCGCCACCAGGGCCACTTTGCCGGCCTTGCCCTTGTCACGCAGCCGTTGATAAAAATCGCGCAGTGGCGGGTTGAAGCGCACGGCCACCAGGGTGGCCATGTACAGCACCTGGCCGATGCCGGCCCGCCCGCCCCAGATGCGCCGCACCCCACGCATCGCGCCGCTGTCGCGCGCCAGCGGTGCGACCCCGACCAGCTTGGCAATGGCCTTGCCGCTCAGCTGGCCCAGTTCCGGCAGCTGTGCCGCCAGGCTCGCCAGCAGCACCGGGCCGACACCTTTGACCTGACGCAGCACCTGCAACTCTGCACGCGCGGCCAATTGCTGGGCGATGCGTGCGTCCAGCTGCGCCACCTGCTGCTGCAACTGCCGCACTGCGCTGTGCGCCTGCCGCTTGAGCCAGGCATCGGTAAGCGTAGACAGCTGCTGGCGCTGCTGCTGCACGACGGTCACCACCTGCATCCGCCGCTGCTGATAGGCGCGCAGTTGCCGGCGCCAGTCCTCCAACGGCTGATAGCGTGTCAGCGGCAGTACCGCCGCCATGTGTGCCAACGCACGCGCATCCAGCCGATCGGTCTTGGCCAGCTGACCGGTGGCCTTGGCAAAATCGCGCGCCTGGCGCGGATTGATCCGCACCATCGGCAGGCCGGCAGCATGCAGCGTGTCCAGCGCCAATTGCTCAGCACCCCCGGTTGCTTCCACCACCACTTGGTACAACGTCAGCGGCGCCAGCCAGTCACGCAACTGACGCAGGCCCGTGGCCTGATTGGCAAATCGCCGCGCCTGCTGCAAGCCATGCACATGCACGTCCAACCACTGCCTGCAGACATCGATTCCGACACTCTCGTTCATGATCAACTCCGCTATGCTCGACGGGTCGAGAGCTCTCCTGGGCAGCCCAGCCTTATCGTTACGAGCGCCTACTCGAGCAACTGTTCGGGCGTTTGCCAGGAGATTGCGGCGTGGCGACCTCGCTCTCCCGCGGTCGCTCAGACCTATGGGTTATCGGTCGACCACGCCGCCTCTCGACGCCTAATCTGGCAGATCGCCAAGAGATAAGGGGNGGAGATTGCGGCGTGGCGACCTCGCTCTCCCGCGGTCGCTCAGACCTATGGGTTATCGGTCGACCACGCCGCCTCTCGACGCCTAATCTGGCAGATCGCCAAGAGATAAGGGGCTTATATGTTTCGTTTCCGCTTCCGCTCCTAGATCCGAGCTTCGAGCGTCGATCCGATCCGATCCGAGATTGCCTGCGGCAGTGGTCGGTGCTCGCTCAGCCGGTTGCGCGGGTGGCGGCCTGTAGGCGGGCCACTTGGCCCAGCAAGGCCAGGCGGGCGCGGGCATATTCGGCGATCACCAGCGCCACCATCACCGAGGGGCGCTCGATGGTGCCGGTGCGGGCGGCCAGTTCGATCCGGCGTGCGGCGTTGGAAACGGCTTGGGCGCCGACGTTGGCGCTGGAGGATTTGAGGGTGTGGGCCAGGTCGCGCAGCTGCATGCTGTCGCGGTTGGCCGCTGCCGCTTCCAGTTGCTCGATGATGCCCGGGGCATCGTCCAGGAACAGCTGCAGGATGGTAATGGTGTCTGCGCCAGCGACCTCGTACAGCTCGTCGATGACGCTGCTGTCCAGGATCGGCAGCGCGCGGGCCTGGGCGCCGGCGCTGGCGCTCTCTGGGTCGGCCAGGGTCGCGCCGCTGGTCGAGCCGGGCAGCAACGGCTGCCGCGGTAGCCAGCGCTGCAGGCAAGCATCGAGTTGTTCGCGGGCGACCGGCTTGGAGAGGTAGTCGTCCATGCCGGCGGCCAGACAGCGTTCGCGGTCGCCGGCCATGGCGTTGGCGGTCATCGCCACGATCGGGATCGGGCGGCCGCCGCTTTCGGTTTCCATCGCACGCCAGCGCCGGGTGGTGGCGTAGCCGTCCAGCACCGGCATCTGGCAATCCATGAAGACCATGTCGTAGCGGGTGGATTCCATGCGGCTGAGCGCCGCTTCGCCGTCGGTGGCGGTGTCGGCGTCAAAGCCCAGTACTGCCAGCAGCTTCTGCGCGACCAGCAGGTTGACCGGGTTGTCCTCGACCAACAGGATGCGCACTTCGCGTGCGTTGGCCATCGGCGGCGGCAGCGGCTCGGGAATCATCGCCGACGCAGGCGCCGGCGCATGCACGGGCCGGGTGTCCGGCGGCAGTACCAGCGTGCGCAAGACCTCGTCCGGGCTCTGGCGCGGCACCAGGGTGGCGTGTTCCTGCAGCTCGCCGGGCACCGGTTCGTCGCCGTAGAGCCAGACCAGCCGGGAACCGCCCATATCCTCGGGACGGGCCAGTGCGCGATGCACCGCGCGCGCGCTGTAGCGCAGCGTGTCGTGGTCGGCGATGACGCAGCGCAAGCCATCGGTCTCGCTGTGGCGGCGCACGCGCTCCAGCGCTTCCTGGGTGGTCTCCATCATCACATGCGCCATGCCCCAGCCGTCGAGCAGGCGCTTGAGACGCTGCTGCAGGCGCGCATCGGAGCTGATGACCATCACCCGCGCGGCGTCGACGCCGGTGGCCTGCTGCAGGTCGCCGATGACCTTGAGCAGCGGGATCTCGAACCAGAACGTGGCACCGCGCCCAGGTTCGGACTCCACGCCGATGCGTCCGCCCATCAGGTCGATGATGCGCTTGCAGATGGCCAGCCCCAGCCCGGTGCCGCCGTACAGGCGCGTGGTGGAGGCATCGGCCTGGGCGAAGGAACGGAACAGGCGGGCCTGCTGGTCGGGCGCGATGCCGATGCCGGTGTCGCGCACCTGGAAACGCAGCAGGTGCTGGGCGCGGGTCTCGCCCAGGCGGCGCAGCTGGATATCGATGCTGCCGCGCTCGGTGAACTTGATCGCGTTGCCGATCAGGTTGCCCAGCACCTGGCGCAGACGGATCGGGTCGCCGCGCACCAGCAGCCGCACCGAGGGCTCGATGTCCAGGCCCAGGCGCAGCTGGCGGCTTTCGGCAGTACGTTGCAGCAGCTGCACCACGCCATCGAGCAGCTCGCGCAGGTTGAAGGTGGTGATTTCCAGTTCGAGCTTGTTGGCCTCGAGCTTGGAGTAGTCGAGGATGTCGTCGACGATGCGCAGCAGCTGCAGCGAGCTGCCGGTGGCGGTCTGCAGCATGTCGCGCTGGTCCAGGCTGAGCTGGCCGCGCGAGATCAGCTCGAGCATCGGAATGATGCCGTTGAGCGGAGTGCGGATCTCGTGGCTCATGGTGGCCAGGAACTCGCCCTTGGCCAGCGCGGCGGCTTCGGCGGCCTGCTTGGCGCGCAACAGTTCCTGTTCGAGCTCGCCGTGACGTTGCAGTTCCTGTTGCAGGCGCTCGCGGGCCAGTTCGGTCTCGTCCAGGCGCTGCGACAGCTGCCGCTGGGCGCGGAGACTGCGGTGCGCGGCGATGGCGGCGCACACTGCCAGCACAACGGTCACTGTGGCGGCAGCGGCGATGACGCTGCGCCAGGGCCCCTGCACGGCGCTCCACTGCAGGGCTGCGCCGGTGGCGGTGGCGATGGCCGCCACGATGGCCAGACTGCTCCAGGCGCGAAAGCCTCCTGCCTGCGCCGTCACTTAGAGCACCGCGTTCGTGAAGTCGAAGTCCAGTTCCTTGCCGACGGTCTGCACCAGATTGCCCTGGATGAAATCCACGCCGCTCATCCACATGGCCGCGGCGGCCTGCGGATCTTCGATGCGTTGGCCGATGATCAACAAGCCGCGCTGGTGGGCGATGTCGATCACGCCGCGCAGCTCGTCGCGCACTGCGGCATTGCCATGCGCATCGGCGAAGCGGTTGGCCATGCGCACGAAACTCAGCGGCAACTGGCTGAGCAGGGCATTGGCCTCGTCGCCCGGCTCGAACTGGCTGAGGCAGAACTGCACGCCGGCCGGCATCAGCTTAGCGCAGAACTGCTGCACCGTGACCGCGTGGATCAAGGCATCGTCCAGGCGCAGGTCCACGATCAACGATCGCCCAGCCACGCCGCGTTCGGCCAGCGCCTTGAGCAGCCAGTCGGCGAACGCGTCGCGCGCCAGGGTGCGCGGGGATTGCGACACGAACAGCCGCAGCGGCGGGCTGGCGTGCTGGTACAGGTGCAGCAGCCCGAGCGCGTGGTCCATGACCTGCTGGTCGAGATCGGCGATGCGCCCGGCCGCTTCGGCGGCGGGGATGACCTGGCCAGCCGACAGCAGCGTGCCATCGGCCTGGCGCAGCCGCAGCAGCACCTGGTACTGCGCGGTATCGCCGCCGGCCACCGCCACGATGGGCTGATAGGCCAGTTCCAGCTGGCCTTCGACCAGACGCAGTTGTTCCTGTTGCTCGGCCTGGCTGGGGGCCAGATAGGTCTGCACACCGTCGCTGCGCAGGCGCGCCTGCAGCGCAGTGCGTTCGACCGCCTCCAGCGCGCTGCCGGTATCGTCGAAGCCCAGGCTCAACGGCGCGGCGCCGATGGCGCAGCGCACGTGCACCGATTCTTCCTCGCGGACCGCAAAGGCATTGGCGGAAAGCCGCTCGCGGATGTCCAGCGCGCGCTGCTCCAGGCTGGCTTCGTCCATCTCCACGGCCAGCAGCAGGAAGCTGTTGTCGTTCAGGCGGGCCAGCGGGTAGGGCTGTGCGGCGGTGGCCAGACGATGCCCGGCCTGGGTCATCAACCGCTCGTAGGCGGCGTAGCCGTAACGCTCGCGCAGGCCGAGCGCGCTGGCGATCTCGATGAAGAACAGGCCGCCGGCCTGCTTGCGCTCCAGCGCTTCGCCGAGCAGGTCCATCACGTGGCCGCGCGTGGGCAGGCCGGTTTCCGGATTGCTGCGCGCGCTGATCTGCTCGCCGGCCTGTTGCAATGCCTGCTGGCGCGCACGGCGGATACGGTTGGAGACCGCCGCGATGAGATGGCGCGGGCGGATCGGTTTGGTCAGGAAGTCGTCGGCGCCGCTGTCGAGCACTTCGAACTGGCGCTCCGGGTCCGGGTCGCCGGTCAGGAACACGATCGGCAGCAGCTGCTGGCCGGGTTGCTGACGAATCAGGGTAGTCAGGCGGATGCCGTCCAGCTCGGGCATGTGCAGATCCATCAGGATCAGGTCCGGGTGGTAGTCCTGGATCGCCTGCGGCACGCTGGCGGCAGTCATTTCGACTTGCGCATGCATGCCGGCGCCATGCAGCACGCTCTGCGCGAACAGGGCCTGCGAGCGGTCGTCTTCGACGATCAGTACGCGATACGGCGCATCGGCTGCGATGGTGTCGCCGCCGTCGGACGTCGTCGCAGGCGCCGCAGCAGGCGGCGCCGCGGACGTGCGCGGGTTGGCGACGGCGGCCGCAGCCTGCACCGGCGTAAGCGGCGTCGCCTGGCTGGGCGCGGCGGCCGCGGCAGGCGCGGGAATGATCGCCGCGCTCACCGGCACGGCGCTCTCGGCGGCGCTGGCGGCCTCGTCGGCCCAGCGACGCCAGTAGTCGGCCGGCGGCGTCTCGGCGCGCAACGGGCGATTACGCGTGGCGGTGTCGTCACGGGTGGTGAAAGGAACCGGATCTCGGGCGGCCATCGATACTCCCTGCAGTCGCGATGATTATGCGATGAACTTCACGATAGCGGGGAGCGGCGTGCAGCCGGCGTGCTTGCCGCGCGCATCGGCGCGACGAGCCGGCGCATGCCCCGCCACAGCAATCGCCAGACCCACCACACCAGCAGCGCGGCCAGCACGCTGGAACCCACCGCCAGGCTCAACGCCAGCCATGGGTGTGCCAGCGCCAAGGCCAATGCGGTGGTGGCGATGGTGTCCTCGGCCAGCGATGCGACCCAGTTGCTGGCAGGTTCCGGCGAGGTATTGAGCAAGGCACGGGTGCCGGCCTTGAGCGTATGGCTGGTCAGCGCCACCCCTGCACCGGCAGCCAGCGCGCCGGTACTCAGGTCGCCGTCCGGCGACAGCGTGGCCGCAGCCAGGAATGCGCCGGCCGGCACCCGCGCCAGGGTCTGCAACAGATCCCAGCCCGAATCCACGCCGGGGATCTTGTCGGCGAAGAATTCGGCCACCGCCAGCGCGCCGGAGGTGCCCAGCACCCACCACGACTGCGCCGGATGCAGCGCAGGCGGCAGCGCGATCCAGCCGAGCAGGCCGGCCAGGCCGACGCCGAACACGGTGAGATAGACACGGATGCCGGCCAGCCAGGCCAGCAGGATGCCGATCACGAACAGATGCGCTTCGCTCATGGCGCGGTTCCCTGCAAACAATTGCAGAACTATGGGATAACCGCCGGTCCAGCGCCAGCGCGACGGTTGTCGGAGCTCTGGCACACTACGCCGCCCATGATTGCGCCGGCCCGTCCGGACCCGATGCCCATGAGACCAGCCGCACGCGTTCAGATCGTCCAACGGGAGCCGGGCGGCGGCCGGACCAGCGGCCGCTGGCTGTGGGGCGTGGTCGCCCTGCTGTGGCTGGCATCGCTGGGCGGCGTGTGGTGGATGGCCACCCGGACGGCAGCGCCCCGCCTGGTCCAGGCCGAGGCAGCGTTGCAGCAGGCGCAGCGCAGCCAGGCCCAGCAGCGGCGGCAGATCGAGCAGTTGCAGCAGCGCCAGGTCAACCTGGCGATGTCCGACAAGATCAGCCGCGCCGCCAATACCGAAGTGCAGGCGTCGCTGGCCGAACGCGACGAGCAGATCGCCGCGCTGCGCGCCGACGTGGCCTTCTACGAGCGCCTGGTGGGCTCCACCGCGCAGCGCAAGGGACTCAACGCGCACTCGGTGCAGTTCACCGCCGAGGCCGGCGGCACCTGGAATTACAGCGTGGTGCTGACCCAGAACCTCAACCGTGGCGCGATCAGCCAGGGCCAGCTGCGCTTTGCGGTGGAAGGCGTGCGCGCCGGCAAGCTGGTGACGGTGAGCTGGAACGAGCTGCACCAGAAGCCCGATGCCGCCGGTCAGCCGTATTCGTTCCGCTATTTCCAGCAGCTGGACGGCAGCGTGATCCTGCCGAAGGATTTCACCCCGCAACGTGTCAAAATCTCCCTGAGCGGCGATGGGCCGCCGGTCAATCAGACATTCGATTGGAAAGTCGCCGGCAATGGCGCGGGGGAGTAGCTCATGTTCGGAAACAAGTCCAACCGCGGTGCGCAGACCGTGGTCGATACCTTGATCGGGCCGCAGGTGGTGATCCGCGGCGACCTGATGTTCAGCGGCGGGCTGTATGTGGAAGGCCGCATCCTGGGCAAGGTGATTGCCGAAGACGGCGCCAGCGCCACCTTGACGGTGGCCGAGCAGGGCAGCATCGAGGGCGAAGTGCGCGCGCCGGTGGTGATCATCAACGGCCAGTTGACCGGCGACGTGCATGCCGCCGAGCGGGTCGAACTGGCCGCCAATGCGCGCGTGCAGGGTAATGTGCATTACCAGCTGGTGGAGATGAGCGCCGGCGCGCAGCTCACCGGACGCCTGATCCATGCCGCCGCCGCAGGCGCCACCGCGGCGCTGCCGGCCCCGGAAGGCCATCGCGCCGAGCCGGCCAAGGCCGCGCAGCCTGAAACTGCCGACGCCTGAGCCCCGCGGCGGCTGACGCGCGACCGTGTGGCCGGTACATTCGGCTTGAAGTAAAGCCGCCCGGCCCCCATGCTGGCGGAATGAGTACGCTCGTTTCGCTTCCCACTGCCGCCCCGGCGCCGGACTACCAGTCCATCGATCGGCCGTTGAACTTCTCCGCCGCCGCCGCCGCCAAGGTGCGCGAGCTGATCCAGGAAGAAGGCAACGCCGACCTGGCGTTGCGCGTGTACATCCAGGGCGGCGGGTGTTCCGGCTTCCAGTACGGGTTCGAGTTCGACGAGAACCGCGCCGAAGACGATCTGGCCGTGGCCACCGACGGAGTGACGCTGCTGGTCGACCCGCTGAGCCTGCAGTACCTGATGGGCGCCGAGGTGGACTACACCGAAAGGCTGACCGGTGCGCAGTTCGTAATCCGCAACCCCAATGCCAAGACCACTTGCGGGTGCGGGAGCAGCTTCAGCGTGTGAGGCATGCGTGCTGGCGTGGACGCATGTAGCAGGTGTTCACGGTGGCGATCGATCCAGTGGCTGAGTTCACTCGGCAAGCCTGCTGGCCGATGCGGTCTTGCGGTGGCCGACTGGGTGCCGCTGCACAAGCGCGCTACGGCAGGGCCGCGCTGCCAGCCGCCGCCTGCGCTGCGCTGATGGACGCTTGCGTTGGCTGGGTGCGCGCTGCTGTACCAGTGCGCGGTAGGCCGCGATGTCCGCAACCGTTTGCATTGCACTGATCGCTCGCAGCCATCGCGTCGGCGTCTGAACGTGCAGCCTGGAGTGTGCGACGACCGTGCGCGGCATGGTTGCGGGTGTCGCCGATTATCGGCAGGCTTGCGCCGATGTCAGAATCCACTCTTGCGTTGTCCGGTTTTGCCTTCACCCACGCGCCACTGGATCGCGGCGATGCGCTGCGTGACGATGCGGCTGCCCTGGCGCAGCTGTGGACGCAGGGCCATGTGCTGTTGATCGATGCCAAGGGTACCGCCCTGGCCGATGCGCAGGGGCAGCCGCTGTTGCTGCAGGGCGCCGCGCTTGCCGACGGGCCGGAGGCGGCGATCTTTCTGGGGGTGCGCGATGGCCAGGGCTGGTTCTGCCTGTCGGCCGACCCGCTCGATCTGAAGGCGCCGCAACGGGTGGACCTGCGCCAGGCAGCGGCCGAATGGCCGGCAGACATTGCCACTGCAGTGTCGTATGCGCGGGCGATGTTGCATTGGCAGGCGCGCACGCGGTTTTGCGGCGTCTGCGGCGGGGCGATCGTGTTCCGCCGTGCCGGCTTCATCGCGCATTGCACGCAATGCCAGACCGAGTTCTACCCGCGCGTGGATCCGGCCATCATCGTTGCGGTCAGTGATGGGCACCGGCTGCTGCTGGGCCGCCAGGCCAGCTGGGCGCCACGGCGCTATTCGGTGATTGCCGGCTTCGTCGAGCCAGGCGAATCGCTGGAGCAGACCGTTGCGCGCGAAGTGCACGAGGAGACCCGCGTGCGGATCCAGCACTGCCGCTATCTGGGCGCGCAGCCGTGGCCATTTCCCGGCGCGTTGATGCTGGGCTTCAGTGCGCAGGCGGCTGCCAGCGAGGTGCCGCAGGTGACCGGCGAGCTGGAAGACGCGCGCTGGGTCAGCCATGCCGAGGTCGGTGCAGCGCTGGCCGGGCAGGGAGGAGACGATGGCATCGGCTTGCCGCCGGCTATCTCGATCGCACGCGCGCTGATCGAGCACTGGTATCGCACCTATGGCTGAGTGCCTGGTCGTCGCCCCTTGCGGCCCGCTCCTGGTAGCGGTCGCTGTGCAGTGCGCTGCTGCGCCTGCAAACGGCGCAAAGGCGCCGTTGCAGCCCGGTTGCGTCTGCTCGGCTAGACTCGGTTGAGGAGGGACACCCATGTTCACCGCCCTGGTTGCTGTCGTCGTCGCACTCACGTTGGGCCATCTGGTGCCGGCGCAGGTGGCGCGGCTGCGGCGTTTCGAATGGTTGGGCCACTGGCTGCGCCGGCTGGACAGCTACGCCGCCGGTCGCGGTGCGTGGCAAGGCTGCTATGGCGTGTTGCTGGCGCTATTGCCGGTGTTGGTCGTGGTCGCGCTGCTGCAATGGGCGCTGGACGATATGTGGCACGGCTTCTTGTCGCTGCTGTTCGGCGTGGCGGTGCTGGCCTGGACCTGGGGCCCGCGCGATCTGGATCGCGATGTCGAAGCGGTGATCGACGCCGATGCGCCTGGCGCGCGACGCGAGGCGATTTCGCACCTGCAGGCGGCCGGCGGCAGCGTGCATGCCGATGCGCCGTCGCTGGTGGAGGCGGTGGTGGTCAACGGCCTGCGCCGCTGGTTCGCCGTGCTGTGGTGGTTCCTGCTGCTGGGGCCGTTCGGCGCGGTGCTGTATCGGCTGATCGCCCTGACGGTGGAAAGCCCGCTGGCGGTGCTGCTGCCACCACGTAACCTGGCCGGCGCGCACTGGCTGCTGGCCGCGCTGGAATGGCCGGTGGCGCAGTTGATCACGGTGTCGATGGCGCTGGTGGGCAATTTCGACACCGTGTTCCGGGCCTGGCGGCAGGCGCACGGTAACCGCTGGACGCTGGAGCCGCATTTCCTGGGTGCGGTGGCGCGTGCCAGCGTCAGCGCCGAGCTGCGCGAGGAGGCGCACGACTACACCGATTCGGGGCTGGTGCCGGTGTGGCGCCGGCTGCCGGAAGTGCGCGATGCAATGAGCCTGGTCTGGCGCGTGCTGCTGCTGTGGATGATGGTGCTGGCGTTGCTGGTGATTGCGGGGTGGGTGCGGTAGGCGCGCAGCCTGATTTCGATCGCGCGGCTGTTCGCGACCTGCTAACCCGGTGCCAGCAAGGTAAACGGGTACCAAGGCAAATTCCTGGCAACCCAATACGTCGGCAACGCCCATAACCAGAACTTCGGCTCGGACATGACGGCCACCACCGGTGCGAACCAGCGCGCGCGCCAGCAGGCTTTCCAGGCGATCAGGCCGGGCAGGGTGAACAGGCCGAGTACCGCTGCCGGATTCATCGCGAAGGCGCCGGGCAGGTCAAAATGCACCAGCGCGTAGAGTGCGCGGGTCATGCCGCAGCCGGGGCAATAGCAGCCGGTAACGGCGCGGAAAACGCAGGGCGGGAACGGGCTGTTGCTTGCATTCGGATCGAAGCGGTACAGCAGCGACACGCCAAAGGCGGCCACGCTGGTGGCCGCCCCGAGTCCAAGCCAGTGGCGTGGACGCAGTTCCATTACTGCATGTGCTGCAACTGCTGCATGTAGTCCATGTAGCCCTGCATTCCGCCGGTGGCGACCATGCCGATGTTGATCAGCAGGCCGATCACGGCCAGCACGCTGGTCACGATGCACCAGGTCTTGGCGGTATTGGAGGCGCGGCGCGCGCCGTCGATATCGCCCATGTTGAGCAGGCCGTTGACCTTGCTGGAGAACACGATCGCCACGATGCCGGTGATCAGGGCCGGGCAGCACAGGCAAAAGCCGAGCACGGTGGAGACGATCGCCCAGATCAGGTGGTTCGGCACCGGGCCGGGCGCGGCGCTGGACGAGGGGTGGATCGGCGGCGGGATGGCATTCATGGTAAAGCTCCTTGGGTGGTAAACAACAGCGAACTGATGGGTGAGTGGGGTGAGTCATCGGGTGCCGGACGCAGCGGCGACGTGCACGGCGCATGCTGGCGATGGCCGCAGGGGCCTGACGCGGAAGTGCGGTGAGCGTGCGCTGCGATTGAGCTGTAGGCATTCGCGGACGCCGGTCGCGCAGCACCGGGCCGAACGTTTGCGCGCGCCATCGACCTGGCGTTCCGCAGCCGCGCAGCAAGCGCGCGCATTGGCATGCCTGCCGCTGCCGGCATGACAGCCAGCCGCTGGAAGGAGTGACGCACGCCGATCACGGCAGACGCCTCAGGCGCGATGATGTTGAGCACAACGACGTCCCCGGTACGACCTGCCGCGCCCGCTTGGCGAACGCGGCGGTAAAGCGTGCAGTGGCGCACAGGCTACTCGGGGTGTGCGATGGACGCAAAGACCGCATCTGGCGGCTCAGGGATGGTCCTGGCGCAGCGTGCGCACCTGTTGTTCGAGCAGCGCGGCGCTGGCCTGGTCGCCGGCGCTGGCCGGGCCGGCGGCCACCTCGATCCGCGCGCGCATCCGGCGCGGCACTCGCATGCGGCCCAGGCGTGTGTCGCGCCGGCTCCACATGCTCGACCACATGCCCCGTAGCGCCATCGGAATCACCTGCACGTTGCGCCGCTGCAGGATCTTTTCGACACCGAATTTGAACGCGGCAATCTCGCCATCCTTGGTCAACGCACCTTCGGGGAAGATGCACACCAGCTCGCCATCGGCCAGCGCCGCATCGATGCGGTCGAAGGCCTGTTGCATCAACGCCGGGTCTTCGCGTGCGCCGGCGATCGGGATGGCCTTGGCGGTTCGGAAGATCCACCGCATCACCGGGATGCGGAAGATCTTGTAGTACATGATAAAGCGCACCGGGCGCGGGATCACCGCCGACAGGATCAACGCGTCCATGTAGCTGACGTGGTTGCAGACCAGCAGCGCGGCGCCTTCGTCGGGCATGTGGGTGTCGATGTCGCGCGCGCGCAGCCGGTACAGCACGCTCACCAGCACCCAGCTGAGAAAGCGCATCAGGAACTCGGGCACCAGGGTGAAGATCCACACCGCCACCAGCGTGTTGGCGATCGCCAGCGCCAGGAACACCTGCGGGATGCTCAGGCCCGGCATCGGAATGCGGTGCCCGAACAGCACCACCTGCGGCAGCTGCAGCGCGATGCCGATCACCGCCGCGGCCACGATGAACAACGAGTTCTGGATGTTGAGCCCGGCGATCACGCGCGAGAGTTCGGCCTTGGGCGTGCGGCTCTGGATCAGCGCGAACAACGGCACCACGAACAGGCCAGTGAACAGGCCGATGCCGACCAGATCGACGATCAACCGCACGCTGCCGGCCTGCCGCACGAAGTGTCCGATCGACAGATCGCTCACCGGCGCCGCGCCGGGACGGGCGAAGTACAGGTCCAGCAGGAAGGCGCTGATGCCGAATGCGCCCAGTGGCACCAGGCCGATCTCCACGGTACGCCCGGACAGCCGTTCGCACAGCAACGAGCCCACGCCGGTGCCGATCGAAAACAGCGCCAGCGCGAACACGTACAGCTCCTGCTGGCCGCCGAGATTGAGCTGCGCATAGCTGGGCAACTGCGCGGTGAGCACGGTGCCGACGAACCAGAACCATGACACGCCCAGCACCGCGTTGCGCACTGCCGGCGTGCGCCGGGTCAGGCGCATGATGGCGCGCGATTCGGGGATGGGGTTCCAGTTGATCTGCAAGTCCGGCGCGCCGGCATCGACCTTGGGGACCAGGCGCGCCACCAGGTTGCCGGTGACGGCGATGACGATCACCGCAGTGGCCGCCGCCTCCGGACCATGGCTGCCGGCGATCTGGAAGATCAGCCCGCCGAAGATCATGCCGCACAGGATCGAGATCGAGGTGCCCATCTCGACCAGGCCGTTACCGCCGGTGAGTTCCTCCGGCTTGAGCACCGAGGGCAGGATCGAATACTTCACCGGCCCGAACAGCGTGGACTGCAGCCCGGTGCAGAACAGCGCAATCAGCAGGATCACCATGTTCTCGGTGATGAAGCCCACCGCGGCCAGCGACATGATGGCGATCTCCATCGTGGTGGTGATCACGATGAGCTTCTGTTTTTCCAGTTTCTCGGCGATCTGCCCGGCCAGCGCGGAGAACAGGAAGTACGGCAGGATGAACAGTGCCGGCGCCAGGTTCGTATACAGCGTGCGCTGCGCCGCGTCGATGCCCAGATAGAACAGCAGGCCGATGATGGCCTGCCGATAGACGTTGTCGTTGAACGCGCCCAACGCCTGGACGGCGAAGAACGGCAAGAAGCGGCGCTGCCTGAGCAGGGCGAACTGACTGTGACCGGACATGCAGTTTCCTTTGCGAACGCGCGCAGCCTAGCAGGCTTCCACGGCGGGTTGGTGGATGGTGCTAGGCGCGCTTGGAACATGCCGCATCACCGCCCGCACTGCGGGTCTCTCCTAACCGGACTCCTGTCATCACCGTCCAATCCGCTGCGCATCCACCATTGCCGCGCCGGCTGGTGCTGCAGATGACGGCGGCTACCGGGCTGGCGGCGGCGAGCAACTATTGCGCGCAGCCGTTGCTGGAGACGTTGGCGCAGGCGTTCGGGACCCAGGTGCGCAGTGCCGGGTAAGTGGTGACTGCTGCTCAGCTGGCCTATGCGGCGGGGCTGCTGTTGCTGGTACCGCCGGGCGACCGGCTGGAGCGGCCCGGGCTGATTGTCGGACTGTTTATGCAGTCAGGAGGTCTCTACCGAACCGCATGAATCCCGCCAAACCCTCTTACAGGGCCGTTGCTCGTCTGCTCTGGCGGGGCGCCGGTATCGTCATCGATACCGGCGCCCCGTGATCCAGCGGCGGGAAGACGGGGTCCTCTCGATAGTTCAGTGCTCCGGCGGCACTACAGGAGGCCGGGGCAGTGCGTCCAGCTGGGCAGCTGCTGCCAGAACTGATTCCACTGCGGACTGGTGCGTGGAAGCATCGGTATCCATTCCGTAAGTTTCCTGAATCATCTGTGATGCGATTTTCCGTCGTTGCTCTTCAGGCCAACGGGACAAGACCTCGCGTACTCGGCTAGCGAATTCGGGTGAGATAACTTGTGGTTCTTCATATTTTATCCACGATGTGGGTTCCTTTTGTTTCTCACTCAGATTCGCGGCAGTGGACTGGCTCCTGTCCGGATGCAGCAACGGAATCCATTGCTCAAGGCTTTCTTTCAGGGACTCGGCGCCGCCTTTGTCCATTGACCAAGGATTTTTCTGAAGAGTCGCTCCGCTCCATGCGCTGTCTTTCAACCGAACAGCTGGACCGTTGGCCCAGGCATCCATGACCACGGTCGAACTAGGGTCGCGACCTCCTCGCCGTAGTTCGTTCCAAGTGTGCCCTGCTTGGACCGGGATCTCATGACCTTCGTTGGTTACCTGCTTCATTGGCACGTAAGCGACAACGGTCTCACTCAACTCGTCGGTAGCCATGTGTGGAGCGTGGACGATAGCGCTGAGGGGAGCGGACTGATCGCAGAGCGCCGCTCCCATCACTACAGCCGTTGCAACGTTAACGGTTTCGTGGGGTGCCATCCTTGCGACCGACGATCCGATCCCGTTGTGGCTGTGCGAGGGAATGTCGTCCGCCTTCACATTTCCCCGGCCATGCTTGAGCAGCAGGCGGACGTCGTGAACGGTCTGCCCGGCTGTCGCGAGTCTTGTCGGACTCGTGACCTCGTCACCTACGACATACGCCCCCATATGGTAAGCGGCCTGTTGAATCTGATGTTGCTCCAGAGGCGCATCTCCGCCTGTGCGCAACCTCTCGGGGCGCGTACCCAAGGCGACCCTCAGCGCGGACAGCTGGGGCGATTGCGGTAGCGAGTTGCTTTCAACGACGGGCGCAGTGGTTGCTCGCGACGACCCTTCGCTGTCATATGAGGAATGCGTGCCAGATGAGGTGCTTGCATTCAATGTGGAGGATTTGGAAGCGCAAAGTCCCATATCTGTTCACCTGTGGTCGAGTGTCTGATCGCCGCGTGACGGTATGCGTAGGAAGTTGCTTGACCGCCGGGGCGGAATACTTGGATTGGAAAAATTAAAGTGTGGGAGGCATTCGCTCGCTTGATGGGTGCAATGTAGTCAGTTTTGAACTGCTCCATATCCTTCGGCTGCTTACGTGCGCGGTGCCCTGCAATTACGAGCATTTTGCCGAGAAAACGAAGCCACGCAGCGGCCACCGCGGCTTGATGGTCGCAGGGACTCACGCGAATGCAGCCAATTGGTTTCGTAGCACATGACGTATCGGGTGATGCATAACACCATGTGCGGCGGGGGGGCAGAGCCGTACCCCAAGGCTGGATAATTCCGGATTATCTGGTCTGAGACCGCCGGAAATCGATTTGCCCATCACCGCCTGACTGCTGTGGCGCGGCTTGCCGCGGCACCCGGACAATGCGCGACGGTCCTACTCGCATCTGGTGGGCTCGGTGCTGACGCTACTGCGCGACGATGCGGTGCTGCGTTCGCGCTCGGTGCTGGGTGGGCTGATCTTTGCCGGCTTCAGCTTGTTCTGGACCACGCTGGCGTTCCTGCTGTCCGGGCCGGCGTACGGCTATGGCACGGTGGTGATCGGCTTGTTCGGCCTGATCGGTGCGGCCGGTGCGCTGGCCGCCAACCGCTCCGGCCACTGGTCCGATCACGGCCACGGCGACCGCGTCAGTTGGGGCGGGCTGGTGATGCTGCTGCTGTCGTGGGGGCTGCGGGCGTTCGCGCCGCAGTCGATGGCGATGCTGATCGTTGGCGTGCTGCTGGCGCTGGCGGCATTCGGGCCGCGGGCTACGCGCGCTGCAACGCCTTGGGAGCGGCGTTGTCGGCCGGTGCCTCGGTGACCGCCAGCGCTGCAGCGCGCAGCTTGGGCAGCAGGCGCAGGGTCAGCGCCAGTTGGTCGCGCACCAGGCGCTGCTTGGGCGGCAGCTGCACTGCGTGCAGTTCGAGCGCTTCGGCCATGGCCAGGTCTTCGCTTTCGTCGTGCAGCGGCAGCGGTTGGCGCTGGCCCAATGCGGTAGCAAGCGAGCCGAGCGCGCGCTGCAGATAGTCGCCGGCCCGGGCGATGGCGGTATCGTGTTCGCCCTCCAGCGCGGCGCGGTGCGCGCCCAGCGCGGAGAGATAGCCAAGCAAGGTGTTGGACAGCGCCAGGAAGCGGAACCCTGCTTCCAGGTTGCGCCGGTAGCGGCCCGGCTCGCGCAGCATGTTGGACAAGGCCACCGACAACGCGGCATCGGCGTTGTGCATGTCGCGGCGCGCGATGCGGTAGGGCAGGTCGTCGCGCATGCCGCTGGCGTATTGCTCCAGCACCTGGGCCAGATAGCGCGCGCAGCTGGCCAGTACCGTGGCCATCACCTGGTTGAGGCGGCGCCCCTGCCAGTCCGGCAGGATCAGGAACGAGGCGGCCGCGGCGATTACGCAACCGATCAGCGTGTCGATCAGGCGTGGCCAGATCAGCACGAACCCATTGCCGAGCAGGTTGAAGCAGAACAACGCCATCACCGTGATGCCGGCGGTGGCCAGCATGTAGCGGTCGGTACGCGCGATGAAGAACACCAGCGTGGCCACCAATGCGAGCAGCAGCTGCACCTGCGTGCTGGGGAACAGCTGCATCAGTGCCCAGGTGGCGACCAGGCCGACCAGGGTGCCGGCAATGCGCTGCACCAGCCGCAGGCGGGTGGCGCCGTAGTTGGGACGACAGACAAATGCGGTGGTGAGCAGGATCCAGTAACCGTTGTCGGCATGGATGGACTGCATCACCGCATAGCCCACCACCAATGCGATGGCCATGCGCAGGCCGTGGCGGAACAGCACCGAGCCCGGGGTGAGTTGCTGGCCCAGGCGCGCGGCCATTTCGCGCAGGGTGTGCGGCGAAGAATCGCGCAGGCGGGTATCGATCTGGTTGCTGGTGGAATCGGACTGCGCCGCTTCGGACAGGCGTCGTTCGATGGTCTGCAGGTTGGTCACCAGCAGCTCCAGTGCGCCCAGCAGGCGCGTCAGCGCCGGATCGGCGCGCGCGTGCAGGTATTCCAGCGACTGGCGCAGGTCTTCGGTGGCCAGGCGGCTGTTGTCGCCGTAGTCGAATGGCTGGCGCAGGCGGATCGCTTCGCCCAGCGCCGCGCAGGCCTTGCCCTGCAGCGCGAGCAGGCGCTGGCAGCGGTACAGCACATCGCTATGGAAGAACGCGTCGGTCAGCGCCTCGTACGGATAATGCGAGGAACTGGCGCGCTCGTGGAATTCCTGCGCCATGTAATACAGCCGGAAATACAGGCCCGACTGCACGCCCGGCCGGCCGGAACGGCCGAAGCGGCTGATGATGGCGGTCTTGGCAGCGTTGAGCGCGGCCACCACGCGGGCGTTCTGCTCGGCCAGTGCGAGCCGGCGCGCATGCAGGTCGCTTTGCCGCACCGGTTCGAACAGATCGGCCTTGCGCCTGAGATACAGGCCCAGCTCGAAGAACAGCCGCGACAGCCGCTCGCGCACCGGGCGGTTGGCCAACAGGATGGTCCACAGGATCGACAGCACGCCGTACCAGCCGGCCCCGATCATCAACAACGCTGCGCCCTGCCAGGCGATGCGCGGATCGTGGCTGCCATGTTGATCCATGCCGATCATGGCGTAGATCGACAAGGCCACCGTGGCCTGCGCGATCGAGGCATAGCGCTCGCCCAGCGCGCCGAGCAGGGTCAGCGAGAAGGTGGCCAGCGCCATGCCGGTCACGAATGGCAGCGGGTAGGCGAACAGCAGCGTCACGGCCGTTGCGGCAGCGGCAAAACACAGCAACGACAGCAGCACCGACTTGATGCGGCCCAGCCAGTTGTCGTCGGTCTCGGCGATGGCGCTGGCGATGATGCCCAGGAACAGCGCCGGCACCGCGGTCAGTTCCTGCCGGTGCCAGCACACGCCCAGGGCCACCGCCAGTGCGATGAACACACGCAGGCCGTAGCTGGCCTTTTCATGGGCCCACAAGCGGCTGAGGCGGGATTCGAAGGAAGTGGTGGCCACGGTCTCGGCAAGGGCAGGCGTGACCGGCATTATTGCCGCACGCGCACGCTGCCGGTGTGGACAGGGGCTAGTCCTTTGTCAGTAGCCGGCATGGGTGCGGACTGGAGCGGCGTGCGCGATTGCGCCGCAGCCCCGCTGCACGGCCGCTTACCGCGCTTGGTGACCTTGCAACCTGTTGAACACTGCCTTCTCGACGACCACCAGCGAGCTGTTGCTCTATTCGGCCGACAACCAGCGGATGTCCGTGCTTGCCCCCATCCGCCCTTCGGGCACCTTCCCCCGCCGGCGGGGGAAGGACGCGGCTCAGCCCTGCGCGTCGCGCTCGCGCGCAATCGCACGCCAGCCGATGTCGCTGCGCTGAAAGGCGTTGGGCCAATGGATCGGTTGCAGGCCGGCATAGGCGGTGCGCTGCGCATCCTGCACGCTGTCGCCGAGCGCGGCCACGCACAGCACGCGGCCCCCGGCGCTGACCACCTGGCCGTCGCCATTCAAGACGGTGCCGGCGTGGAAGACCTTGGCGCTGGCGGGCACCGCGTCCAGGCCATGGATGACCTCGCCGGTGACCGGCGTCTCCGGATACGGCCTGGCCGCGATCACCACGCCCAGCGACGGACGCGGATCCCACTGCGCTTGCGTGCGGTCGAGCGTGCCGTCGATGGCCGCTTCGACCAGATCCACCAGGTCCGACTGCAGGCGCAGCATCACCGGCTGGGTCTCCGGGTCGCCGAAGCGCACGTTGAATTCGATCACCTTGGGTGCGCCGTGCGCATCGATCATCAACCCG
This sequence comes from Xanthomonas cassavae CFBP 4642, assembly GCF_000454545.1. Taxonomy (NCBI): domain Bacteria; kingdom Pseudomonadati; phylum Pseudomonadota; class Gammaproteobacteria; order Lysobacterales; family Lysobacteraceae; genus Xanthomonas; species Xanthomonas cassavae. The sequence continues at coordinate 882,846 of NZ_CM002139.1, forward strand.
GCATAGAGAAACCCGGTGAACGGCACGCCGTCGGCGATCATGCCCTGCACGGTGGGCTCGACCACTTCGCGCATCACCCGCGCATGCACCTGCGGCGTCACCACCGGCGCCGGTGAGTAGGCACCCATGCCACCGGTGTTGGGACCGGTGTCGCCATCGCCGACGCGCTTGTGGTCCTGGCTGGTGGCCATCGGCAAGGCGTGTCTGCCATCGATCATGGAAATGAAGCTGGCTTCTTCACCATCGAGGAATTCCTCAATCACCACGCGTGCACCGGCGTCGCCGAACGCATTGCCCGAGAGCATGTCGCGTACCGCGTCTTCGGCTTCGGCCAAGGTCATCGCCACGATCACGCCCTTGCCGGCGGCCAGACCATCGGCCTTGACCACGATGGGCGCGCCTTTGTCGCGCACGTAGGCCAGTGCCGCGTCCACCTCGGTGTGCACGGCGTAATACGCGGTGGGAATGCTGTGGCGGGCGAGAAAGTCCTTGGCAAAGGCCTTGCTGCCTTCCAGCCGCGCGGCCTTGGCGGTGGGCCCGAAGATGCGCAGGCCCAGCGCGTGGAAGCGGTCGACCACGCCCAGCACCAGCGGCACTTCCGGCCCGACCACGGTGAGCGCGACGGCCTCGCGCTGCGCCAGCGCCAGCAGGCCATCCAGGTCATCCACCTTGATCGCGACGTTGCGGCACTTGGCCTCGCGGGCGGTGCCGGCATTGCCCGGCGCCACCAGCACCTCGCTGACGCGTGCGGATTGGGCGATCTTCCAGGCCAGGGCGTGTTCGCGGCCGCCGGAGCCGATGACGAGAATTTTCATGTAAGTGCCGAGATTGGGGAGTCGTGATTGAAGATTGCTTGAAGCAAGGCAGAGACCGGAAACAGGAGAGACCAGAGCGACGTTGCCACTCCCGAATCCCCACTCCCGAATCCCGGCACGTCAGTGCCTGAAATGCCGTACGCCGGTGAACACCATCGCGATGCCGTGTTCGTCGGCGGCGGCGATCACTTCGCCATCGCGCATCGAACCGCCCGGCTGGATCACCGCCTTGATGCCGGCCGCGGCCGCAGCATCAATGCCATCGCGGAACGGGAAGAACGCATCCGATGCCATCACCGAGCCGGCCACCGTGAGCTTGGCTTCTTCGGCCTTGAGCGCGGCGATCTTGGCGCTGACCACGCGGCTCATCTGCCCGGCGCCCACGCCAATGGTGCGGCTGTCCTTGGCGTAGACAATCGCGTTGGACTTGACGTATTTGGCCACGCGCCAGGCGAACAGCAGATCGCCCAGTTCCGCCTCGCTGGGCGCGCGCTGGGTGACCACGCTCAATTCGCCCAGCGACATGCCGCGGTTGTCGGCCGATTGCATCAACAGGCCCGAGCCGATCCGCTTGGTGTCGTAGTTGTTGAGGCCATTACCGTGCGGAATCTTGAGCACGCGCACGTTGGCTTTCTTGGTGGCGTATTCCAGCGCGCCGGCCTCGTAGTCGGGCGCGATCAGCACTTCGACGAACTGGCGATCGAGAATGGCCTTGGCCGTGGCTGCATCGAGGGTCTTGTTGAAGGCCAGGATGCCGCCGAAGGCGCTGGTGGGGTCGGTGGCATAGGCCAGCTCGTAGGCATCGCCGCAGGCCACGCCGACTGCCACGCCGCAGGGATTGGCGTGCTTGACGATCACGCAGGCCGGCGCGTCGAATTGGCGCACGCATTCCCACGCCGCATCGGCATCGGCCAGGTTGTTGTAGCTCAGTTCCTTGCCCTGCAACTGCTGGAAGGTCGCCAGCGTGCCCTGCACCGGATACAGGTCGCGGTAGAACGCGCCGGACTGGTGCGGGTTTTCGCCGTAGCGCAGGTCCATGACCTTGATGAAGTTGGAATTGATCTGCGCCGGGAACGGGCTGCGCGTGGGCACGGGTTCGGCGCTGTCGGCCACCGCCGACAGATAGTTGCTGATCGCCGCGTCGTACTGCGCCACGCGGTTGAACGCGGCCACCGACAGCGCAAAGCGCTTGGCCGCCGACAGCTGGCCGTTGTTGGCCTCCAGCTCGGCCAGCAGGTCGGCGTACTGCGCCGGATCGGTGGCCACGGCCACGCGCGCGAAATTCTTGGCCGCGCTGCGCAGCATCGCCGGGCCGCCGATGTCGATGTTTTCCACCGCGTCGGCCAGGGTGCAATCGGCCTTCACCGTCACCGACTCGAACGGATACAGGTTCAGCACCAGCAGGTCGATCGGCACGATGCCGTGCTCGGCCATCACTGCTTCATCGATGCCGGCACGCCCCAGCAGGCCGCCGTGCACCAGCGGGTGCAGGGTCTTGACCCGGCCGTCCATCATTTCCGGGAAGCCGGTGAGATCGGCCACATCGTTGACCGGCAGGCCGGCCTCGCGGATCGCCCTGGCGGTGCCGCCGGTGGACAGCAGCTCGACGTTGCGCGCCACCAGCGCGCGGGCCAGGTCGATCAGGCCGGTCTTGTCGGAAACGGAGAGCAGGGCCCGGCGCACGGGCAGGAAATCAGTGGCCATCGGTGGGGGATGTCGAAGCGGAGCAGCCGATATTGTAGGCTGCGCAAGCGCACGAATGGACTCAACACCCCCGTATGGCCTCGATCTATGCATTGAAGGGACGCTTCCAGGCGCTGCTGCGGCCCATGGTGGGCGCGCTCCACCGCGGCGGCATCACCGCCAACCAGGTGACACTCACCGCGGCAGCGGTATCGCTGCTGGTGGCAGCAGTGGTCTACCGCTCCGGCGCCAGCTGGCCCTGGCTCTATCTGCTGCTGCCGGTGTGGATGCTGCTGCGCATGGGCCTCAATGCCATCGACGGCATGCTGGCGCGCGAGTTCGGCCAGCAGTCGCGGCTGGGCGCCTACCTCAACGAGGTGTGCGACGTGGTGGCCGATGCAGCGCTGTACTTGAGCCTGCTCGGTGTGCCGGGCGTGGGCACGCACTGGCTGTGGCTGTTTGCGCTGCTGGCGGCGCTGACCGAATACGCCGGCGTGCTCGGGCTGATGGTCGGTGCCAGCCGCCGCTACGACGGGCCGATGGGCAAGAGCGACCGTGCCTTCGTCATCGGCGTGGTGGGGCTGGGCCTGGCCTGCGGCCTGCTGGGGCCGCGTGGCGTCACCTGGGTCGCCATGGCGCTGTGCATTGCCTGCCTGGCCACGGTAGGGCGGCGGGTGCATGCCGGGCTGGCAGAGGCGCCGGCCGGCTGAGCGCGCCGCGGTCGCCCAGAAAATCTCCGGCCGCGCCGTCATCGGCACGACCGCTGCATCACCACTGTTCTCTTTCAGGATGATCCCATGCGTGAGGTTGTAGAGCGGCAGTTCGCCAGTTTCGACGGTGCCTCGCTGTTTTATCGGCATTGGCCGGCAGCGGCGGCAGGCGCGGCGCCCAAGGCGGTAGTGCTGCTGCATCGCGGGCATGAGCATTCCGGCCGGGTGATGCATCTTGCCGAGGAGCTGGATCTGCCCGATGTGCAGTTCTTCGCCTGGGATGCGCGCGGCAATGGCCGCTCGCCGGGCGCGCGCGGCGATGCGCCCGGCTTCGAGGCGCTGGTGCGCGATCTGGACAGTTTCATCGCGCACATCGGCAGCGTGTACGGCATCGCGGTGCAGGACATCGCGGTGATCGCGCAAAGCGTGGGCGCGGTGGTCGCGGCTACCTGGGTGCACGACTACGCGCCACCACTGCGCGCGCTGGTGCTGGCCTCGCCGGCGTTCAAGGTCAAGCTGTACGTGCCGTTCGCACGCGCAGGGCTGACGCTCATGCATGCGCTGCGCGGCAATTTCTTCGTCAACAGCTACGTCAAGCCGCAGTGGTTGACGCATGACGCGCAGCGCGTGGAAAGCTACCGCAGCGACCCGTTGATCACCCGCCCGATCTCGGTACGCGTGCTGCTGGGCCTGTACGCGGCGGCAGATCGCGTGGTGGCCGATGCGCAGGCGATCACCGTGCCGACCCAGTTGCTGGTCTCCGGCGCGGACGTCGTGGTGCATCGCGGCCCGCAGGACCGCTTTTACGAAAACCTGCGCTCGCCGATCAAGCAACGCCACTGGTTGCCCGGGTTCTTCCACGACACCCTGGGCGAGCGCGACCGCGCGCTGGCGATCGCGCCGATTCGCGCGTTCGTGCAGGCACGCTTTGAACAGCCGCCCATGCGCGCCGACCTGTGCGATGCGCATCGTGCCGGGCCCAGTTTCGATGAAGCCGAGCGGCTGGCCTGGCCGCCGCAACGCAACAGCCTGCAGGATCTGCGTTGGCGCGGCGTGCGTGCCGGCCTGCGCGTGGGCGGCACGCTCTCCGAGGGCATCGCGCTGGGCCTGCAGACCGGGTTCGATTCCGGCAGCACCCTCGACTACATCTATCGCAATCAGGCACGCGGACGCGGTCTGCTGGGTCGCCTGATCGATCGCAATTATCTCGATGCGATCGGCTGGCGTGGCATCCGTATCCGCGGCGCGCACCTGGGCGAGTTGCTGTGCGATGCGGCCAGCCGTCTGCGCCAGGCCGACCAGCCGGTGCGCGTGCTGGACGTGGCTGCCGGCCATGGCCGCTACGTGCTGGAAGCGTTGGGCAGCGGTGCGCACCGTGCCGATGCGATCGTGCTGCGCGACTTCAGCCCGCTCAACGTGACCCAGGGCAGTGCGTTGATCCGCACCCTGGGCGCAGGTGATATCGCCCGCTTCGAACACGGCGATGCCTTCGACCCGGCGGCATTGGCGGCGGTGCAGCCGGCGCCGACCCTGGCGGTGGTGTCGGGCCTGTACGAGCTGTTTGCCGATAACGATCAGGTGGCGCGCTCGCTCGCCGGCCTGGCCGCCGCAGTGCAGCCGGGTGGCTATCTGCTCTACACCGGCCAGCCGTGGCATCCGCAACTGGAGTTCATTGCGCGCGCGCTGACCAGTCACCGCGATGGCGTGGCCTGGGTGATGCGCCGGCGCAGCCAGCAGGAGATGGATGGCCTGGTGGAAGCGGCCGGGTTTCGCAAGCTGGCGCAGCGTATCGATGCATTCGGCATCTTCACCGTGTCGCTGGCGCAGCGGATCCAGGCATGACGCCAGGCACGCGTCCGACCGGCCGTGCCGCGCTGTGGCTGGCAGTGCTGGGGCCGTTCTTCTTCCTCAGCTACGGCCTGGCCAATGCCCTGGCCGGGTGCGCGGACAGCGTGCCTTCGGTGGTGTTCGACTGGGAACACGGCATGCCGTTCTGGCCGTGGACCATCGTGCCGTATTGGTCGATCGACCTGTTCTATGCCGCCTCGTTCTTCGTCTGCCGTACCCGGCGCGAACTGGATACGCATGCGCTGCGCCTGCTCGGTGCACAGCTGCTCTGCGTCGCCTGCTTTTTGCTGTGGCCGTTGCGCTACAGCTTCGTGCGGCCGGAAGCCGACGGCGTATTCGGTTGGTTGTTCGCGGTGTTGCTGGGCTTCGATAAACCCTTCAACCAGGCGCCATCGCTGCACATCGTGTTGCTGGTGGTGTTGTGGGTGCGCTATGGGCAGCATCTGCACGGCGCATGGCTCTGGCTGCTGCATGGCTGGTTCGCGCTGATCGGGGTGTCGGTGCTGACGACCTATCAGCATCACTTCGTGGATATCCCTACCGGACTGGCGGTGGGCTGGTTGTGCGTGTGGCTGTGGCCCGAGCGCAGTGCCGCGCCCTTGGCACAGGCGCGGCCGGCGCGCGAGGCACGCCGTTGGCAGCTGGCTGCGGCGTACCTGACGGGCGCGCTCATCAGCATGGCGCTTGCGCGATGGAGCGGTGGCGCCGGCTGGTGGGCGCTGTGGCTGAGCCTGTCGCTGGGCCTGGTTGCATTGAACTATGCTTTGCTTGGCCCGCTCGGTTTTCAAAAACGCAGCGATGGGCGGCTGAGTCTTGCTGCGCACTGGTTGTTCGCGCCGTATCTGCTGGCCGCCTGGTGCAACTCGCGGGTGTGGACGCGCTGCGACCCGCTGCCGCGCAAGGTCTGCGATGACGTGTGGCTAGGCCGCATTCCGCTGCCCGCGCAGCGCGCCGGGTTTGCCGCGGTGGTGGATCTCAGCGCCGAACTGTCGCTGCACGCGGCACGCCCGCACGACCAGGTCCTTCCGATGCTGGATCTGGTACCGCCTGCGCCGGCCAGCCTGGCGGCAGCCGCAGATGCCATCGAAGCCGCCCGCGCCCAGGGGGCGGTGCTGGTGTGTTGCGCGCTGGGCTATTCGCGCAGTGCGGCCAGCGTTGCAAGCTGGCTGGTGCGCAGCGGCCGCGCCCGGGACGTGGATGCGGCCATTGCGCAGCTGCACGCGGTGCGCCCGACGATCGTGCTTGGGCGCGCCCATCGCACGGCCATCGTGGCGGCCTGCAGTGGCGACGACAGTTTCGAGGATATGCCCGACCGGAGACCGCGATGACCACCTCCCTGATGACGCTGGCCACCATGCGCGCCGTGCTGCGCCAGGGCGCAACGCTGGATCGCTTTTCGCTGGTGCTGCTGGCGGCGGCGATCGCCCTGCTCGGCGTCGCCGACGCGCCGCCGTTGATCCAGGTCAGCTATGCATTGAGCGCCATTGCTGGCGTGGTGCAACGCTACTGGGCGTTTCGGGTGGGCCTGGATGCGGATCTGCTGGAGGGCACGATCGCGCATCTCGGGCAAGGCGGCAGCGAGCAGGACGCCGCGCAGCAGCTCGATGCAGCGATGCACGCCGTTGGCCTGGTGGCGACACCGCCATCCAGCCGCGACTGGGCAGCGCGCTGGAACGGCATGCGTGGCCTGCTGCGCTGGCAGCTGGCAAGCGTGATGGCGCAATTGCTGGTGTTCGCGGCGGCATTGGCCTTGAGGATCCTCCGATGAGCAGCACGCAAGACCCCGGGCAGCGCGAGCCGCTGCAGGCCACGCCGGCGCAGCTGGCGCTCTGGCAACGGCTGCGCAGTGACCGCTTTGGCGAGGACGAACAGGCGCTGCCGGCCTTCATCCAGCGCGTGGCCAGGCAGGCGCATTGCAGCGTGGCCCAGGCGCAGGAACTGGTGGAAGAGTACCGGCGGTTCTGCTTTCTGGCCTGCACCGACACCCGCGATGTCACGCCCAGCCCGCTGGTCGATCAGGTCTGGCACACGCATCTGACCGACACCCGCGAGTACTGGCAGCGGTTCTGCCCGCAGGTGCTGCTTAGACTCAACTTCCAAGTGCAACACCCCGCTTTGACGTAGGGTAGCGGCATGGGCACACAGTACAGGCACCTGGGTTCCGAAGAACGCGCTTTGCTTCAAATTGAACTCGGTAATGGAATGAGCATCAACTCCATTGCAAGGCGACTCAATCGCAGTGCGTCCACCCTGTCGCGCGAGATAAGGCGACAGGGCGAACCTGTCTATGCGGCAACCAGCGCAGCCAGCAACTATCGGCTGCGCCGCAGAGCGTGCGTTCGAAGGCGCCGGCTTGTTGAAGGCAGTGCGCTCTTTCAGCAGGTGCGTGACGACTTGGTTCTGTATCGTTGGTCGCCCCAGCAAATTGCTGCCAAGCTCAAGGCCATGCATCCGGATGATCCAAGTCAACGCGTGAGTCACGAAACAATCTACGCCGCTATCTACGCGCATCCGCGTGGTGGTTTGAAGAAAGAGCTTGTGGAGGCGCTTCGTCAGCACAAGCCGACGCGAGGCTTGCGCCGTACAACCGCTGCCAAGCGCACGTGGGTGCCGGAGGAGCTGCGTATCGTCCATCGGCCTGAAGAGGTGGCGCAGCGCTTGATTCCTGGGCACTGGGAAGGCGACCTGATCAAAGGGGCTTTCAACCGCTCGTGCGTAGGCACGCTGGTGGAGCGAAAGACGCGCTTTGTGGTGCTGTGCAAGATGGATGGCTGTACTGCACAGGATGCGCTGGAGGGCTTCACGCGACAGATGAAGAAGCTGCCGCGTTTCCTACTGGGAAGCCTCACCTATGACCGCGGAACCGAGATGACGTGTTATCCAGAGCTGATGAAGCGGCTCAACATCGATCTTTGGTTCGCCGATCCACATGCGCCCTGGCAGCGCGGCAGCAATGAGAACACCAACGGCCTGCTGCGCCAGTTCATGCCAAAAGGCGCGGACTTGTCCAAGGCGAGCCAGGAGTATCTCAACAACGTCGCCGACCTGATGAACGCCCGGCCACGGCAGACGCTTGGCTGGAAGACGCCGAACCAGGCGCTGGAAGAAGAGATCGCTCAATTCAACTCACGTGTTGCACTTGCAAGTTGAGACCGCCCTGCAGACCACCCTGCATCATCAACCCGGTCGCGGGGACGCGGGCGACCAGGCGCAGTTTCGGGCGCAATACCAGCGGACGCTGGCACGTTATCGCCTGCACTTCGGCGAGCCACCGGCGCGGTGGTGGCCGCCAGCGCGCGGCGACAGCGCCGAAACCACCTTGCAGGCCTTGCGCGGCACACCGCGGCGGTCCGGGCGCGGCTCGCCGCGTGCGGTGATCGGGTGGGCAATCGCCGCGGCGATCGTGGCGATGGTCTGCCGCTCGGCCAATGGCAATGCCGTGTCACTGCTGCACTGGCGCGGCGCCTATTTCCTGCCGGTGTTCATCACGCTGATTGGCCTGGCCTGGTCAATGGCGGCGGGGTTGCGGCGGGTGCTGCGGCGCGGTCGCACCGCCGGAGCATTGGAGCCCGGCGAGCTGGCCTATCTGAGCGGCGGTGCCGATCGCGTGGCCGACCTGTGGTTCACCGCGTTGTTGGTGCGCAATGCCGTGTCTCTGGATCGCGATGAAGCGCGACCGGCCCGTCAACGGGTGCGCTGTCATCCGCAGGTGGCGGTGCCGCCTGCGCTGGAACCGGCGCTGCAGATCCTGCGCAGCACGCAGGACCCGGTGCTGGCCCTGCGCGAGTTACGCGCGCTGGCCGCACCGCTGCAGCAGCGCCTGATCGACAAGGGCCTGTGGCTGAGCCATTGGGCGTCGTACATGGTGCGCCTGGCGTGCACCGTGCCGGTGGCGCTGGTGTGGCTGCTGGGCCTATGCAAGCTGATCATTGGCGTGCAGGACCATCACCCGGTCGGGTATCTGCTCTGCCTGATGGTGCTGGTCACGCTGCTGGTGCTGGGATTTGCGCTGGTGCGCGTGCGGCGCACCCTGACCGGCGACGCGCGCCTGGAGGCGCTGCGTCAGGCACAGCCGCGCGATGCCGCGAGTACCGGCGGCGATCCTGGCGACATATTGGCGCTGTACGGCACGGTGGTGCTGATCGGCACGCCCTGGGCGGACTACCACAGCCTGCGTGCGCCGCATGGCCACGGTGGTGACAGTGGCAGCGGCAGTTGCGGTGGTGGAGGTGGGGGCGACAACGGCGGTGATGGGGGCGGCGACGGTGGTGGCGGCTGCGGTGGCTGCGGCGGAGGAGGCGACTGATGCAACGCGGACGGCAACAGCAGCAATGGCGGCGACGCTGGGCACGCGCCTTGCGCGGGCGTGGGGCCACGCCCAATGGCGTGTCGTGGGTGGGTATCGCCTTTGCCGCCATGGCAGGGCTGATGTTCTACGTTGGCTTGAATGCTCCCGCACGCGAAGGGGTGATGCCATTGCTGTTGGCGGTGCTCGGTCTGCAGGGGCGGCTGTGGTGCAATCGCATGGATGGTGTGCTGGCGCGTCAGGCGCACATGATCTCGCGTGCGGGCGAGGTCTATAACGACGCGCCGGATCGCCTGTCCGACGTGCTGGTGTGCGTGGGCCTGGGGTATGGGCTGCAGGCGGGCCTGCCGTGGGCCGCGCAGCTGGGATGGGCCGCAGCGCTGTGCTGCGTGGCCACCGCCTATGTGCGCATGCCGGGCCTGGCCTGTGGCACGCCGGAGCCGCGGCAGGGGCCGATGAGCCGCGTGCAGCGCATGCAATGGTTGTCGCTGGCGGCGCTGCTGGCGCTGCCGCTGCAATGGATGGGCCAGCCGCGCAGCGCGGCCTGGGTGCTGATCGGAGCGCTGGCGGTGCTGATCGCCGGTGCATTGCTGACGGTGGTGTTACGGCTGCGCACGATCGTGCGCACATTGGAGCAGACATGATTGCCCGCTTGATCGCACGCGCCTGCAGCGGCGCCATCCGCACGCTCACCGGCGCACGCGCGTTGTGGCGCGGCTGCGCGCCATCCAACGAGCGCCGGGTGTATTACGGCAACCATGCCAGCCACGGCGATTTCGTGCTGATCTGGTCGTCGTTGCCGGCCAGCCTGCGGCATGAAGTGCGCCCGGTGGCCGCGGCCGACTACTGGCAACGCACTGCGCTGCGGCGCTATCTGATCCATGCGGTGTTCAATGGCGTGCTGATCGAACGCGATGCGGCGCGGCGCACCCGCGACCCGATCGAATGCCTGTGCGATGCAGTGGATGCCGGCGATTCGTTGATCCTGTTTCCAGAGGGCACGCGCAATCCCGACGAAGGCGTGCTGCCGTTCAAGAGCGGGCTGTATCACCTGGCGCGGCAACGCCCGGAACTGGAGTTCGTGCCGGTGTGGATCGACAACCTCAAGCGGGTGATGCCCAAGGGCAAGTGGCTGCCGCTGCCGCTGTTGTGCACCACCACCTTCGGTGCACCGTTGCGGCTGGATGCCGACGAAGACAGGGACGCGTTTCTGGCGCGTGCGCGTGAGGCGCTGCTGGCGTTGTCACCGGACCAGCTGGAGGCGCGCGCATGAGCCTGTATCCGTACAGCGGGCAGTTGCAGCAGTCTTCGATGCATCAGCAGACGCTGTGGTTGTTCAGCGGCATCGCGCTGGTTTTGATCGTTGCCACGCTGATTTCCGAAACGCTGCGTTGGCGCGCACGCGAACGCCCGAGCGCAGTGCTGGACAACCTGGTCGCACGCATTCGCGCGTGGTGGGTCATGGCAGGAGTGGTCGGTATCGCGTTCGTCTTCGGGCGCGCCGGGGTGATCGGCTTGTTTGCATTAGTGTCGCTGTTTGCGCTGCGCGAGTTCATCACGCTCACGCCCACCCGGCGCGGCGATTACTATGCGCTGCTGGCGGCGTTCTACATCGTGCTGCCCTGGCAGTACGGGCTGGTGTGGACCGGCTGGTACGGCATGTACACGCTGCTGATTCCGGTCTACGCGTTCCTAGTGCTGCCGATCCTGGCCACCATCGGCGGCGATACCACGCGCTATCTGGAGCGCACCGCCAAGGTACAATGGGGCCTGATGATCTGCGTGTTCTGCATCTCGCACGTGCCGGCCTTGTTGAACCTTGAGATCCCCGGCTATGCCGGGCGCAACCTGCTGCTGATCGCGTTCCTGGTGATCGTGGTGCAGTCCTCTGACGTGTTGCAGTATGTGTGGGGCAAGCTGGCCGGCCGGCACCTGATCGCGCCGAAGCTGTCGCCGTCCAAGACGGTGGAGGGTTTTATCGGCGGCGTGCTGTCGGCCAGCCTGCTCGGCATGGCGCTGTGGTGGATCACCCCGTTCGCGCCCTGGCATGCATTCGGGCTGGCGCTGGTGGCCAACCTGATGGGCTTCTTCGGCGGGCTGGTGATGTCGGCGATCAAGCGCGATCGCGGCATCAAGGACTGGGGCCACATGATCGAAGGCCACGGCGGCGTACTCGATCGCCTGGACTCGGTGTGCTTCGCCGCCCCGGTGTTCTTCCATCTGATCCGCTATGGCTGGGCGTAGAGGCCGGAGCACACCATCGCGCACGTCGCCCATCAGCGCTGCAGCGCCGCTCTTACGATTCCCGATTCCCCAATCCCGATTCCCGGCTTACGTCAGCCCATACTCTTTGAGCTTCTTGCGCAATGTCGCCCGATGGATGCCCAGCATCGCCGCGGCGCGGCTCTGGTTGCCTTCGCAGTGGTTGAGCACTTCGACGAACAACGGGATTTCCATTTCGCGCAGCACGATCTCGTACACGTCGTCCGCATCGCTGCCGTCCAGGTCGCGCAGATAACGGCGCACGGACTGCGCCACGTGTTCGCGCAGCGGCGACTTGGGGGCGCCACGACTGCTGTCAGGACGAGAAGGGGCTGCGTTCAAAAGAAGTTCCCGGTGTCACGAAGCCGGAGCGCGTGGCCGGCGAGGGGAAGTGAGTCTAGCGCGTGGCCTCTCCGCTCGCCACGCCCATGTGGCCATCGGTTGCAGGTTGCGGCCGCTTAGCGGAAATCGAAGCTGAAGGCAGCCGTGCTTGCGGCCGGTTCGCGCACCCGAAACGCCACCTGCACCGCCTGGCCGGGTGCGAGCGTGTCCTGCTCGACCGGCGCCTGCCCCAGATACTCCTGCGGGGCCAGCACGCGCGTGCCGATCACCCGGCCATCGGCGTCGGACAGCGACAGCTGCAGCCAGGGCCAGGCCTGCGCCCAGCGCGCATCGTTGCGGAAACTGGCCTGGATCTGCAGCACGCCGGGCATCCCGGGCATCGGCCGCACCTCGCGGTTGAGCAGGGTCAGCGCGGCCGGTTCGCGCCATGCCGGCAGGCTGCAGCGCAGCACCGTGCAGGCGGCGCTCACCACCGGCCGCCAGCGTGCGTCGCCGGCCAGGTGCGCGCGGTCGGCGATGACGATCTGCAGGGCCAGCACGCCCACCAGGCCGACCAGCAGTGCCCATTGCCGGCCGCTGGCGCGCAGCCGCGGCCGGCCGAGACCACGTCGTGCAAACGCCGGGGCACTGGGCGTGGGCAGCGGCAGCAGCGGCGTGGCGCCAGGCGCTTGCGTGCCCGGATGGACGGCGGTGGCATCCGGCCCCCATGTTGCATCAGCGTCGGCACGTCCGGTGGCAGGTGTCGTCGGAGGGGCGTGCAGGTCTGCGGTAGAGGCGTCTTCGGCCGATGCGGGTGGTTGGGCCGACACCGCTGGCGATGCAGACGCCAGCGGTGCGGCAGACGCCGACGGCGAGGCAGGGGATGAAGCAGAAGCCAGAGGCGAGACAGGTGCCACAGACGCGTCCGCAGTCGGAGCCGACGCCTTGATGGCTGGCGCCACAGGGGGCGCCTGGGCGGCCGGCGGTGTGGTCGTGAGGTGCTGGTTGGCCATCGCCTGCTGCGCTGCGACTGGACCGGCGGCGACGCCGGCTACCGGCGCACCCTGCGTGCCACCACCGCGCGCGGTGTCAGGTACGTCGCTGCCGGGTGCTGGGACCCGTGGTGCAAGCGGTGCCGGTATCGGTTCCTGGGCAGGTGCCGGCGGCAGCTCGGTCATCGGCGCGGGTGGCGCCTGTTCCGGCGGCACTGCCGGCGTCGGAATCAGCGCAGGGGCGGCGGGCGTGGCATGCAGGAACGTGGCCAGGGGGCGGCGCGGTGGCGGAGTCTCGGACATCGGCAGGCGTGCAGCGGAGAAGACCCTATTCAACCACGCGCGCCTTCGGGTGCGAACGTCCACGTCCCGGCACGGCGCCTCATCGCATCCAGTACTTCGACTACCAGCTGCAGGTCACGTTGGTGCGTAGCGCAGCATCGCCTGGAGAGGCTGCCTCGCGCCGATACGGCAGAGAGCACTGCAACCCCGCATGCCAACTTCAGAAATGCCGCACACCCGAAAACACGCAGGCGCAGGCTCCTAACGAATCCCGAATCCCGAATCTCACCGCCGCCGCCGCGTCTTCCCCTTGGCCTGCAACAGATCCAGCAGCCCGCTGCGTTGCCGCGGCGCCAGGGTGTCGAAGCGCGCCAGCAGCACGCGTTGCTGGTCGTCCAGGCGGCGGTACTGGGCCGGCTCTTCGGCAATGGCCAACACCGGCGGGCCGAACACGCGTTCACCGCGGCCGGTGGCCAGGTATTCGAAGGCCATGCCGCTGCGCTTGGCCAGGCCGATCAGGTTTTCCACCGAGGGCGCGGTGCCTTCGGCCATCTCCCATTGCGCCACCGCACTGCGGGTCACGCCCAGCTCGCCGGCCAGGGCTTCCTGGGTCAGCTTGGTGAAGCTGCGGGCCTCGCGTACTCGTTCGTACAGCTTGCTCACACGGCACCGGATGGGAGACGGACAGGGCCGGGAGATATAGCCCTAGCAGCGCTTGGGGATAGTTCGTATGTCTTTCATATAAGTATATGTTTGCGATACTGTCGAGATGTCACTGACGACGAGATCACAGCGAACTCAAGGAGAGTGTTCATGGTCGAGCCTGTCGCTTCCAGGACTGACCGCATAGCGGCAGACACGCCGCCGGCGCAGCTGCGGTGGCGAGCCGATTCGCCGCTGGATCCGGCGGTACAGCGGTTCCGGGGCGCCGCCTGCTACCAGGTCTGGCAACGCGGCCAGCACTGGACCGCGGTTGCCGAGGGGGCGCACTGGTCAGCGGCGCTGGCGCCGCGTGGCTGGGCGCTGCGGTATCGGCAGTGGCCGCTGCTGGGAAAGGGGGGCCTGCTGGCGGTGTTGGCTGCCGGCATGGCGCTCGCCGGTGCCCAGGCATGGTCGCTGAGCGGCTGGGCGGTGCTGTTGGTGGCCGAGCTGGTGTTGCGTGTGCGGGCGGGCCGGCACGCCGGGCGCTGGCGCAGCGACGCGCTGCAGCGCGATGGCTGGCAGCCGGTGACCCGGCTGCGTGCGATCAGCGTGGCCGATGCGGTGACCACGGCGCAGATCCGCGCCGCCCGCCCGCAGCGGTAACCGCCTGGCGCACGCCAGACAGGTCGGGATGCGCTGCCATCGAAGCAGATGCCGCCATAGGCGCAGTGGAGCAGGGCTGCGTGGCGTCGGCGTGGCTGTCGCCACAGCGCCTTGTCGGGCGCGTTCGGAGCCGTCCCGGGCCGTTGACGGCCCACCCATCCGGCAACATCCCCCCGGGCGTGGGCCGTAACATGCCGAGCCTGCGCTGCGCGACCTGCCGGGGGGGGGAGCCGGGGCCGCCAGCGTAGGCTTGGCGTCGCCGGCCACAGGTCGCTGCGCACTCTGCTCAAGGCACTCACCTCAAGGCAGCTGACGTGCCCTGGTCGGCTCAGTGGCGGCGAACGCCATCGATGCGCATCCAGTCTTCCTCGCGTTCGCAACGCAATTGCTCGAACCAGGGGGCGTAACGCTCCATCAGTTCGTCTTCCTGCCCGTGCAGGATGCCCGACATCGCCAGGCGGCCACCCGGAGCCACGCGCGCGGCCAGCAGCTCGGCCAGCGCATCCAGCGACTTCGCGAGGATGTTGGCGACCACCACCGGGTAGGTCTGCACCGGCTCGTCCTCCGGCATGTACACGGCCAACTGTGCGTCCACGCCGTTGCGTTGCGCGTTTTCGGTGGTGGCCAGCAGCGCCTGCGGGTCATTGTCCACGCCGACGGCGTGGATGGCGCCCAGCTTCAGCGCGGCGACCGCAAGAATGCCCGAGCCACACCCGAAATCGAGCACCTGGCGGCTCTGCAGTTCGCCGCTGCCGGCCAGGCTGTCCAACCAACGCAGGCACAACGCGGTGGTCTGGTGTGTGCCCGAGCCGAACGCCAGGCCCGGGTCCAGCCGCACTACGGCGGCATCGGGCGTGTTGGCGGCTTCGGGCAGGGCCTGATCCCAGGGCACGACGAAGGTGCGCGTGCCAAATTGCATTGGCTTGAACAGATCCATCCAGGCGCGGATCCAGTCGCTGTCTTCGACCATGCGAAACGACACCTGGCCCCAGTCCAGCTCCGGGTCGAACCCTTCCAGCGCAACCAGCACCTGCAGCGGATCGCTCTCGCCATCGAACAGCGCGGTCATCTCCAGTTCCTGCCATAGCGGCGTTTCGCCCACGCCCGGTTCCAGGATGGCGTGGTCGTTGCTGCCATCGGTATTGGCGTCGAGCAGGGTCACCGCCAGCGCGCCGACCTCTTCGAGTGCGGTCTGAAAGCGGGGCTGGGCGGCTTCGGAGCAGGGCAGGGTCAGTTCAAGAAACGGCATCGTGGCGATCGGTAACAGTGAAGGCGTGCATCGTAGACCATTCGCGCCGGCCCGCTGCCGCGTGAAGGCACAGGTGCGCGCATGCCCGCCCAGAGTGCTGGTTGCGTTGCCGTGCAACCAAACATGCGTGGCGCGCCACTCACAGCCATCTCGCGCAGATCGTCACCGCATGGATGTCCCACCCTTACAGGCCTGTGCGGCAGTGCTCGCTGGCCGCGGCTGGCTGCACAGCCGAGTGCTAGACTCCGCGCCGTCGCTGCGGGTGCGTCCGCAGCTGGGTTGCCGCTGTCATGCCGCTTGCTCGTGCCCGCCATCTCTGGCTGTTGCTCGCTCCCGTCGCGCTCGCGGCGGCAGGGTGGTGGCATCTGCGCGCGCAACCTACCGCGGTGGCCACCGACGCTGCGCCGCTCGGCAACGGCGTCATGCACGTCGCAGCTGTCGCGCCTGCATCTGGCGCGCAGCTTGAACGCGGCAACGCCCTGCATCTGCCGTATCGCGATGCAGTGGATGCGCAGCCGGATCTGTACCGCTACGCGCAGCAGTTGCGGCAGCAGGTGCGCGCCGGCGATGCGCAGGCCGGGTGGCGTTTGAGCCGGGTTTACGACTATTGCGCGCCCTACGCCGCCAGCCCTGCCGGTTATGCCGCCGATAGCGAGTGGATCGCCGCGCACGCCACGCCGGGCGTGGCAGCCATGCACGCCGCACGTGATCGGGTGGCGCAGCGTTGTGCCGGCTTCGCGCCCGGCGATGGGCTCAGCCCGCGCCTGCTTGCGCAGCAGCGCCTGCGCGCCGCGCGCGGCGGCAGCCTGGCCGCCGAGGCAGCCCTGCTGGCCCTGGGCGAGCCGCTGCAGGCAACGCCGACCTACAAGCGCGCGCTGGTGCAGCGCGTGCTGGCCTCGCGCGACCCGGAGGCGTATCTGGCGCTGTCGCCTGCAATGGGCGCACGCGCCAGCGGCGACGACAGCCTGGAAGGGTATGTGGCTGGCGACCAGTTCGCCGAGCTCGCCTGGCAGGTGGCCGCATGCCGGCTGGGCCTGGACTGCAGCGCCGACAGCACGCTGGTCACCAGTTACTGCGCCAACGCGGGCATCTGCTCGCGCGAAGGCGCGCAGGATTTTGTGTCGTTCGTATTCGATGCCGCGGTACCGCGGCAGGGAGCAGACAGGGTGGATGAGATGGTCGATACACTGGTATCCGAGTCGGGAGCGCAGTCATGAATTACCGTCGATGGGCGCACGGCGCCAAGTTCTGGTTGTGGGTGGCGCTGTTTGTGGCGTATTCGGCTGCGGCCGTGGGCATCGTGATGATCGATACCGCCGATCACCGCTACCAGCCGCTGTCGGTCAAGTCGACCACGGTTGCCGCCGATGAACAGCAGCGACGGCATGGCGCCAGCCAGGTGGCCGCGGTGTACCGCGCCAGCAGCGCGATGCCGTTTTCGACATTGCCGGCCGGCTCCACCTTCCAGGTGGTGTGGCCGGATGGCTCCACCGAAACCATGACCGTGGTCGACCCGGCCTCCTCCAGCGGCATCGTGCCGGTGCGGGGCAGCCAGCAGCCGGCACCGCGGATCCGGTAGCACCCAGGATCCCGTAGGAGCGCACCCGGGCGCGACGGGCTGCACCGGTGAAGCCCGTCGCGCCCGGGTGCGCTCCTACGCACAGGTCGGCTGGCCTGCATGAGGCACTGCCGCCGCGATGCACCGGGCAACAACGCAACAAGCCCGGTTTCCCGGGCTTGTTGCGCGGTGCACTGGCCGGTGCGATCAGACCAGCGCGATCGACTTGTTCTTGCGCTCGGCCAGGCGCTTCTCCAGGTAGTGGATGTTCTGCCCACCGGCCTGGAAGCCCTTGTCGCGCATGATGCGCTGCTGCAACGGGATGTTGGTCTTGATGCCGTCCACCACCATCTCGCTCAGCGCCACGCGCATGCGTGCGATGGCGGTCTCGCGGTCCGGGCCGTGCACGATCAGCTTGCCGATCATCGAGTCGTAGTTCGGTGGCACCTTGTAGCCGGCGTAGATGTGCGTATCCACGCGCACGCCCGGACCACCCGGCGGGTGGAAGGCGGTGATCAGGCCCGGGTTGGGCATGAAGGTTTCAGGGTCTTCGGCATTGATGCGGCATTCGATCGCATGCCCGCGCAGCACGATGTCGCTCTGCTTGATGCTGAGCTTGTGGCCGGCGGCAATGCGCAGCTGCTCGCAGACCAGGTCGATGCCGGTGATGCGCTCGGTGACCGGGTGCTCCACCTGGATGCGGGTGTTCATTTCGATGAAGTAGAAGCGCCCGCCTTCGAACAGGAATTCGAAGGTGCCGGCGCCGCGGTAGCCGATGCGGATGCAGGCATCCACGCAGACCTGGCCGATCTCGTTGCGCAGTGCTTCGGTGATGCCCGGTGCCGGCGCTTCTTCCACCACTTTCTGGTGGCGGCGCTGCATCGAGCAATCGCGTTCGCCCAGATGGATCGCACCGCCCTGGCCATCGGCCAGCACCTGGATTTCCACGTGACGCGGATTTTCCAGGAACTTCTCCATGTAGACCTGATCGTTGCTGAAAGCGGCCTTGGCTTCGGACTTGGTGGTTTCGATCGCAGCCTTCAACGCCGCTTCCGAATGCACCACGCGCATGCCGCGTCCGCCGCCGCCGCCGGCGGCCTTGATGATCACCGGGTAGCCGATTTCGCGCGCCACCTTGGTGTTGGCGACGATGTCATCGCCCAGCGGGCCGCCCGAACCGGGCACGCACGGCACGCCGGCGGCCTTCATCGCGCGGATCGCCTCGACCTTGTCGCCCATCAGGCGGATGGTGTCGGCCTTGGGGCCGATGAAGATGAAGCCGGATTCTTCCACGCGCTCGGCAAAGTCGGCGTTTTCCGACAAAAAGCCGTAGCCGGGATGGATGGCCTGCGCATCGGTCACCTCGGCCGCGGCGATCAACGCCGGGATGTTGAGGTAGCTGTCGCTGGAGGCGGCCGGGCCGATGCACACCGACTCGTCGGCCATGGCCACGTGCTTGAGGTTGCGGTCGACCGTGGAATGCACCGCGACCGTGCGGATGCCGAGCGTGTGGCACGCGCGCAGGATGCGCAGCGCGATTTCACCTCGGTTGGCGATGACGACTTTATCTAGCATGGGATTGGGGATTCGGGATTGGAGATTCGTAGAAGGCGCTGGGTTCGCGGAGATGTCGCGACTCGTCCAGCGTGCGGATCAATGCGTTGAGCTTGGCAAACGTGCGATTCAGCAGGTCGGCAATTGCCGCATCGGGCGACGCGAACTGCAGTCGCGTTGCAATCTGCAATTGCGTGTCCAGCTCCGCCAATGAGCCGCGCGCCATCGAGAGATAGCGCAGGTACTCGGCCGTGGAGCGATGTGCAGCTCCTTCGGCAATGTTGGATGGAATGCTGATCGCGGCGCGGCGCATCTGTGCTGTCAGCCCAAAGCGTTCGGAATCAGGAAAGTCGTGGCTCAGGCGGTAGATCGCTTCGACGAGCGACATCGCATCGCGCCACACTGTCAGGCGCTCGTGTGGTCGCTCTTGCGAATCCCGAATCACGATTCCCGAATCCCGGCGCTTCAGCCAATCACAAACAACGGCTGATCGAATTCCACCGGCTGGCCGGTTTCGCCGAGGATGGCGACGATGGTGCCGGAGACGTCGGCTTCGATCGGGTTGAACATCTTCATCGCCTCGATGATCGCCAGGGTGTCGCCGGCCTTGACCGCCTGGCCCACGCTGACGAAGGCCGGCTTGTCCGGGGACGGGGAGGTGTAGAAGGTGCCGACCATGGGGGCGCGCAGCACGTGGCCTTCCGGCAGCGCGGCGGCGTGCTTTGCGCCACCGGTGGAGGCCTCGGTGGGCGAATGCATCGGCATGCTGGCCGCCGCCGGTGCCTGCGCCTGCACGGCCGGCGCAGGCGCGTACTGCTGCACCGGTGCGCTCAGTACTTGGGTGCCCTTGGGCACGCGGGCCAGGCGCACGCTTTCTTCGCCTTCCTTGATCTCGATTTCGGCGAGATTGGATTCTTCGAGCAGGTCGATCAGTTTCTTGATTTTGCGGAGATCCATGAGGGCCTCTTGAGGTGAATCGGTGGAGAGTGCCGGCGGGTGCCGGCGGAATGGGGTCGGCCCGTCGGCGCGATGGGCGGCGTCGGGATGGCAGGGGTCATGCGTCGCGCTCCAGGCGCGCGATCACCGCTTCCAGTGCCAGCCGGTAGCTGTCGGCACCGAAGCCGCAGATCACCCCGTCGGCCTTGTCGCTGAGATAGCTGCGGTGGCGGAACGGCTCGCGCGCATGCGGATTGGACAGGTGGATCTCCACGAACGGCAGGCCCACGCCCAGCAGTGCATCGCGCAGCGCCACCGAGGTATGGGTAAAGGCAGCCGGGTTGATCAGGATGTAGGCGGTGCCGTCCTCGCGGGCGGCGTGGATGCGCTCCACCAGCATGTGTTCGGCATTGGACTGCAGGCAGCTCAGCGCATGCCCGGCCGCCTGCGCGCGGTCCACCAGGGCGGCGTCGATCTGCGCCAGCGTGGTACGTCCGTAGACCTCCGGCTCGCGGGTGCCGAGCAGGTTGAGGTTGGGGCCATGCAGCAGCAGCAGGTGGGCCATGACATCCAGCGGAGCGGAAAGGCCGGAAGTCTGCGCGATGCTGGCGATGCTGTCCAGATAGCAGAAGTTATAGCTGTTTTAAACGTTTGATTGAATCCTTGCGGTGGTTGCCGGCGGCGTCAGGCGCGGCGGGCATTGCGACATGACTGGTCGGGTTTGACGGGCCTGACGGCCGCGCCGGGTTGCGGCCGCCGATCGGGGCGTGTGTTCAGCAGTACCGCGTCGTTGCACGCCGATGCATGCATCCGGCGACTGAATGATATCGATGTGCCGTCAGTGGATGGTCCACTGCTGCGTGTCGGCGCGCTGTGCGCGCGGCGGCAGTTCGGGTGTCGCCCGGTGATGGCGTGCATCGCCGTCCATGCCGGAGTGCAGATGCGTCGACTACGCCTGCACGCTGCAGGCCGGAGGTGCCAGCAGGGCGGAGGCAACACGGATCACAGTCGGCTGTCAGCCAACGCACGGGCGCGCCGGCATTCAGGCGCCCACCCTCCAGCGCAGATCACGCATAACATCCCGCACTACTGCGCAGGCGCTGCGGCGCGCCGGATGCGCGGCTACTTCACCCGCTGCGTCAGCGCGCCGCGCGCAGCAGCGCATCCTCGGTGATCGCGCCGGTCAGCACGGTGGGCAGGATCGCCGGCGGGGCGCCGGGGCCATAGACCACGTACAGCGGCACGCCCACGGCCTGGTGCTGGTCCAGGAAGGTGCTGATGGCCGGGTCGACATTGGTCCAGTCGCCTTTCATGTACACCGCATCCACGCGGCGCAGGGCGTCGCGGAATTCGGCGCTGCCCAGCACGTTCTTTTCGTTGGCCTTGCAGGTCACGCACCAGTCGGCGGTCATGTTGACGAACACCACGCGGTTGTCCGCGCGCAGGCGGTCCAGCAACTGCGGCGAGAACGCCACCACGCCTTCGCTGGCGGCGGTGGCGGCCGGCAGGCGCAGGCGGGTGACGCCGACCACCGGCACGATGGCCAGCAGCAGCATCACCGCGGCCAGACGCATGCCGGGGCGATGGCTGCTCCAGCGGCTGCGCTCGAAGCACCACAGGCCCAGCGCCAGCAAGGTGGCGCCCACCAGCATCAGCGCCACTGCGTCCACGCCGCGCTGCTTGCCCAGCACCCACAGCAGCCAGATCGCGGTGAGGTACATCGGGAACGCCAGCACCTGCTTGAGCGTTTCCATCCACGCGCCGGGCGTGGGCAGGCGGCAGGCCAGCGAGGGGATGAAGCCGATCAGCAGGAATGGCAGCGCCAGGCCCAGGCCCAGCGCCAGGAACACCAGCATCGCCAGCAGTGCCGGCGCGGTGAACGCATACGCCAGTGCGGTGCCCATGAACGGGGCGATGCAGGGGCTGGCGACCACGCAGGCCAGCACGCCGGTGAAGAAATCGCCCAGCGGGCCGTTGCGCGCGGCCAGCGACTGGCCGATGCCGCCCAGGTTGCTGCCCAGGGTGAACACGCCCGACAGGCTCAGGCCGACCGCAAACATCAGGTAGGCCAGCGCGGCCACGAACCACGGCTGCTGCAGCTGGAAACCCCAGCCGGCCGCCTGACCGGCCGCGCGCAGCGCGATCACCAGCCCGCCGATGGCAGCGAAGGACACCAGCACGCCCAGCGAATACCAGATGGCATGGCTGCGCGCGTGGCTGCGGCTCTCGCCGCTGTGCGCCAGGCCCAGCACCTTCAGCGACAGGATCGGCAGCACGCAGGGCATCAGGTTCAGCACCAGCCCGCCCAACAGCGCCAGCGCCAGCATCGCCAACAGGCCCTTGTCGGTATGCGGCGGCTGGGTGCGCTGCGGGTTGTCGGCCGAGGCGTCGACAGTCGCACGCCTCGCGCCCTGCGCGGCTTGGGGCGGGGCCGGTTCGGCGGGCGTCTGCCCGGCGGCCAGCGGCGAAATCATCAGCGGCGCGGCCTGCGCCTGGTTCTGCGGCGACACCGTGCCGGCGGGCAGGTCCAGCGCCACGCGGCGGGTCATCGGTGGATAGCAGATGCCATCGGTCTGGCAGCCCTGGAAGGTGGCCACCAGGGTCACCCGAGCCGGGTCGGCGCGCTCGCGCAGCAGCGGCAGGGTGACTTCGGCCTGGTCGAAATACACCACCACATCGCCGAAGTGCTCGTCGCGGTGGGTCTTGCCCTGCGGCCAGCGCGGCAGGCCGGTACGCACGCCGCTGCTGCCTTCCAGTGCCAGCGAGGTGCGGTCGCGGTAGAGGTAGTAGCCCGGCGCCGGGGTGAAGCGCAGCAGCAGGCTGTTGCCGTCGCCGACGATGGCTTCGAAAGTGAACGCCTGCTCGGCCGGCAGCGGCAGCGCCTCCATGCCGGCCGCCTGGCCGGTGGCGCCGAACAGCCGTGGGCCGGAGGCGTTGCGCGGCACCAGTGCGCCCAGGTTCTCGCGCGGCGGGGCGGCATTGGCGGCCGGTGCGCCGGGCAGGGTGACGCGGATCTCGCGGCGCTGCGGCGGGTAGCACACGCCGGCGTCGGCGCAGCCCTGGTACTGCACCTGCAGCACCGCGGTCTGCAGCGACGGCTCGGCCTTGCCGGCCAGGGTGGCCTGCAGCAGTTTGCGGTAGGTCTGCACCTGGCCGAAGAACGCGTCGTGCTTGCTCTCGCCTTCCGGCAGGGTCAGTTCGCCGGCGGCAAAGCCCTGGCCGGATTTGACGCCGATGCGGTGGCGATAAAGGTAATAGCCCGGCGCGATCTTCCATTGCAGCGCAATGCTGTCGCGGCTGTCGGCCTGCGCACTCAGCGCGAAGGCCTGGTCCACCGGCAGCAGGTCGGCTTCGCTGACCGCCTGCGCGGCGGGCGCCACCAGCGCCAGCGAGGCGGCGAACAGGGGGGCGGCCAACAGCATGCGGCGGGCGATCCAGCGGGACAGGGACTTCATGGAGGTTGAGGATTCCTTAGCGGGTTTCGGCCCGGACCCAATCGAGATAGGCCGGCAGCCCGGCGCTGGCGTGGACCGCTACCGCCTCCGGCAGTTCATACGGATGCAGCGCCTGCAGCCGCGCGATGGCGTCCGGCAGGCGGTCTTCCCAGGTCTTGATCAGCAACTGCACTTCGCTGCTGCGCTCGATCGCCCCGTTCCAGCGATACAGCGACTGCACGCCAGGCAGCTGGGTGACGCAGGCGGCAAGGCGTTCGTCCAGCAAGGCATGGGCGATGCGCTCGGCGCTGTCGGCATCCGGGCAGGTGCTGAGCAACAAATGGAGGGAAGAGGCAGTCATCGGACCCGGCAGTGTAATCCCCTGCCTGCGGGGGATCGACCGGGGGTTCCGGAACGCGGCATCCAGTTCGCCCCCGGCTGGCGTGCCAGTGGGGGGCGAAGGATCAGCACGGATCAAGGGGATCCCCCTGCGGTGGTTGACTCCGGTGCCCGCACTGGTGGCGTAGCAGCACCGTGGTCATCGCAAGAACGGCTCCGCACACACAGCGCACCGGCCCGACGCATCCGGCGCCGGGCCGGTATCGCTCAGTTGGCCAGCTGGCAACTGGCCGGCTTGGCCGAATTGAACAGGCCGGCGGTGGCCCATTCGGGGTGATCCACGAACGGGTTGCGGTTGCCCTGGAAGCTGAAGATCACCTGGTTGCGCGCCCGCTCGGCATCGTCCGGCGGGTCGGCCTGGTGCCAGGCCAGCAGCGTGGACAGCAGGCCCATGTAGGCGGGCGAGGACGCGGTCTGCACGATCCGGCTGCGGTCGTCGGTGAGCTCCAGGTCCGGCTCGGACTGGCCGGTGGCCGCATCAAGGCCGCCTTCGTAGCGGATCGCCATGTACATCACCGCGCGCGCCATATCGCCCTTGCGCCGGCCCCACACCTCGAAGGTGCCGCCGTTGCCGTCCGGCGTGCGGACCCAGTTGGAATTGCCCGGATAGCGCCCGCTGCCGCCGCCGCTGCCGTCGTTGACCTCGGTCACCCGCTCGCCGCAGCTGCTGGTGCAGGTGGCGTAGGGCTTGTTGCCACGGTCGGCGTTGAAGGTGGTGTTGGTCAGGTACAGCATGTGGGTGTCGGTGTAGGGCGCATACGGCAGGCCGCGGTCGCCGGTGGCGCTGCCGAAGCCCAGCGAGTTGGGCCAGGTGTGCTCGCGGTTGTAGGTGAGCCCGCTGCCGGTGCCGGCCCGGTCGCTGACCTTGGCGTAGCTGCGGTTGCGGTAGGCGTCCAGGATGCGGCCGCTGTTGTTGGGGTCTTCGTCGGCCATCTCCAGGATGGTCCAGGTACTGGTGCCGGTGCCGCTGTACGGGTACACCGTGTGGCCGCGGATGGTGGCGTTGAGCGAGCAGCGCAGCTGGCTGGGGCTGGTGGTGTTCACCCGCGCGTAGTAGCCGGTGCCGCCGCCGCTGGCGGTCGCCACGGTGAAGGCGATGGATTGATTGGCCGCCGGGCTCAGCCCGCTGGCATCGCGGATGGCGCTGGCGGTGATCGCCAGGGTGCAACGCTCACTACCGACCAAGGCGGTATTGGTGGACAGGGTGAAGCGGGTGCCGCTGGTTGGATGGCTGAGCGCCACCGTGCCGGAGCTGGCGCAGCTGAGCGCAAAGGCGCCGCTGCTCAGCGTCACCGCCTCGCTGAAACCCACGCTCAGGTCGCCGGCGGCGGGAAAGCCGGTCGCGCCCTGGCTAGGCGTGGTGCTGGTGATGCTGGGGGCACCGGTGGTTCCGCCACCGCCGCTGCCGTTGAAGCTCTGGCCGCGGTTGCACGCGCCGAAGGTCTGCGCCGCCGAGCCGGCCCAGCTGAAGTTGGCCGCGCTGCTGCCGGTACCGGTGAGCTGCAGGGAGCTGCCGACCGCACTGCTGTTGCTCTCGCTGACCGGCAGGTTCTGGCTGGTGACCCCGGCCGCGGCGCCGCCGCTGCCGCTGCCGGTGATGGCGCCTTCGTAGCTGAGGAACTGCACCAGCTGGCCGTTGGGGTCGACCAGCGCCACACCGTCGTTGGGGCCGTTCTGTACGCCGTTGCTGGCGTAGCTCACCGTGGCGATGCGTACCTGGCTGCCGCAGCTGACCAGGTTGCCGGCCGGTACCGCGGTGGTGGCGTAGACCGTGGCCGCACCCGGGGTACTGCCGTTGTAGAGCTGGATGCGGTAGCCGCTCAGCGATTCGCCGGCAGTGGCCACCACTTCCACGCCTTCGCCGGTGTCGCCGGAGGCGCCCGCGTCGTCGTAATGCAGTTCGTTGATGAACACCGCGGCGTGGGCGGTGGGGACGGCCAGGGCTACGGCGCAGGCCAGCGGAAGACGACGGAACGGCAATCTCATCGACAGCTCCTTGTGATCGGGGAATGCGTTCGCGACTGTAGAGCCTGTGCATGACAGCCGATGGAACCTGGTTCCACTTCAGGGCAATGGTCATTCGGGAGGGTAGGGTGCCGTGGCGTGGCGCGATCCCGGCGCAGCGCGCCTAGCCGCTGCAATCCCCGGCGCCGGCTGCGCTGCAGGCGAGCGCCCGCGCGTGGCTGTGCCCAGAACGTCGCGGCGCATGCCCCCGGCCCGATCCTTCACGCCTTGCCTGGCTGCACGGTGGCCCCCGCGTGTCGAGCGGATGAAAATTTTTTGCGCCCGGCCCTTGAAACCCGCCCGCCCAGCACAATCTCTGGCCGGCACCCGCTCTGTCGGGTTTTTTCCGCGCGCTGTGCTGGCAGTCGTCATATACGAGTGCTAACATCGCCGATAATTTCCAGGCCAATCAATTACTTAAGAGGGTCTTTCTCTATGAGCATCAAGCCGCTTCACGACCGCGTTGTAGTCAAGCCGATCGAAGCCGACGAAGTTTCCGCCGGCGGCATCGTGATCCCGGACTCCGCCAAGGAAAAGTCCACCAAGGGTGAAGTCGTCGCCATCGGCGCCGGCAAGCCGCTGGACAACGGCAGCCTGCGCGCGCCGGTGGTCAAGGTGGGCGACAAGGTCATCTACGGCCAGTACGCCGGCAGCAGCTACAAGTCCGAAGGCGTCGAGTACAAGGTGCTGCGCGAAGACGACATCCTGGCCGTCATCGGCTAAAGCCGTTGACGGCGGGATTCGGGAGTCGAGATTCGGGATTGGTCAGTGCGCGTCGCGCAGCTGATCCCGCATCTCCCCCGGAACCCGCTCTAGCCAATCCCCAATCCCCAATCTCAAATCCCGGAGTTTCAGACAATGGCTGCTAAAGACATTCGTTTCGGTGAAGACGCACGTACCCGCATGGTTCGTGGCGTCAACGTGCTTGCCAATGCCGTCAAGGCCACCCTGGGCCCGAAGGGCCGCAACGTCGTGCTCGAAAAGAGCTTCGGCGCGCCGACCATCACCAAGGACGGCGTCTCCGTCGCCAAGGAAATCGAACTGGCTGACAAGTTCGAGAACATGGGCGCGCAGATGGTCAAGGAAGTCGCTTCCAAGACCAACGACAACGCCGGCGACGGCACCACCACCGCCACCGTGCTCGCGCAGGCCCTGATCCGCGAAGGCGCCAAGGCCGTGGCCGCCGGCATGAACCCGATGGACCTCAAGCGCGGTATCGACCAGGCCGTCAAGGCCGCCGTCGTCGAGCTGAAGAACATCTCCAAGCCCACCACCGACGACAAGGCGATTGCCCAGGTCGGCACCATCTCGGCCAACTCGGACGAGTCGATCGGCAACATCATTGCCGAAGCGATGCAGAAGGTCGGCAAGGAAGGCGTGATCACCGTTGAAGAAGGCTCGGGCCTGGAAAACGAGCTGGACGTGGTCGAGGGCATGCAGTTCGATCGCGGCTACCTCTCCCCGTACTTCATCAACAACCAGCAGAGCCAGTCGGCCGATCTGGACGACCCGTTCATCCTGCTGCACGACAAGAAGATCTCCAACGTGCGTGACCTGCTGCCCGTGCTGGAAGGCGTGGCCAAGGCCGGCAAGCCGCTGCTGATCGTCGCCGAAGAAGTCGAAGGCGAAGCGCTGGCGACCCTGGTGGTCAACACCATCCGCGGCATCGTCAAGGTCGTGGCCGTCAAGGCACCGGGCTTCGGCGACCGTCGCAAGGCGATGCTGGAAGACATGGCCGTGCTGACCGGCGGTACCGTGATCTCCGAGGAAGTGGGCCTGGCGCTTGAGAAGGCGACCATCAAGGACCTGGGCCGCGCCAAGAAGGTGCAGGTCTCCAAGGAAAACACCACCATCATCGACGGCGCCGGCGACACCGCGGCGATCGAATCGCGCGTGGGCCAGATCAAGACCCAGATCGAAGACACCTCGTCCGATTACGACCGTGAGAAGCTGCAGGAGCGCGTGGCCAAGCTGGCCGGTGGCGTTGCAGTGATCAAGGTCGGCGCCTCGACCGAAATCGAAATGAAGGAAAAGAAGGCACGCGTCGAAGACGCCCTGCACGCCACCCGTGCAGCCGTCGAAGAAGGCGTGGTCCCGGGCGGCGGCGTGGCCCTGGTGCGTGCGCTGGTGGCCGTGGGCGAGCTCAAGGGCGCCAACGAAGACCAGACCCACGGCATCCAGATCGCCCTGCGCGCCATGGAAGCCCCGCTGCGCGAGATCGTGGCCAATGCCGGCGAAGAGCCGTCCGTGATCCTGAACAAGGTCAAGGAAGGCAGCGGCAACTACGGCTACAACGCCGCCAATGGCGAGTTCGGCGACATGGTCGAATTCGGCATCCTGGACCCGACCAAGGTGACCCGTTCGGCACTGCAGAACGCCGCCTCGATCGCCGGCCTGATGATCACCACCGAAGCCATGGTGGCCGATGCGCCGAAGAAGGACGAGCCGGCGATGCCGGCCGGCGGCGGCATGGGCGGCATGGGCGGCATGGATTTCTGATCCACGCCACTTAGGCTGTTGCGTTAAAAAAACCCCGCCGAACGGCGGGGTTTTTTATGCGCGTCACTCACGCTTGCGCATGCACATGGCAGTTGCCGATGACCGGCGCTCGTCCCGTCAGGACGAAGGCGCTGTGCTGGTTGCGGCCTGATCCGGCGACCGATGCGCGTGCGCAGGCGAGCGTTGCTCAGGCGATGCACTGGCTGCGGCCAACGCAGCGCCGTCGTTCGTCTCCTCGATATCGGCGATGTCGTCGATCTCGGTGATCGTGACGCTGCTGCTGGGCCTGGCCTGCGCCTGCGCACCGGCGTCCTCGATCACCTGCAGGGCGATTTCGCCGACCCGCTGCGCGTACTCCTGTGCCTGGTCCGGCGACAGGCTCTGCACATATCTGGCCGTGTCTTCCACGTTCTGGATGAGCTCCTCGGGCGAGGAGGGCATGCGGGTTGCGAGCGTGGTGCCGTCGGGCCCTTTGAACACCCGCATGACCTGCGCCCCGCCCCAGTTCATCGCCAGCTCTGCGCCACGCGCCATCGGGCCCGGCATGGTCATCGACATCAGCGACATGATCGCGCCGGCGTAGTAGGGCGATGCCGACGAGGCTTCGATCAGGCTCTTGTCTGCGAAGGTCTTGGACAGTTTCTCCACGCCCAGTGCCAGCGCCATGACCAAGCTGCCGGAGCACATGGCCTTGAAGCGTTCCATGGCGTCCTGACGGGTCGCATGTGCGTTGACCGCCGACTGCATCATCACCGCGGTAACAACGATCGTGTCGGCGACCAGGTCGACTGTACCGATGCGATCGGGCTGGATCAGGTAGACCGTCAGCCCGGTCACGCCGGCCCCCAGCAACGCCAATGCCAGCTTGGGTGCGATGTCGTGGTTGGTCACCTGGCGCGGGATGGCGGCTGGCAGGCCCTGGTCCCGGTTCTGGTCCACTTGTAGCGCAGCGCTCAGTCGCTTGCTGCATCGGTCCAGCGTCTCCAGCAGCTGCGTGCACTGGGCATTGAGCGTGCGGGTGAGCTCGCGCCCCTGGCTTGGGTCGGTGAAGTCGCGACGTGCCTGTTGAAACGCTTCTCGGCCGTTCTCCAGAGCGGCGCAGATCTCGTTGAGTTGCGCGCGCAGTTGCGTGCTGATCTGGCCGGGCGTCAGGCGTGCACGCAACCGCTGCGCCTGGCTCTGAAAACCGGCGCTTTCTGCAATGCCGGCGCCCAGATGCGACACCTTGCGTTGCAGTCGATTGCCGAGCACGTTAAGGCTGTTCCAGAGGAAGGGCGTGAGCACCATCGCCGCACACGCTGTCGATGCGGCCGCGGCAAATCCCGGGTTGTTTTCCACTGCTTCGGCCTGGTGCCGCATGGACGGGTTGCCGAATTTCTTGGGCAGTTCGGTGGTGAGAAACAATCCGTTGAGCAAAATGGCGTAGAAGTGCATTTCGTTGGCGTCGCGCCCCAGCTGCCCGCCCATCAGCGGGAACGGAAGCCCGTCGGCGGTGGGGCGCAGCGCAGAGGCCGAGAGCGTCATCACGCCCTTGGATGCCCCGGCGATGGAATAGGCGAAGGTCTTGACCTGGTTGCCCAGCAACGGACTGGGGACCACCAGCGGCCAGAGATTGACCAGGTTGGCGAGCGACTTCAGCGCCCGTCCGGCCGCAGGTGTGCCGTGCTCCAGCGGCTGCAGCGCGTCTTCCACGGCCTTGATGTCGCCGAGCAATTGCTGACGGAAGCGTGCTTCCAGACCGGTTGCCGCTTCGATGACATCGCGCAGCTGGGTGATCTGCTGGCGGCACGCGGCCAGACTGTGCGGCGCGTGCTGTTCCGGGTCGGTGTGACGCACCATCTGCAGGAATGCAGGATCGTCCGCATGGATCTGCAGCATGGTGCGCAGATCCGCCAGCGACCAGAGATCGGACGCCCCCTTCGATACCGCAGCGTAAGCCTGCTGAACGCCGCTTGCCAATGCAGCGTTTGCGCGGGCGGCAAGCGAGGGGGCGGTGGACGGGCCGGCGGCGCGTTCGGGTGAATGGGCTGGCGGTTCGGCGTCGTGCGAGGGCACCGGCGAAGCGCCGTGCTCGGAGTCGGCGGTGGACGCGCGCGAACTGTTGCGGGGAGTGAGCGCCGACAGGCTGGGGTGCATCGGCGTTTGCGCCGGCGATGTGGCGTCGGTGACGGGAGCGTTGTCGGTATGGATGTCGTGCAATGGCGCCAGAGAAGAGGGGCCTGCGGTTTGCTGTTTCTTGATCTCCATGGTGGGTTTCCTTGATGGGAGGGAGCGGCCAGCGGGTACTGGCTGGCGCACATGCATCATTCGAGAACAAACGTGCCCGGCCGATGTAGCGCTGTGCGAAGTGCTGCACTGCAGGAAGAATTGACGAAGCAACACGATGGCAACTTGTGATCGCGTGACGCCTCGCCACCTGTGCCGTGCTCCAGTGGCTGCAGCGCGTCTTCCACGGCCTTGATGTCGCCGAGCAATTGCTGACGGAAGCGTGCTTCAAGATCGGGTGCCGCTTCGATGGCATCGCGCAGCTGCGTGATCTGCTGGCGGCGCGCGGCCGGACTGTGCGGCGCGTGCTGTTCCGGGTCGGTGTGACGCACCATCTGCAGTAATGCAGGATCGTCTGCATGGATCTGCAGCATGGTGCGCAGGTCTGCCAGCGACCAGAGATTGGAAGCGGCGTTTCTGAGCGTCCCGGAGAGTTGCAGCGCCCCCTCGGTCAAGCCGGCGGTTGCTTTGCGAAACACGGAACTGTGTCCATCCACCGTAGGCGGCCTAGACTGCAGCATGGTGTCCTGGGGCGGTGCTGCATCTGTGCCAACGCTGGCGGTGTCTGCGTCGGTGATCTCGGTGTCGGAGCTTCCGGCCGGCGACGAGGGCCTGCGTGTGCGCTGGCTGAGCCCGCTCAATCTCGGATCGAGTTGGGGTTGGGGGGGCGCACCCTCATGTGTCGGCTGCGATGTCGCCGGTGCGGTTTCCTGGGGAGTTGCGTATGCGGCTGGATGGCTGCCTCCGCTTGATTCGTTTGCTTGATGTGCATGGGATATTCCTTGGCGTGATGGGAGACGGCAGGATTTGGGCACTAGCAGAGTCATCGGAACGGCGCATTCGTTGGGCAGCGGTTGAGTCCTGTGGCGACGGAGGTGGATGTCATGGCATCGCGGGCCGTGGACGTCGCTGGACTCGCTGCGAATGCACCGTTGGCGCAGCGGCGCTTAATAATCTGAGCGCGGCCTGTCAGCGCCCCCCGGCGCACGCTCGGACGCAGCGGGTTGGCTGTCATCGATCTCGGTAAGGGTGACGCTGCTGCTGGGGCGGGCTTGCGCCGCTTCGCCGACTTCCTGGATGGCTTGCAGGATCGAATCTCCCACGTTCTCCGCGTACTCCTCTAGCTGCTGTTCATCTCTCAGGCTCAGCAGATACCCCAACGTGCGGTGCGATATTTGCTGCAGTTCTTCCGCAGAGGAGGGAACACGGGTTTCCAGCGGTGCGCCATCCGGTCCGGTGAACCTGCGGCCAAGCTGGCGTCCGCCCCAGTTCATCGCCAGCTCCGCACCGCGTGCGATTGGGCCTGGCATCGTCACCGCCATCAGTGACATGATGACCCCGGCATAAAACTGAGCGTTCGGCGAGGATTCGATCAAGCTTTTGTCGGTGAGCACCTTGGACAACTTCTCTGCGCCCAGCGCAAGGGCGATGACCATGCTGCCGCCACACATTGCCTTGAAGCGGTCCATTGCGTCTTGCCGCGTGGCCTGTTTATTCCATGTCGACTGCGCCATCACCGCTGTGACGATGCAGGTGTCGCTGAGCAGATTGATCGTGCCCAACCGATCCGGTTGGATAAAGTAGACGGTCGAGCCGGTCACCGCAGTTGCCAGTATCATCAATGCCACCTTGGAGGACACATCCTGGTTGGGCATTTGGCGCGGAAGACTTGGCGTCTGTTCGCTATCTAGATGCAATACGCTTGCGAGCCGTTTGCTGCACCTGTCCAGCGTTTCCAACAGATGCGTGCATTGCGCATTTACCGTCCTGGTGAGTTCGCGCCCTCCATCCTGATTGATAAAGTCGCGGCGCGCCTGCTGAAACGCCTCGCAGGAGGCGTCCAGCTGTTCGCGGATTAGCTGCAACTGCGAGCGGACCTCTTCGTTAATGCGGGCAGGCGTCAGGCGGGCGCGCAGTTGCTGCGCCTGGTTGTTCAGACCCGTTGCCTGCGCTGCGGCGGCGCCCAGGTGTGTCGTTTTATCCAGCAGTCTGTTGCCGAGCTTACTGAGGCTGTTCCAAAGGAATGGGGTCAGCATCATGGCCGTGAAGCTCACCGAAACGCCCGCGGCGTAGCCGATGTTTTTGCTGACTGCCTCGGCGTTTCTGCGCATACCCGGATCGCCGAATTTCTTTGGAAGTTCGGTAGTGAGGAACAAGGTGTTGATCAGCGCATTGTAGAGATGCATTTCGTTCGCGTCGCGGCCTAGCTGACCCCCGGCGAGCGGAAAGGGCAAGCCGTCAGCAGTGGGGCGTAACGCCGAGGCCGACATACTAAGTACCCCCTTGGTGGCGGTGGACATAGTGAAGGCGAAGGTTTTGGCCTGATTGCCCATCAGCGGGCTGGGAATCACGATCGGCCAGAAATTGATGAGGTTGCCAATCGATTTCAGTACTCGTGAGGCGACCGGTGCGGTGTGATCGAACGGCTGCAGGGCGTCCAGTACCTGCTTAACGTCGCCCAGCAGCTGATTGCGTTGACGCGCTCCGAGTCCGTCTGCTGTCTCGATGATCCGGCCTAGCTCCTGTATCTGCTCGCGGCAGGAGGCCAACGTATGCGGCGTCACGTGTTCCGGATCGGCGCCCCGTAGGATTGCCAGAAACGCAGGATCGTCCGCATGGATCTGCAGCATGGTGCGCAGATCCGCCAGCGACCAGAGATCGGACGCCCCCTTCGATACCGCAGCGTAAGCCTGCTGAACGCCGCTTGCCAATGCAGCGTTTGCGCGGGCGGCAAGCGAGGGGGCGGTGGACGGGCCGGCGGCGCGTTCGGGTGAATGGGCTGGCGGTTCGGCGTCGTGCGAGGGCACCGGCGAAGCGCCGTGCTCGGAGTCGGCGGTGGACGCGCGCGAACTGTTGCGGGGAGTGAGCGCCGACAGGCTGGGGTGCATCGGCGTTTGCGCCGGCGATGTGGCGTCGGTGACGGGAGCGTTGTCGGTATGGATGTCGTGCAATGGCGCCAGAGAAGAGGGGCCTGCGGTTTGCTGTTTCTTGATCTCCATGGTGGGTTTCCTTGATGGGGGGGAGCGGCCAGCGCGTACTGGCTGGCGCGCATGCATCATTCGAACAAGCCTGCCCTGCCGGCATAACGCGATGCGAACTACTGCGTTGCAGGAAGAACCAACCAGGCAGGACGATGGCAACTTGTGATCGCATGACCTGTGGCCAGCTGCGCAGGGTCGAGTGCGCTGGGAGCGCAGAAATCGCGGTGGGGGCAGCCCCACCCTTCCGGATAGTCAATCGCCGTCACACTCCGTGACCACCTGTTGACACCGATGTCATCACAGCCTTAGCGTCGCTGGGCAGGCGTTTGCGCCGAGCGGTCGGGTGGCCATCGGACAAGGGGCAGCGATGCATGCATCGCTGGCAGGCGTCGTTGCAGTGCACTGCCACGCCGGCCGCGTCCGGCTTCTCCCGGGGATCTTATGAACTGCCGCAGTCATCGCCTTGCCTTGTCGATTTCCGTGTCCCTTGCCATGACCGCCGCGTTCGCGCCGCCGCTCATGGCCCAGCAAACCGAACCGGACGCAGCGCGTGCCACGTCTACCCTGGATGCGGTCAGCGTGACCGGCTCGCGCATCAAACGCGCACAGGTCGAAGGCGCGCAACCGGTGGTCACCATCTCCGCGCAGCAGATCCAGCAGGAAGGCTTCGCCACCGTCTACGACGTGCTCAACAGCATGAATCAGCAGGGCTCGGTGGAAGCCGACACGCAGTGGGGCTCGCACACGCCCAACGCTTCGCCGATCAACCTGCGCGACCTGGGGCCGGGCCGCACGCTGCTACTGGTCAACAGCCGCCGCGTGGCCGATTACCCGCTGCCTTATGGCGGCGAGAGCAATTTCTCCAATTACAGCAATATTCCTGCCGCCGCGGTGGAGCGCATCGACATTCTCACTGGCGGCGCCTCGGCGATCTACGGCTCGGACGCGGTGGCCGGCGTGATCAACGTGATCCTCAAGCGCGACTACCAGGGCGACCAGCTACGCCTGCGCGGCGGCACCGCCACCGAAGGTGGCCGCGACAGTTTCGACGTGTCCTGGGCCGGCGGGCGCACTGGCGAGAACTGGAGCCTGACCTATGCGTTGCAGGCCACCCGGCGCGATCCGTTGAGCGGGCGCGATCGCCCGCAGATGGACGATTCGGACGACATGTCCTATTCCAACTGGACCGGGCAGAACCGCCGCTACGGCTTCAATCCGTTCACCGGCCTGAGCCTGGTCGACGTCAACACCAACGAACGCCTGGCACCGCCCGCCGGCAGCTGCGCACGCTTCGGCGGCGAGTTCATCGACGGCCAGCGCCTGAGCTACAACCAGAACACCGGGGTGGTCACCAACGCCGGCGATTACTGCGGCGTGGCCCGCGATTACGGCGACTGGGGCCTGGTCACCGGCAGCGAGGATTATTCGGCGTATCTCTACGGTACCTGGAAGTTCGGCGAGGCCACCGAGGCCTGGGCCACGCTGTCGGCCAACCGCAGCATCGGCCGCTGGACCTACGACCCGCCGTACGTGTATCTGGGCCCGTTCCAGGACGCCGACACCGGCCGCTCGCTGTATGCGATCCGCCAGCTCACCCGCCGCGAAGCCGGTGGCTGGGACCGGCTGGCCAACTACAACAAGGAGCAGTCCTGGGATCTGGGCGCCGGCCTGCGCGGGATGTGGGCCGACCGCTTCGACTGGGAACTGAGCGTGGGCCGTTCGCGCTACACCGTGGACGAATACATCCGCACCGTGGATACCGCGCGCGCCACCGATTACTTTCTCGGCAGCCCGCTCGGTACCGGTGCCGATGGCAATCCGATCTACGCGGTCAACGAGGCGCGCTGGTACACGCCGTTGTCCGGTAACGAGTACGACGACCTGGTGGCCAAGTCGCATAACGCGGCCTATTCGTGGGTGAACCAGGTCGCTTTCAGCCTCAGTGGCGACGTGGTGCAGGGCTGGGCCGGGCCGATCCGCTTCGCCACCGTGGCCGAAGTCGCCAAGCAGGGCTATCAGCTCTCGCCCGACCCGTGCGCCAACGAGTGCTACCCGGTGGATGTGGTCGACAGTGGGGGTGGCGAGCGCCTGCGTAGTTCGGCCGGTCTGGAATTCCAGATCCCGCTGCTGTCCACGCTCAGCGCCAATATCGCCGGCCGCTACGACCGCTACAGCAACTATCGCTCGTCTGCGGCCATCCAGACCGAAGTGGGGCAACAGAGCGACACCACCTGGAGCGCGGGCCTGGAGTGGCGGCCGGTAGAGAGCCTGCTGGTGCGCAGCACCCTGGCCACCAGCTTCCGTGCACCGGACATGCATTACGTGCTGGGCGAACCCAGTTCCACCAACCAGACCGTGATCGACCAGTACCGCTGCATCACCTCCGGCGCGTACCAGACCGGCGGCTGCAACGACGAGAACAGCAACATCTTCTACACCGTGGACGTGAACCGGCGCGGCACTCCGGACCTGCGCTCGGAAACCGGCCGCTCGTTCACCGGCGGGGTGGTGTGGGACATCGTGCAGGGGCTGTCGCTGAGCGTGGACTACTACCGCATCCAGCTGGAGGAAATGATCAAGGACCTGGACCGCGACGAGATCCTGTCGGCCGAAGCCGGCTGCCGCACCGGCACCACCATCAGCGGCGGCGCCTGGAACAATCCCGGCGGCGCCGGCTACTGCGACACCATCACCTCGCGCGTCACGCGCAATGCCGACGGCACCATCGCCAGCATCGAACGCGGCCCGATCAACCTGGCGCAGATGGAAACCTCCGGCATCGATGCGTCGTTGAATTACCGGCTGAGCACGGCCGGCTGGGGCAACTTCCAGCTGTCGCTGGACTACAACAATCTGATTGCCTACCGCGAACAGATCTACCGCACCGACAGCGACGAGAACCGTCGCGACGAACGCGTGCGCAGCCGCGTGCGTGGCAGCGTGCACTGGGACAACGGCGGCGCCTGGGACTGGACCGTGTATTTCCGCCGGATCGGTTCCATGCGCGCGGTCAACTGGGGCACCTGCGCCCGCTTCGACGACGGCTATCAGCCCAGCGCCTCCGACGAGTGCCTGGTCACCGACACCGGCAGCGTGAATCTGGGCCAGACCAGCAAGCGCTACTTCGGCCGAGTGGGCCCGGCGATCTACTGGAACCTCAGCACCGGCTACCGGATCACCGACCACGCCAAGGTCAATGTCTACGTCAACAACGTCTTCAACGAAGTGGGCTACGAGAACAAGGAGCGCTTCTACGGCTACGGCTTCTACAACACCACCTTGTTCAACCCGATCGGCCGCGAAGTGGCGGCAGAGTATGTGTTCACGTTCTGAGTGAGGGTCATTGCTCGGCCACACGCCACGGCGCCGTTGCCGTGGCGTGTGGCAAGGCGATCAGGCAAGACGCGATGCAGTGCGGCGCACGCTTGCCAACGCGCGCGTGGCGATGTCGCGCATCTGATCGCTCAAGGTGTCGTCGTCGATGGACCGCTGCCAGAACTGTCCGGCCATCTCCGCGGCGCGTCGCCATTGTGCAAATTGACCGACCGTGGGTAGTGGACTCTCGATGTCCCTGGGCACGATTTCGCCACTGGATGCCGGCCGCAGCGCCATCGGTAACATGTCGTACACCGGTGCGAGCCGCAGCGGCAATGTGTCGGCAAGAATCAGTGCTGCGTTACCGAGATGCATGTCGGTATTGCCGATGAGCGTGCCGAACCAGCTGATTACCTCAAGACGCTCGGCATCTTCCGCGCTCAGCCAACCATCGCGTTTGAGCAGCGGCGCAAGCGCGCGCCATGTGCCGACCTCCGACTGACCATAGAACGCGGCAAAGATCGCCATCAACGAAACAAAGCCGTGGCGGCCCAGCGTCGAGGTGCGATCAAAGCGCGTGGATTCGAGAAAGACGCGCTCACCGGCCTCCAGCCGCTGCGTCGTTGCGGCTGCGATGCCACCGGCAAGTAGCACCTGGTTGGCCAGGTGCTCCATCTGCAGCAGGTCCGCCCAGCGCCGCCCGGCCGGCTGATCGATCCGGTCGGAGAACTTCACAATGACCGGACGATACATGCCATGTTCGCGCAGTACGGCAGTGAACTTCGGTTGCTCGCCTGCAGCGGACGAGCCGACGTCCTCGCCGCGCAGTGCGGCATCGGCGTGCTTGAGATAGGCCTGCGGGCGCGCTTGGATGTCGATGCACTCGGGCTGGTCGATCGACGACAGCGCGCGAGCCAGCGCATGCTCGCCAACGAGCAGGTCGCCGAGCTGGTCGTGACCATCGGACAGCAGCGCGACGAGTGTGTCACTGGGCGACCACAGCATGAGATTTTCAGGCAGCCGCAACGGCCCGGAGACGCGACGTGCCAGATTGCGCCCGAGAAATCCCTGCGGGCGTTGGTCATCCAGAAACCAGGGCAGCGACTCGAACACGCCCAGCTGCATCGGCGGATGCAGGAGCACCGGGTTTTCCTGCAGCAGCTCCACGAAGAAGTGGTCGTGATGGAGTGCATGCAGCTGGCCCAGCGCCACAACGCGGGCATGGCTGTCGATGCGGTAGAGCGGCCATGCGCGCGCGCCCCGCACCTCGCCCGCGGCGGCATAGCTGGTGGCGCGGGCGCTGCCGTAGCGCCGCACCGCAGTTCCTGCGGCGGCAACCAGACGAGAAAGGGTTGCCTTGCTCACGCCCAATCGCCCGGCAAGATCGGCGCCGCGCAACGGGCCGTTGACGCGCAGCGTGGTGAGCAGGCGTTCTACTGCGTCGAGCTGGCGCATACGAATCACACGTGAAACGATTAATGAAACGATACAGTAGGATTAATCATCAATCAAATTACTGAATTTAAAAGAAAATATCGCCTGCAGGGTCGAATCAAGCATAAAGAATGAGACGATACTTTCGATGCGCCTGAGCTGAAGGGGGGGGCGGAGTGCAACACACAGCTCGCAGAGGCTGCGGCGACGCCTCCACGCCAGCGCCTTGATCGCACCGCGCCGGACACGCGCAGCAACCTTCCGTCATCCTGCCCCCGCACGTAAGGCCATCGGCATGGCAGCAGCGCTCGGTTTGCGTCACGTTGCCCTGCTCAGCCGTCGATGCGACATCTCCGGCTCCTGCCTCAGCGACCATTGATTGCTTCGATGCACATGGTCCGTTGCCGATGAAACAGTGGCATCGCGCAAAAACGCGTGGTATCAATGCACCTCATGAACGCACCCCGCAGCCAGTTTTATTTTTGGTACTACGGCTTTCCGATGCCGCTGGCGGAGGAAGGAGTGCGTTCACCCTGAAGGAAACTTCAGCAGCATTCCCGAAAAGCCGCCAGCGCACACTGGCGGCTTTTTTGTTGCCGCTCTGCCTGGCTTCCCCGATGCACTGCCGACCCGAGACAACGTGATGCCGCCTGTGACCGATGACCTGCGTATCCGCAAGATCGAAGCCCTTGCCCCTCCCTCGCAGCTGCTGTCGCTGCTGCCCTGCGACGAACGCGCCTCCGAGACCGTGACCCAATCGCGGGCCGCGCTGCATGAGATCCTGCACGGCCGCGACGACCGCCTGGCCGTGGTGATCGGGCCCTGCTCGATCCACGACCCGGTGGCCGCAATGGACTACGCGCAACGTCTGCGCCCGTTGCGCGACCAGTTCGGCGATGCGCTGGAGATCGTGATGCGGGTGTACTTTGAAAAGCCGCGCACCACCATCGGCTGGAAGGGCCTGATCAACGATCCGCACCTGGACGGCAGCTTCCAGATCAACAAGGGCCTGCGCGTGGCGCGTGGATTGCTGCGCGACATCAACAACCTGGGCCTGCCGGCCGGTGTCGA
Source organism: Xanthomonas cassavae CFBP 4642 (assembly GCF_000454545.1). Classification (NCBI taxonomy): domain Bacteria; kingdom Pseudomonadati; phylum Pseudomonadota; class Gammaproteobacteria; order Lysobacterales; family Lysobacteraceae; genus Xanthomonas; species Xanthomonas cassavae. The sequence goes on from NZ_CM002139.1 coordinate 922,069, forward strand.
GTTTCTCGACATCATCTCGCCGCAGTACATCGCCGACCTGGTGGCCTGGGGCGCGATCGGCGCGCGCACTACAGAGAGCCAGGTGCACCGCGAAATGGCCTCGGGGCTGTCGTGCCCGGTGGGCTTCAAGAATGGCACCGGCGGCGACGTCAAGATTGCGGTGGACGCGGTGGGTGCGGCCTCGCATCCGCACCATTTCCTGGCCGTGACCAAGGACGGCCACACCGCGGTGGCGGCCACTGCCGGCAACCCGGATTGTCACGTGATCCTGCGCGGCGGCAAGGTGCCCAATTTCGATGCGGCCAGTGTGGAGGCGGCCAGCCAGGTGTTGAACAAATCCGGCCTGCCAGCGCGTCTGATGATCGATGCCAGCCACGCCAACAGCAGCAAGAATCCCGAGAACCAGCCCAAGGTGGTCCAGGACATCGCAGCGCAGCTGGAAGGCGGCGAAACGCGCATTGTCGGCGTCATGGTCGAAAGCCATCTGGTCGGCGGCCGCCAGGAACTGGTTCCCGGGTGCGAGCTGACTTACGGCCAGAGCATTACCGACGGCTGCATCGACTGGGACACCTCGGTGCAGGTACTGCAACGGCTGGCGACGGCGGTTCGCACGCGTCGCGCACGCCGCATCGGTGAGGCTGCGTGAGGCAAGGTCCCGAGTGAGTCGACGATGCGGGACGCGCCGATGAGGACATGCACGGGCTGAGCAGGTGGGTGGCCGCCCCCGCCTGCTGCATCCAATGCGGGTGGCTGGTCGCAGGTTGAGGCCGGCATCTTGCTGGACGCTTCAAGCTGCGGATTTCGTTGTGCGAGTCGCGGCTTACAGATTCCTGTGCGCGCGATGATGGCCGGACGCGGCAACCGGGCCCAGAGGCGATCTCGCAGGCTTGGCCCGTGTCCTTATCCGGCACCATCTTCTGCGGGCAACCGCGCAGCACTCGATCAGCTCGACACGCGATGCAGCGGGCATGGATGCACGATGATTAAGCCTATTGATCGGACATGCCGCATCGCTGCAAAGATGCATGCCCAATCAGACACGTCTGCGGAGAGAGTCGTACCGGCCGCCAGCCTGCGCCCGCATTCACGCTCCTGCGTCGGCGCACCCGCGATAGTGGTTGCAGACTCGTCTTGCACCCGTGCCCATGCCCTCTCTTCGCGATCGCTTCCAGCGCTGGCCCCGGCCGTGGCGTCTTGCAGTGGTCGTGGTGTTGGCGCTGTACGTGCTGTACCTGCTGGCCGGCAACCTCTATCTCAATACCCCGTTGTTCGATGCCAGCACCAACCGCCAGCCGCACAAGTTCACCATGCAGACCGGCCCGGCACTGACGCTGTTCCCGGGCGAGGTGATGGCCTGGAACGTGCGCATGCGCGGGCAGGCCAACCGTACCGTGTACGTCTTTCACGCCGATCGCGCGCATGCGCGTATCGCGTTGCTGGCCCTGTTCCGGCGCGAGGTGCGCCTGCCGTGGTTGCATGCCACCAACGTCAGCGCAGAAGTGGACAGCTCCGACACCCCCATCCCGCCACCACCACGCGGCAACCGGGGCTGGACGCTGCGCTTCGATGCGATCACCAGCCACAGCATCCGCAGTGCGCGCCTGGGCAAGTTGCTGATCGCCGGCAATGGCCATGGCAAGGTCGGTTTCCTGAAGCAGCTCAAGGGCGGGCCATCGGAGCTGTTTGCCTCCGATGCCGGCTTCGAGGATGCGGTCGTCAGCTACGACGGCGTACAGGTCTTCAATGGCGCTCAGCTGGATGCACAGTTTCAGTTTCCGCGCCATTACCGCGACCAGGCCCCGGGCCTGCGCAAGCTCGGCATCACCCAGGCGCGGCTGCAGCTGAAGGCCAGCACGGTGGCGCTGAAGATCGACACCGGCGCACCGCACGTGGACATCCGCAGCGGGCCGTCGGCAGCGCGGGTGGAGGCCGACATCGCGCTGGCCAACGGTGCACTGCAGCCGGGCAGCCATGCGGTATGGCGGTTGCCGTTGATGGCCGGGGTGGGGGCCACCGATCGCGGCATGCTTGCGCTGCAACTGGACGTGGCACAGGACATCCGCGTGCAGGCGCGGCTGCCGCGCGATGAAGACACGGGGAGCGAGTTGCACGCCGACCTGCGCATCGCCGGCCGCAGCATTCCGTTCGAGCAGCCGGCGCAGGTGCTGCCGCGTCTGTCCGGCCAGGTACAGGGGCGCTGGAAGTTCGAATCGCTGAACTGGATCGCCGAGCTGTTCGTGCGCAAGCCCTGGTTCCAGCTGGAAGGCGGCGGGCTGGTCGAGGCCGACCTGCGCCTGGCGCAGGGGCGGCTGACCAGTGGCAGCAGCCTGGAGATTCCGCGGGTCCAAGCGGTGGCGCAGGTGTTCGATACGCGTCTGGCGGGTGTCGCCAAAGCACGTGGGCGCATCGACGACGCCGCCACGCCGCAGGCGCATCTGGACGTGAGCATTCCCACCTTCAAGGCCGCACCGCGCGATGCGCCGCGGCAGGTGTTGCTGGATGGCCGCGACCTGCAGCTGGCCATGCATGGCGACGCCGAGCTGGCGCGCCTGCGCGACACGCTGAAGGCGCAGCTGCGTTTCAGCGATGCGCAGGTGCCCGACCTGACCGTCTACAACCGCTATCTGCCGGGCAACAACGTGCGCCTGCTCGGCGGGCGCGGCAGCCTGACCGGCGATGTCGCGCTCAACGCCTCCGGCGATGTGGGCAGCGGTCATGCGCATCTGCGCGGCCAGGGCGCACATCTGGCGCTGACCGGCGTGCAGATGCGCGGCGACGCCGAACTGCAGGCGCAGCTGCAACGTGCCGACTTCAAGAACAAGTTCTTCGATCTCAGCGGCACCCGCGTGCGCCTGCGCAACATGCAGGTGGGCGAAGACAGCGCCGATGCCGGCTGGTGGGGCGAGTTGCAGGTCGGTGCCGGCACCATCCAGGCCAGCGCACCGTTCCAATTGGATGCCGATGCCGCGTTGCACATGCGCGATGCCGCACCGCTGTTGTCGGTATTCGCACAACGCAGCGATTATCCGCGCTGGGTGGTGGGCTTGCTGGACTCGGGGCAACTCGACGCAACCGGGCGGGTGCGCTGGCGCAAGCAGCAACTCACCGTCGACGATCTGCACGCCGACAACCAGCGCCTGTCCTTGCGTGCCCGCCTGGCGCTCGACGACGCACAGCGCCGCGGTAACCTCTATTTGCGCTGGGGCATGCTCGGTGCCGGCATCGAACTCGATGGCAAGCAACGCCAATGGCATCTGGCTGGCGCGCGCGAGTGGTATGAGTCGCAGCCTGGCCTGCTGCCTGCGGTGTCCAGGAGCAAGTAAGGCATACGCTCGGCCGAGGGGCGCACGCATAACTGCTTCGCCTCAAGCGCGATCTGGGTAGGGCGGCTGGCTGGCAGGTCGGCGTGGAACCGATGTTCGGTCCGATGGCGCAGCATCGTAGCGACATCGAAGGTCATGCCGCGCCTCGCGCGTGGTGTATGCGGATGCTGGCAGCGCGCCGCGGGAATACCTGTTGCATCGGTGGCTACGCGCTGTGTCGCCGACCGCAACCAGCAACCCTCCCGGCGCCATGGCCGCGGTTGCGATGCAAGCCGGACCACCTCAGGGGAAACCCGCTGCGCACCGCACTCACGGCCCGCTTGCCACACTGCGCGGCGCCGCGTGCGCGGCCCTTGAGGAGCCTGCCGTCATGACGATGCCGCCTCGCGCCCGCTGGCGCGCCCCGCCGCGCGCCCTGCGCTGGCCATTGCTGGCCGTGATCGCGCTGTACGCGAGCTATCTGTTGCTGGGCAATCTGCTGCTCAATATCCCATTGGGACCGGCTGCGCTCAATCGCAGGCCGGAGACATTCGCCATGCAGTGGGGGCCGGCGCTGACCTGGTGGCCGGGTCGGCTGGTGTTGTGGGACGTCGCCCTGCAGGGGCGCTCCACGCGTCACCGCTGGACTGTCAGTGCCCGGCGCATGAGCGGGCAGATCCGGTTGTTGCCGCTGCTGCACCGTCAACTGCTGGTGCCACAGTTGCAGGTGCATGGCGTGCGCGCGGCGCTGCAGGCCACAACGCCGCCAGCAGCTGTGGCAAACCCGTCATCTGCCGGCGCCGCAGCCTCCACACAGCGGCCCGTCGCTACCGCAGGCGCAACGTCGGAGGGATCCGCTGGGGAAGCGCGCACCACCGTCACTGCCGCGCCACAGGCATCAGCTCCTGCTGCAACGCCAATGGTATCGGGCAGCACAACCTCCCATCAGGCAGATCGCGCTGCTTCACAGCCAAGAACAACTCCTCGGCCGGGAACGCAGCCGCCTGCAGTCCAGCGGCCGATGGCTCACGCATGGACGCTGCAGTTCGACCGCATCGATGCCGAGCAGGTGCAGGCGTTGTCGTTGCACCAGCTACACATCGAAGGGCAGGGGCAGTTGCAGTTGGGGGTGTTCAAGCAGCTGCGCGGCGGGCCGATGGAGCTGTTTCCCTCGCGCGCCAGCGTCGATAAGGCGCGTGTGCGTTGGGGCCAGAGCGAGATGCTGCGCAACGGGCAGCTCCGCCTGGAAGCCGGCATCGCCCGGCACAGGCCCGATCAGGCGCGTGGGCTGGCGTTGCTGCAGCTCACCGATGCCTTGCTGGCCGTGCACGGCGACACCGCGGCGCTGGATGTCACGCGCAATGCGCAGGGTCGTCACCGCGTCGTGACCCGGCCGGGGAAAGGACACGCAGACGGCGAGCTGCGCTGGGCGCGCGGCGCCCTGCAGCCGGGCAGCCAGTTGCACTGGCGCGCCCCCTTGCACGACAGCACGCGCGCACCGGCAGCCTTGCTGGGCGAACTCACCGCGCAGCTGCAGGTGGACGAAGACATGCGCCTGACGATCGCCATGCCCGAGCCCGCCGATGCCGGACTCACCCTGGATGCGGATCTGCGCGTGCAGGGCAGACAGGTGCCGCTGGGCGGTCTGCGCGCGTTGTTGCCGCGGATGTCCGGGCATGCCCGCCTGTATTGGCAGCTGGCCTCGCTCAGCTGGATCCCGGCGCTGTTTCCCGATGTGGACTGGCTCACCCTGGAAGGCGATGGCCTGGTGGATGCAGATCTGCGGATCGACCGTGGCCGGCTCGGTGCCGGCAGCCGCCTGCAGGTACCGCATGTGCGTGCGCAGGTGGGCGTGATGGGCCACGCGATCACGGGCCAGGCCAATGCCGATCTGCGTGTGGCCGCCGACGCCAACGGCCAGTTGCTATCCGCGCTCGCACTGCAGATGCAGCAGTTTTCGATTGCGCATACCGATGCGCCGACACGTCCATTCGTGCAGGGCCGCGATCTGCGGCTGGACCTGCGCACGCATGCCGATGCGCGCAACCTGGCCAGCCTGCGTGATGCCACGCGCGCGCACCTGATCTTTGCCAATGCACGCGTACCGGATCTGCGTGCGTACAACCGCTATCTGCCGCAACAGCAGTTGCGCTTCGATGGTGGCAACGGCGTGCTCAGTGGCGACCTGCAGATCGAACCGGGTGGACGGATCGGCAAAGGTGGGTTGCGCATCGGTACGCGTGCGGCGCGCCTGCAATTGGCAGGGCTTGCGATGCGTGGCGATGTGGATGCGGATCTGCGCTTGCAGCGCGGCGATCTGAACGAGGAAACCTTTCGCCTCGATGCCAGTACCGTGCAGCTGCGCAATGTCGGCTTCACCGGTCCGGATGGACAGCGCCGCGATGGATGGTGGGCGCGCATCGTGCTGGACGACACGCGCATGCAATGGCGTCAGCCGATCGGTGTGGATGGGCAGGTGCGCATCCAGGTGCGCGACCTGGCATTTCTGATGGCGTTGTATGCGCGCGACCGCTCCATTCCGAACTGGATGTTGCGGCTGGTGGATGCAGGTCAGGCGCAGGTGACTGGCCGCGTGCATTGGCAAGGTGAGACGGTCATCGTCGATCGGCTGCAGGCGCGCAACGATCGCTTCCAGGTCGATGCGCGCCTGCGCCTGCAGGGCCGCCAGCGCAGCGGCAGCCTGCTTGCACGCTGGGGCATGCTCAGTGCGGCGGTGAGCCTGCGCAACGACATGCCCGAATGGCATCTGCTGCGTGCGCCGGAGTGGTATCGGGCGCAGCCGGATCTGCTGCAGTGAGTCCCTGCAGCGCCAGCACCATGTGAAGAAATCTGAGCCAGTTCTGTACTGTCTGGTGTTGTTTTGCAGTGCAGCGTGCAAGTCGCATTCGGGGCGCGCACTATGATCCTGCATCCCGACGTGGGGGAGGGAGCAAAGCCCGCTGGCAGTTCGCTGCAAGCGGGCTTTTTTATTGCCTGGCGATTGCCAGGTCAAGCCTGTGCAGAGCGGCCACGCGGCGTGTTTCCGCTTATTTTCCCTGCAATTGCAGCATCCACAGCGAACCGCCACCGGTGATGAAGAGCCGCTGTTGAGGTGGGTCGAACGTACAGTTGGAGACAATCTGCGGTGTGGGCACCTGCCCGAGCAGGCGCCCGGCGGGATCGAAGATGCAAATGCCGGTGGCGGAGCTGCTCCACAGCCAGCCCTGATCATCTACGCAGAAACCATCGGCAATGCCCTCGGGCACCACCGCAAAGCGGCGCGGATCGTGCAGTGCACCATCGTGCCAATCGAAGGCGGTGATCTCCGGTGTGCCGGGGCCGTGCTCCGGCGTCTGCGAGACATAGAGCACCCGCTCGTCGGGCGAAAACGCCAACCCGTTGGGGTGGTCCAGCCGGGCCAGGCATTGCAACGGTCCGCCATTGGGCGGTAGCCGGTACACGCCGTGGAAATCGAGCTCCTGCGCACCAGGACAGCCCTGGCTGGGCTTGAGCAGGCCGAACGGTGGGTCGGTGAACCAGAGCGCGCCGTCGCGCGCCACGGTCAGGTCGTTCGGTGAATTGAGCCGCTTGCCCTCGAAACGGCCCACCAGCAGATGCGCGCGGCCGTGCGCATCGCTGCGGGTGATCGCGCGGCGCCCATGCTCGCAATGCACCAGCCGCTGCTGCGCATCCACGGCATTGCCGTTGGTGAAGGCGGTGGCATCCAGCAACACGTCCACTGCGCCGTCTTCGCGCCAGCCCAGGACGCGGCGGCCGACGACATCGCTCCAGACCAGGGTGCGTTGCGCTTCCCACCAGGCCGGGCCTTCGGACCAGGTGGCCTGGTCATACAAGGTGTACAGCCGCGCATCGCCCAGGCGCGCGGCCAGTGCCGCATCGTGCGCGTGTGGCGGTGCGCAGTGCGTTGGCTGCGCCGGGCCAGGTGCACGCACACGGCAGTGAGCCTGCATCAACGCGGTGCCTCGTGGCCGAACGGATGCGCAACCGCCGCGGCCGGCGCCTGCGCAAACTGCACCAGCATCTGCAGGCAAGGGGTGTCGCCCAGCTGGCCGGAGCGATGGCCGCGTGCATCGGCAGTGCCCTGGTCCTGGCCGAAGTGGATATCGCCAGGACCCATCTCCACACGCGTGCCGTCGCCGGTCTCGATGAACCAACGGCCGCGCAGCGGAATCACCCATTGCGGATGCGGGCTCTCATGCCAGTCGCCGACCCAGCCCACCGGCAGCACCGCGAACTGGATGCCGAGCACCTCGCCGGGAAAGGGCCGCAGCCATTGCGGCGCCGCACCGCCACCCACGCTCTTGCTGCCGAAGCCGGGCAATTGCGAGGGGTTGAGCCGGCTCTTGCCGTCCGGGCCGGTCCACAGATGCAGGAACGGCAGGCTGGGCGGCAGATCCAGATCGTTGCCGTCGTTGTCCAGCGGGATCTGTGACGGCAGCAACGCGGCAGGCAGGAGCGTGGGCATGGCAGGGCCTCGTGCGAAAACCGCAGTGCAGCACGGGCATCGTCAGGGCGGCGTAAGCGATCTGTTCACTGCAGCGAAAACGCGCGTGGCGTTGCGACCTTGCGTTTGATCTACGTGCATTCTGCGTTGCAGGCGGCCAAGGCGTTCTGGGGCCGGGACGCCCTATCGTGTGCCGTGCATGCAGCTGCATGCGTGCAGGAAGGGCCATATGCAGCCTGCGCGGGCATCGGCCGCAGGTGTCGCGCAATGCACGGTGCAGGCGAGCATGCTTTAACGCTCAGGTATCTCGTTGCAATCCTGCATCCATCCATTGCGAGCAATGCTTGCAGACGATCAAACGTCCACGCAGTGGCGTAGACGTGCTGCTGCAGGGTGGGGATGCCAGAATCGGCACATGTCGCTTTCCACCGCATCGGCTTCTCCTGCGTTGACCGCCCTGATCGAACGGGCCGTGGCGCGTGTCCGACAGGCGCTGCCCGCCGGGCAGCCGCAGCCCGATGAGGCTGTCGGCCAGCAGCTGGCGCAGCTCGCGCTCGCCAGCGACTTCGCGCTGGAGACCCTGGCGCGTCAGCCAGCGCTGCTTGTGCAGCTGGCGCAGGCCGACCCGCCACCATTGCCGCTGCCCATCCTGGACCCGGCGCAACCGCAGGATTGGCCGGTGCAGCTGCGTCGCTACCGCGCCGCCGCGTCCACCCGCCTGGTGTGGCGCGATATGCTTGGCCTGGACAGCGTGGAGGCCACCCTGGCCGGCACCACCGGCTTGGCCGAAACCTGCCTGCAGATCGGTTTGCAGGCGCTGGAGCAGCAGTTCGCCAGCCGCCATGGGCAGGTGATTGCCGACGACGGCAGCGTGCAGCGGCTGGTGGTCTTCGGCCTGGGCAAGCTGGGTGGCGGTGAGCTGAATTTTTCGTCGGACGTGGACCTGGTGTACGCCTACCCGCAGGGCGGCCAGTCCGACGGACCGCGCCCGTTGGCGGCGGAGGAATATTTCGCGCGGTTGGGCCAGCAACTGGCCAAGCTGCTGGACGAAACCACCGCCGAGGGCTTCAGTCACCGCGTGGATCTGCGCCTGCGTCCGTTCGGCAGTGCCGGACGCGTGGCCTTGTCGTTTACCGGCATGGACCAGTATTTCCAGCGCGAAGGCCGCGATTGGGAGCGCTATGCCTGGCTCAAGGCGCGCGCGGTGGCTGGCGATATCGCCGCCGGCGAGGCCTGGCTGGAGAGCTTGCGGCCCTTCGTCTACCGCCGCTATCTGGATTTCACCGCGCTCGATGGCGTGCGCGAGATGAAGGCCGCCATCACCGCCGAGGTTGCGCGGCATGACCGGCTGGACGACATCAAACGCGGGCCGGGCGGCATCCGCGAGATCGAATTTCTGGCGCAATCGCTGCAGTTGATCCGCGCCGGGCGTGAGCCGGCCCTGCGCGAGCGTCGGCTGTTGCCCGCGCTCGAGGCGCTGGTCGCCGCGGGCCAGATCGAACCCGATACCGGCGCGGCGCTGGCCGAGGCGTATCGGTTCCTGCGCCGGCTGGAAAACCGCCTGCAGATGCTGCGCGATGCACAGACCCATGCCCTGCCGCAGGCGCCGCTGGACTGCGAGCGCATTGCGCTGGGCCTGGGCTACGCGGATTGGCAGGCATTGCTGGACGCACTGGCGCCGCATCGCACGCAGGTGGCCGCCGAATTCGCCGAACTGCTGGCACCGCGCGTGCGCACCACCGCCCCCGATGCGCTGGCCGATTACTGGCGCGCGCTGCCCGATGGCGACGCCGCGCCGCTGCTGGGTATCGGGTTGCACGATCCGGGCAGTGCGCACCAGGTGCTGGGCGATTTTGCGCAGTCCTCCGGCGTGCGTGCCCTGTCCGATACCGCACGTGCGCGGCTGGATCGCGTGGTGCCGGCGTTGCTGCATGCCGCCACCCGGGGCAGCCAGCCCGATGCGGCGGTACGGCGCATGCCGGGCCTGCTGCAGGCCACCTTGCGCCGCACCAGCTATCTGGCGCTGCTGGACGAACAGCCCAGTGCGCTTGCGCGGCTGGTCGATGTGCTCTCGCGCAGCGCGCTGCCGGCCGAGCGCCTGGCGGCCTATCCGCTGCTGCTGGACGAACTGCTCGACACCCGCATCGGCGGCGCGCTGCCCGATCGCGCCGCGCTGCAGGCCGCCTGCGCCGACACCGTGCACATCGAGGACACCGAAGCGGCCCTGCGCGAGCTCAACGAACGCCGGCTGGCGCTGAGCTTCCGCATTGCGCTGGCCACGCTCGACGGCCGCCAGCAGGCGGTGGAAAGCACCCGCCAGCTGGCCTGGCTTGCCGAGGCAGTGGTGCAGACAGTGCTGCAGCTGGCGCGCAGGGAACTGGTGGCCGCGCACGGGCAGGTGCCGGGCGGCACATTCGCCATCGTGGGCTACGGCAGCCTGGGCGGGCTGGAGCTGGGCTTCGGCTCGGACCTGGATCTGGTGTTTCTCTACGACCACCCGCGCGAGGCCGAACACTCCGATGGCAAGCGGCCGCTGGAAGCCGGGCGCTGGTTCGCGCGGTTTGCGCAGAAGGTGATGGCATTGCTCGCTGCTGAAACCGGCGCCGGCCGCTTGTACGACATCGATGTGCGGCTGCGTCCGGACGGCGGCAAGGGCGCGTTGGTGTCGTCGCTGGCCAGCTACCGCGAGTACCAGCGCGAGCGCGCGTGGACCTGGGAGCATCAGGCGCTGGTGCGCGCACGGGCGGTCGCCGGCGATGCCGCGCTGTGCGATGCGTTCGCACAGGTGCGCCGCGACACGCTCGCCCGCGTCCGCGATGTCGCGCTGCTGCACGAGGACGTGCGCAAGATGCGCGCACGCATGCGCGCCGAACTGGATCGCAGCAATGCCGGGCGGCTGGATCTGAAGCAGGGCGCCGGCGGCCTGGTCGATCTGGAATTCCTGTTGCAGGCCGGTGTGCTGGGCCAGGCCGCGCAGCATCCGCCACTGCTGCAGGTGTGCGACACGCCCGCCTTGATCGATGCGCTGGTGCAGGCGCAGTGGCTGCCCGGCACCGCCGCGCAAGCGCTGCACGATGCGCATGCCACGCTGGTGGAGACCGGGCTGGCCTGCACGCTGGACAGGCGCCCGCGCCTGATCGCGCCGACCGCCGCCATCCAGCACGCGCGCAGCAGCATCTTCAACGCAGCGCGCGCGCAGGGGCTGGAATTTCCCGCCGGCAGGGATGTGGCTGCGTTGTAGGAGCGGGTTGTTGTCGGAAGGCGTTCCCGTCCGATCTTCAGGCAGCTTTTCCAGCATGCGCTGACAGGAATGGGCAACGGTTACGGCGGATTTTGCAGAGCGCCGCGAAGGATCGTTGGAGGCCGCGCGCCGGCAGTCACGCAAGCGCCGCTGTATCGCGTATCAGGCATGGGGGCGCGGCGCACGGCGCCAGAGCAATGCGCGGAACGGCCCGAGCAGGAACACGCCCATGCCCAGCTTCACCGCCAGATCGCCTGCGGCCCAGCTCAGCCAGGGCAATGACGCACCGGCGAAGGCAATACTCCAGAAAATCGTGGTATCCAGCGTGGCGCTGCAGGTGGTGGCCACGATCGGCGCACGCCACCAATGGCCGTGACGCAGCCGGTCGAACACGGTGATGTCGAGCAATTGCGCCGCGATGAACGCCGTGCACGAGGCAGCCGCGATGCGCGGGCTCGCCAGCCAAGCCGATAGCAGCACCGCCAGCGCAAACCCGCACCAGGCCACCGTACGCGCGGCCCGCGGCCCGAAGCGACGGTTGATCAGATTGCTGACCAGAAATGCCAGTGGATACGAGAACGCGCCCCAGGTCAGCCAGTCGTTGATCGGGTATTGCACCAGAATGTTGGACAGCAGCACCACCGCGCCCATCGCCAGCACCGCCCAGGTCAGAGCGCGGGCGGTGAGCGGTGCGAACTGCGGCGTGGGGGCAGTGGACATGCTGGTTTCGTGCAGGTGGTTCACCGATTATCCGCGTGCCGCTGCCGCCGGGCCAGCGCAGCGGCTGCGGTGAATCGCGCTGCCTGCGTCGCTCAGCGTGCAGCTACCAATGGTGCAGACGCTCTGCGGCGATACGCCGCCGCAACCAGCAGCACCGCCAGCACGCACAACCCGCCGAACAGGTCGCCCACCCGGGGAGACAGAGTGGGGCGCTGCGGGCCCACCGGGACACTGACCAGTGCGCTGGCCCCGGGCATCGGTGCGCTGTCGGCCTGCAGCAGCACGCGGCCCTGCGCATCGCTGGCGATCAGCCAGCCTTCGCGCGCGTTACGCACCACTACGTAGCCGTTTTCGACGCCGCGTAGCACCGTCATGTGCGCCGATGTCCAGGCATCGTGATAGCCGAAGTCCCACGCCGGCACCAGCATCATCGCCGCGTTGCACTGGCCATTGGCACGTGCCAGCGGCGCGAACAACATGTCCTTGCAGATCGCCAGGCCAGACCGCGCATCGCCGATGGTCTGCAGCGCGTAGTGCGTGCCGGTGGCGTAGTGCTGCGCGCGCTCCGGCGGCGCCAGGATGTGCTTGTCGGAGGTCAACACTGGCTTGCCCTGCGGATCGAACAGCCAGGCCAGGTTGCGGGGATGTGCGCCGTGTTCGCCCACACCGACCACCAGCCAGAGCCGGTGCGTGCGCGCCAGCGCCGCAAAGTGCGCCTGCCAGCGCGCCAGCTCCGCCGATGGCGGCACCGCGATCTTTTCCGGCAGTACCACCAGGTGTGCGCCTTGCCCGGCCAGCGCGCCGACCAGCACGTCGTAGCGGTTGCGGATCGGCCGGCGTGGCCGATGCGTTGATGGCCTTGTCGATGGAGGCCAGGCCGATCTTCATCGGCGTGCCCGTCGCCGGCGTCTGCAGGCGCCACAGGCCGTAGCCGCTGGCCGACACCAACAGCAGCATTACCGTTCCGACCAGCAGCGCCGGGCGACGCACCCGGTTACCACGCCACAGCAGCAGCGCCAGCAGCGATGGCAGCAGGCACAGCACGAACAGCAGCCCGGACAGGCCCGCCAGTGAGGTGAGCTGCAGTAAGGGCAGCACCCCCGCCTGGGTACAGGCAGGGCTGCCCCAGTTGCCATCGGGCAGCAGCCGCGCCATCAGCAGATCCAGCGTGACCCACAACAGCGGGTAGGCCAGCATGCCCCAGCCGTTACGCAACCGCTTGCACGCGGGCGGTCTTGGCACGGTGCGTCGCGGAGCCGTTGGCGATCGGTTGGCGGCGGGCGCGCGCGCTGACACCCAGGCTGTGCGGTGGTACAGGCAAGACGTCAGGTGGTCACTCTGCGTGGCTGCACGTCGCGGGCGGTGGCTGTGTTCGCTGCGGACGTCGTGATGAGTCAGGCCGTCAGGCACTGCCCATTGTCGGTCTGCTCCTTCGCGTCTTCATCGACCCGCATCCTTGTGTCCGGCGGCATTGTCAGGCGCGTGGGTCATGGCGACAGGCGCGCGCGCACCTGTTTGGCGATGCGCACGGTTTCGCGCACCGGAGGGATATCGGCGCCGGCGCCGAGAACTTCATCGGCGTCGTGTAAGCGCTGGCGGTCCCGCAGCGCGTGTAGGTAGGCGCCCACGCGCCCGTCTGCCAGGTCGCCGAATGCCGTGGCCACCGGCACGCGCGTGGCGCAGGCCTCGGAGAGCAGGTTGACCGAATCGGCGGTGGCCACGATCGCGTCGGCCCAGCCCAGCAGGCCGGCATACGGGTTGGGGCCATCGCGCCCGTCGCACCACAACAGATGCGGCAGGCCGGCGCAGGCCGCGCGCAGCGGGGCGATGGCGTCGGCGGGCGTGCGACGCGAGAGAGTGACCAGCAGGCTGCCGCCCACTGCGCGCAGCCGCGCGCTCAAGCGTGCGCACAGCGCCGCCAGCGCCGGTGGCGTCCACGGCACCGGCGCGGTGGGCCCGCCCACCAGCAGGGCCAGCCGCGGGCCGGGCAGGCGGCCCAGCGCGGGGAACGCGTCCCGCCCGGCCGCCAGCCAGGCATCGTCCACCGGGTGCAGGCTGCCGAGCAGGGTAAGCACGTTCTCGCCGCGCAGCGCATCGTGCTCGGGCACGATCAGCAGGTCCCAATGGTGCGGATCCAGGCGCGGATCCAGGATCTGCACGCTGCGGCTGCCACCGGCGCGCAGCAGCCGGGTGGCCAGCGCTGCCTGCCGCCCGCAGCCAATGGCCAGTGCGGGCGGCTGCTGCAGGTGCCGGGCGAACCCCGTGCCAAACGCCTGCTGCGCACCGGGCAGCAAGCGCGGCGCAGCCCAGCGCCAGGGCGCGTGGGTATGCAGATGGATCGGCTCAAAGGCATCGGGGTGCAACGCACGCGCCAGCGCCTCGGCCTGGCGCGCATTGCCGGCGCGGCCGTCGCTCAGCGCCCAGGTCAGCCCCATCGTTTCAGATCCGACATAGATTTGTTTCAGATTGAACGCGTGTGGCGGCAATTGCGCCACTCTACACTGCGGGTCTTCACACTGGTGCCGACGCCGCAGCCTACCGTCGCACCATCCCTTCTTCTGGAGTGCTCATGTCCGACTCGCTCAACGCCGCCGCACTGGATCAGCTGTTCCGCACCGCCCGCACGCAGAACGCGTTTGCCGACACGCCGGTCAGCCAGGACGTGCTGCGCGAGCTCTATGAGCTGGTCAAGTGGGGCCCCACGGCGGCCAATAGCGGCCCGGCGCGCTTCGTGTTCGTGACCAGTGCCGGAGGCAAGGCCAAGCTCAAGCCGGCGCTGTCCGAAGGCAACGCCGCCAAGACCCTGGCCGCGCCGGTGACGGTGATCGTGGCGCACGACGAAGATTTCCACGAAAAGCTGCCGTACCTGTTCCCGCACGCCGACGCCAAGAGCTGGTTCGACGGCCCGCGCGAAGGGCGCGCCGAATCGGCGTTCCGCAACGGCTCGCTGCAGGGCGCCTATCTGATCCTGGCCGCACGTGCGCTGGGTCTGGATGCCGGCCCGATGTCCGGCTTCGACAACGCCAAGGTGGACGCGGCGTTTTTTGCCGGCACGCCGATCAAATCCAACTTCCTGGTCAACCTCGGCTACGGGGACCCGGCCGGGCTGTTCCCGCGCTCGCCGCGCCTGAGCTTCGATGAAGCTGCGCGCTTTGAGTGACCGTCGGCAGTGCGCCGCGCCGCGCGTGACGCATTGGGTCTGACATCAACGCTGCAGCGTGTCTGCCCGGAAGTGAGTGAGCGTCGTCATGGGAGCCGCCTGGTGTCGTTTGCGATGTGTGTTGCTGCATGGCCGTATGTCGTCGATGACGCGATTGCGCTCACCCACGGGTGAGCGCGGTCGATGCCCGGAAGCGGGGGATGTCACCCCCACTGCGCGTTCTGGGCCTGCCGTCCTTCGCCGTCTGCTCACTGCCGTGCAAGATAGGTTTGCCGTTTCCAGTGTCCTGCAGTCCTCGTCCGTCTGCGTTTTGTCCCATCCGCGTTGATCCGACGCGTTTCTCATCACATGGAGTTCCAATGAAGACCACTCACAAGCTGTTGCTGCCGCTCGCCCTGACCCTGGCCATTGCCGCCTGCTCCAAGCCGGCCGACAACGCCGCCACCCCGGCCGCCACCGCGCCGGCCGCCACCGCTGCTGCGCCGGCGCCGGCGGCTGCCGAATCGACGGCCTCGACCGCACCGGCCGTGCAGGTTTCCTCCGGCACCTACACCCTGGACCCGAGCCACACCGACGTGATCGCGCAGTGGAGTCACTTCGGCTTCTCCAACCCCAGCGCGCACTTCGGCAATGTCGACGGCACCCTGGTGTACGACGCAGCCGACGTGACCAAGTCCACCGTGCAGGTCACTCTGCCGCTGTCCGGCTTGAACAGCTTCACCGCCAAGTTCGACGAACACCTGAAGAGCGGCGACTTCTTCGACGCGGCCAAGTTCCCGAGCGCCACCTTCAAGAGCACCAAGGTGGAAGCGGCCGGCAGCAACAAGCTCACCGTCACCGGCGATCTGACCATCAAGGATCAGACCAAGCCGGTGGTGCTGGACGTCACCCTCAACGGTGCCGGCGAGCACCCGATGAAGAAGGTGCCGGCAGCTGGTTTCGATGCCACCACCACGATCAAGCGCAGCGATTTCGGCCTGGGCCAGTACGCCCCGAACGTCAGCGACGAAGTGAAGATCCGCATCACCACCGAAGCCCTGCAGGCCAAGGCGGGTGAGGCTGCTGCGGCGAAGTAAGCGCCGGCTGTCGACATGCCGGCGCGAGCGATCGCGCCGGTGCGTCAATACAATGCGTCAATGCAAGAGCCCGCCGATTGGCGGGCTTTTGTTTGCGTGCGCAAAACGCTCTGTCACTCCTGGCCGTCGCTACGTAAGAGCGGCCCTGGCCGCGAACGCGTTATCGGCAGGCTCGCCGAGGCAGGCGGCTGTCTCGGCAAAGCCCCTCGCGCCCGGGGGCGCTCCTACACGGGGAGCAGCACGTGGGTGAATGGCAGTAAGCACGCAAGCCTGTGTAGGAGCGGCCCTGGCCGCGAACGCGTTATCGGCAGGCTCGCCGACGCAAGCGGCTGTCTCGGCAAAGCCCCTCGCGCCCGGGGGCGCTCCTACACGGGGAGCAGCACGTGGGTGAATGGCAGTAAGCACGCAAGCCTGTGTAGGAGCGGCCCTGGCCGCGAACGCGTTATCGGCAGGCTCGCCGACGCAAGCGGCTGTCTCGGCAAAGCCCCTCGCGCCCGGGGGCGCTCCTGCACGGGGAGCAGCACGCGATGATGCAGTGAGCACGCAAGCCATTACTCCGCTTTGGGGCTCGCCTTCCAATACCCCTTCGCACGCACCCATTCCTTGTCCACGCCCATGTGCTCTTCGATGAACTTGCGCATGGAACGGGCGCGCATCGATTCGGCACCGATCCAGTAGAACGTGTCGCCGTCGTGCGGCTCGTAGTCGCGCAGGCTGTCTTCCAGCAGTGTGCTGCTGGCCGCGTCGAAGCCGTTGCGCTCGAGCCAGTACACATCCATGTCGGCGGCGCTCAGCAGTTCCTGGCGCTCGCTGGCATTGGCCACTTCGATGAAGACGTCGGCGTGCATGTCCGCCGGCATGGCTTCCAGCCAGCGGCCGATCGCCGGCAGCGCGGTTTCATCGCCGATCAGCACGTAATGATCGAAATCGTCGGCCACCAGAAACGAGCCGCGTGGGCCGCCGATGCATAGTGCATCGCCCGGCTGCGCCTGTGCCGCCCAGCTGGAGGCCACGCCGTCGCCATGCAGCACGAAGTCGATGCTGAGTTCGCCGGTTTGCGGGTCGAACAGGCGTGGCGTGTAGTCGCGGCCGGGCGAGGGGAGGGCGCCTTCGTCATAGCGCGGGCCGTCGGCAGTCATCGTCGGCAGCACGAAGGCGCCGTCGGCATTGGGGAAGAACAGTTTGACGTGATCGTCCGGCGCCTCGCTCTGGAAACCGGCCAGTTCGCTACCGCCGAAGACGATGCGGCGCATCTGCGGCGTGACCGACTCGCAGCGCACCACCTGCACGGAACGCAGGCGTGGGTCGCGGCGGATTTGGGTGTTGGTATGTGCAGCCATGAAGTGCGATTCCTGTGGGTACCGTGTCGCGATACGGCGTTGGGGAGTTGGGGGTGAAGCACGATGATGATCGAGATCCGTGGCGTAACAGGTGCAGCAGCCGAGGCAGTGTCTATCCCTTCTCCGCTCGGGACGTTGTCCTTCTTCATGGGGGAGAAGGTGCCGCGCAGCGGCGGATCAGGGTAAGCGCGAAGCCTCATGCGGTTGGATCGATCCACAGGCGTCGCTTCGTACTTTCACTAGTGATCTGTTGCTGGCTGCGCTACCGCTTGCGGCAATCACTTCAAACCAGAGCGCCTCCTGCGCGCATTCCATGCCAGGGGAACCACAGCAGCAGCCGACCGCGTCCCCGATCAACGCAAGCTGGAAAGCCACAACCGGCAAACACACGCACTCACTCATCGTCCTGTTCCATGGCGTCGGCGGCGGCGTTGAGCAGGGCGGCGATGCGAGTGGCTTCGGCGTTGTTCCACTGCCCGTGCCGTGCGAACAGGCCATGCTTGATACGGTGGATCGCCTCGCGGATCGGGGCGGGTGTCTGTGCCTTGATCAACGCGCGCGCACGTTGCTGGCTGCGCGCCAGCGCGGCATCCAGCGCATCGCGGTGCTCGCTGGCGTAGTGGCGGCCGGCAGTGCTGAGGTGGTAGCGCTTGCGGCCCTGTTGCAGATCCGCCTGCACCCATCCGTCGGCTTCCAGTTGCGCCAGGGCCGGATAGATCGCACCCGCGCTGGGCGCGTACAGGCCTTTGAACAGCGCGCCGATCTGCCGCATCAACTCGTAGCCGTGGCGCGGTTGTTGTTCGATCAGTGCCAGCAACAACAGGCGCAGATCGCCGTGCTCCAGCGGCCGCGCGCCGCTGCGCCCAGGCGCGCTGTCGGCCAGCGCGTCCAGCTCAGGTGGGCGGTGACGACGGGAACGCACCATTATTCGATATATCGAAGCATGTTGAAACGATATATCGAAGTGGTGGGCATCGCAAGCGCCCACTGTCGCCTGGCCGACCGGCTGCAGTCATCGGCGCCGCCCATGCTGCAATGCGGCTAGCTGTGTAAACCCACCACGTTTTTCAGTGGGATGTGGGTCCGTGAGATGGGAGGTCGGTGTCCGAGGCTGGCATGGGGCCGATGCCAGTTGTAGTGATGGAGCCGGTGCCCCAGGTAAGCGGCACGTTGCTCGGAGCTGTTATAGCGGTGGGCGTAGGCCTACTCGCGCAATGCCGTCTGGATGAAGCGTTCCGCCTTGCCGTTGGTGCGTGGGGTGCAGGGGCGGGTGCGGTAATGCCTGAGGTTGAGGCGCCGGATGGTGCGGGGGCAGGAGTGATCGTCGATGGCGACATGGACGTACTCCCATCCGGCTCCTCGGCTGGCCTGGGCACGATCCCCGGTGACACGATGACCGGCTTGGCGGAAGCGCCCGAGCTTTTTGATATCCAGATGCAACATGCTGCCGGGCTGGGGATATTGGTAGCGCACGACCGGGGGCTTGGGTTCCAGTTCGGCCAGGCGATGCAGGCCGGCGCGGCGGACGATGCGCGCGATGGTGCTCCGGCCCACCTGCAGGTGAGCGGCAATTTGCCCGTCGATGGAGCGTTGTCGGCGATCTGCTCGACCAGCTCCGGCGAAGTGGCGTGCGGGCAGCGCTGTGGGCGCGAAGCGCGGTCCCGCAGGCCGTACCTCGCGGCGTCAAACGGGCAGGTTTATGCAGGTTCAGCCGGGGCTCCTGGGGGCTGGATTGGTGTGGTAACCCCCATCTTCCAGATCGGCCCCGGATGAACAACCAACCGAGAGATCACAGCTAGCGCATGCCCAGCACGAGCAAGTCTTCCACGCGCTCGATCAGCTGCGTTCCGGCCAATCCGGCAAACACCTCCGGATGCGCATAGCCCCAACCCACCGCGGCGAATGGCAGGCCCAGCACCTGGGCCGCTTCCCAATCGGCGACCTGATCGCCCACATAGATCGCCTGTGCCGGGGTGTGCGATGTGGCGCGCAGCACGCGTCGCAGGGCGCGCTGTTTGCCCAGCAGATGCGCGCCGCCTTCGATGAGGGCGAACTTCGTACTCAGCTCTTCGCCCAGCACGCGTTGCACGTTCTCTGCCGAGTTGGACGACACCACCGCCAGCCGCGTCCCCCCAGCGTGCAATGCGCTCACTGTCTGCGCAATGCCGGGAAACAATGCCGCCGGCGGCGCGGCGCGCATCAGGCGGATGAAGTCGGCCGCCACCAGCGGGACCTTCCAGGCAGGCAATCCAGACTGCTTGATCAGCGCGCGCGTGCTCAACCTGCGCGCGGCGTCCACTTCATGCGTTTCGGCCGCGCGGAACCCGTGCCGCGCAGCCAGGTCGCGCTGTGTGCTCAGGAAGAAGCCGAACGAATCGGCCAAGGTGCCGTCGAAATCGAAAACGATCAATGCAGGCATGGCAACGCACAGGGCAGGGCGCCATAGCCTAACCAACCCGCCCCGCAGCTCCTACGCACACACGTCCCCACGTGTATGCGCAGGCGATGCAAGGCGCTAGGCTTCGGCGAAGTGCGGCACGATCGGCGCGTCTCCGTGCGCGCTCTGCTCGATCACCTTGCGCTGCATCGCCGCCAGATAGGCGTCCAGCTCCTCGGTGGAGGCGAACACATCGCTCAGCGGCACGGCCTTGACCATGTCGAAGACCTTGCGGATCTGCGGCTGCGGGTTGCTCACCAGCACCTTGCCGTGGCGCGTGGCCAGCGCCTTGCGCGCCTTGAAGATGCTGCGGATGCCGGCGCTGGAGATGTATTCCAATGCGGTCAGGTCCAGCACCAGGGTGGTGATGCGGGTGCCCAGCAACGGCGACAGCGCCGCGTCCAGGTCCTGGTAGGTATGGGTGTCCAGCCGCCCGGTCAGGATGACGCGTTGACGGGTGTCTTGCGGCGGGTCGATCTGAATGGCGAGCGTGGTCATGACAAAGCCTCGGGAACAGGGGCGTACGGGTGCAGCAGGGTGATGCGCACGATGTTGTATGCACCATCGCGGCGGTAGTCGATGTGATCGGCGAACTGATGCACCAGAAACAACCCCAGCCCGCCGATGGCGCGATCGTCGAGCTCGCCGGTCACATTGGGCATGGCGGCGCCGCAGGGGTCGAAGGCGGTGCCGGGGTCGTGCATCTCCAGCACCAGCGCCTGCGGGTCGAGCTGCAGCTGCAGGCGTAGCGGTTGCTCCGCGCACTGACCGTGGGTGAGCGCATTGCAACCGAGCTCTTCCACGATCAGCCGCACCTGGCCGATCCGCTCGGCATGCAGGCCTTCGCGCGTCAGCGAATCTTCCAGCGCGTCGTTGGCGCCGGCCAGTTGGGCCAGCGACGGGGCGATGGCCAGATCGAGCTTCATGAGGTCGTTGCCTTTCCGGGACGCTCCCGGCCAGCCTCTGCCACCCGTCCAGCATGCTCCTGCCGCAGCCGGATCGCCAGTAGGGTGATGTCGTCGTAGGGGTCGGCCTTGCCGGTGAAGTGGGCGATGTTGGCGATCACCGCCTTGCATTGCGCCGCCGCGCTGCGGCGTGGCCGCAATGCACCGAGCAGGCGCTCCAGCCCATAGCTGGCGCCCTGCTCGTCCATCGCCTCGGTCACCCCGTCGGTATAGCCCAGCAGGGTCTGCCCGGCGGTCATGCGCCCCTGCAGCACCGGGTAGGCCATCTGCGGTTCGATACCCAGCGGGGCGCCGGTTTCCAGCGGCAACGGGTAGGCCTTGCCATCGATATCGATCAACAACGGCGGCTCGTGCCCGGCGCTGGCCAGCCAGTAGTCGCCGCTCACCACATCGATCAGCCCGCACAGCACGGTGGCGAACATGCAGGTGTCGTTGTTTTCGGCCAGGCGGGTGGAAGCGGCGATCAGGATGCCGTCCGGACGCGTGTGCCGGCGCGCGGCGATTTCCAGCACGCTCACCGCGCGCGCCATGAACAGCGCCGCCGGTACGCCCTTGTCGGAGACATCGCCCACCACGAACCACAACAGGCCCGGTTCGGTCTCGACGAAGTGATAGAAATCGCCGCCCACCGCCTTGGCTGGCTCCAGCCAGGCGCAGGTTTCCAGGTGCGAGCTGGCACGGTC
The DNA here is from genome assembly GCF_000454545.1 of Xanthomonas cassavae CFBP 4642. Taxonomy (NCBI): domain Bacteria; kingdom Pseudomonadati; phylum Pseudomonadota; class Gammaproteobacteria; order Lysobacterales; family Lysobacteraceae; genus Xanthomonas; species Xanthomonas cassavae. Next base: position 943,458 of record NZ_CM002139.1, read on the forward strand.
GAAGGTACGCCCGGACGGCAACATCGCCTGCTGGATCTCGCGCGCAATCTGCAGCTCGCTGTGCATGCGCTCGCGCGCAGCGGTCATCTCGCCGATCTCGGCAATATGGTGGCGGAGCGCATCGCGTGCGCTATCGAAGGCGCGCGCCATCACCCCCACTTCGTCATCGCGTTCGATGTGCCGCAACGGGTATTCGAATTCGCCGCGCCGGAAATGCTCGGCGGTGTCGGTCAACTCTTCGATCGGCCGTGTCAGCGAGCGGGTGATCCGCCGCATCAGCCACCACCACACCACCGCCCCAGCAAGGCCGCCACCGCCACCCAGGTCGCCAGCCAGTTCAGGCCCGACAGCACATAGGCTTCGGAGGCGGACAGCACGAAGGTCCAGCCACTGTGCCCCACCGCCGCGCTATGGGTCAGAAAGCGCTCGCCATCGGGCGCCGTGTGCGAAAACGAAATCGGCTGGCCCGCCGCCACCGCGCGTTGCAACGGCCGCAGATCCGGCCGCGAGCGCGTGACGTAACTGTCCAGCGTGTGATGCAGGTTGAGCGCCGGGTCCGGGCTGAACACCAGCATGCCTTCCGGCGACAGCAGCATCGGCTGGATGCCGATATCGCGCGGCAGCTGGTCGATGATTTCGTGCAGATGCTGCAGCGGCAGGTCCACGCTCACCATGCCCACCGGCGCCGCGTCCGGCGCATCGCCGGGCCGCCGCAAGGGCAGGTTGTAGCTGGTGTACAGCGCACTGCCGCCATTGCTGTTGAGATACGGCTCGGACCACCACGCCCGGCCATCGCGCTGGGTGCGCTGGTACCACGGCATCGCGCGGTAGTCGTAGCCCACCTCCAGCGCAGAGCGCTCCACGATGCGCGTGCCATCGCGGTGCACGTTCCAGACAAAGCCGATGTCGCTGGCCTTCTGCGTGCGCGGTTCGATGATCAGGCGCGCCGCACCGACATCCAGGTCGCCGCTGAGCGTGGCCAGCAGCAGCGCGCGCAAGTTGAATGGCTCTAGCCCCACCGCGCTGCTGCTGGCCGCCAGCGTGCGCCCGCTCACCTGCACCGAATCCAGCATCGCCGCCAGGCTGCGCGCGGTCTGCTCGGTCAGCCCGTCCACCTCGGTACGTGCCGCCTCCACCAGCTCCGCGCGCGCACCCAGGTAGAACACCGTACCCAGCACCGTCAGCAACACCACCAGCAGCGCGGTGGCGGCCAGCAACACCCGCACGCGCAAGCTGTTGCGCCAGTGCACGCGTGGCGTGACCGATGCTGGTGAAACGCTGGCCTCGGGGCGGGTGACGGAGGTGACGATGACACGCGCTCCCTGGCGGCTAGTACGCCGATCATGGCACTTTTGCCCCGCGCAGCAAGGTGTGGAAGCGGCCTCGTCCTCACCTGTTCCTCATTGACCCTGCGGGCGCAGCCGCACTAGATTGGCGGCCCAACTGCCACGGAGGCCGGCCTTGCGCCAGATTCTTGTTCCGAGCCTGCTGGCCCTTTTTTGCACGGCCTGCAGCCCCCCGGAGACCAGCATGAACCAGACCGCATCCCCCGCCGCCGAAGCTGTCGCAGAAGCCGATGTCGATGCCGGCGGCCGCGGCCTGGCCAAGCTGAATCCCAGTCCGCGCAAAGCCTTCGAGGTCACCCTTACCTTGAAGGACGCACCGGGCGCCTTCGGCCTTGTGCAGGGTGCGGCTCAGTACGACGTCAGCAACGAAGCCGAGTGCGGCAAGATCCAGCCGGAGACCGGCACTGCGGGCCGCATCACCAGCCAGGAAGACTTTGCGCTGAAGAAGGTGTCCGATACCGAATACCGCGGCACCGTCTACCTGGACCTGATGCAGGACGAAGACTATTACGGTCGGGGCGTCTGCCATTGGGAATTCAGTGGTGCCAGCGTAATGCTCAAGGCGACCGGTGCGGAAGAGGAAACCCGCTTCCTGTCGTTTATCGAAGCCAAGACGATGACTGCGCAGCAGCCGCAGACAAAGTATTACTGGGTCAAGGGTTACCCGCGCTCGGAATCGAAGAGTTTTCCGGACACGGGCGAACTCAGCCCCGAGCAATTCAAACCCGACATTCGCGATGAGCTGTTCACCATCACACTGGCTGCCAAGGACGTTGCGCCATGACCGTCCCGTCTCCGCAATATGCCGGTCTATCCGATGACGTCTACAAGGATCGTGCAGTAGGCCGGCGCGCCCCTGGACATGAAGAGATCGTAACGATCCAAGGACAGCGTTATGCCGTTCTCGATCATGTTAACAACAAGGCCAATGGCTACCAGGGTACGATCTATCGGCGTGAAGGAACCGGCGAAATCGTGGTTGCGCATCGGGGAACCGAAGGTGCGATCAACGACATTCTCACCGACGCAACCATGGTTACCTCGCGGACCAACCCACAGGCCGCCGATGCGCTGGCGTTGACGAAAAATGCGCTGGATATCGCCAGGGATGTCGGAAACCGAACCGGGCATCAGCCGCAAGTCTCCGTCACCGGCCATTCTCTCGGCGGCGCGCTCGCGCAGATTTCTGCACATCACTACGACCTCAAGGGCGAGACCTTCAACGCCTATGGTGCAGCCAGCCTGAGTTACCGAATTCCGGAAGGCGGCAACAGCGTGATCAATCACGTCATGGCGTCCGATCCGGTCAGCGCGGCATCGCCTCATTTTGGGCAAGTGCGCATTTATGCCAAGCCCAGCGAAATTTCCACCTTGAGTGCGACCGGGTACAGCAATAGTAAGGCCAATTTCCTGATTCCAGACGATCCGCTCGTGGCCGCGGGGGCATCGTTGGGAGCGCACAAGCTGGGCAATTTCCTGGGCGAGCAGTCCGCGCTGAAGGATCCCGACGCGCGTCCGCTCGCCGAACAGAACGCGCGGATGATCGACGAATACCGCAGCGATGTGAATGGGCTGCGCACCGGCACCACCATCCTGACGCGAAGCGCTCCCGGCCTTGGGCAGGATATGATCGATACCGTCCGCGGCCCGCTCGCACCAGGCGAGCCGGCCAGGCGCGATGCGCGCGCGGATGCCAACGATCACACGTCATTGCGCATCGACCAACCGGGGCACCCAGGCAATGCGCTGTTCCAGGATGCACAGCGCGGCGTGCATGCGCAGGATGCGCGTGCCGGGCGCACTCCCGATCAGCACAGCATCCAGCTCTCTGGTTCGCTTGCGTCGGAAATGCATGCCGCTGGCGGCCAGCGCATCGATGCGGTGATGATGAGCCAGGACGCCGCGCGCACGTTTGCCGTGCAGGGGCGCGCCGAAGATCCCGGACAGCTGCGCGTGAGCGTGGACACCATGACGGCCATCAATACCCCGCTCGAGCAGAGCAGCCAGCGTGTAGCCGACAATGCTGCACGTCAGTCGGTGGCTCTGGAGCAACAGCAGGCACAGACCCAGCAACAGCAGCAGGGTGCACGTGCAATGGGCTGAGCTGGGGGCAATGGGCTTCTCCAGTTCTTGCAGCTCACCTTGGCGAATTCTCGTCATGCCGTCTCGTCCATCAGTGCTGCAAAGAAACGCCGGCCAGCCCGGCGTTTTTTTATTTTGTCGCGCAGTCATGCGCGAGTTTCCTGCTGCATCCGCACAACATCGTGGTGACGGAACGATTGCCCGGCCAGCATTTTCCTGTGCCGAGCTATGCCGCAAGAGCGGCTCACCTATAGCGGCCTCAAGCGCGTTGCGGCCACGTGGTTGAATCGCCACCGGTTTGCGACAAGGCAGGGCAGGCAGGATCCAGCGCTTGCAGCGCCGCAGGCGCGTAATGGGATCTGGGGGGCCCAACCGGGCGCCATCTGGCGCGACATCCATCGATCAAGGGAGCACTCATGAGCGTTTTTCAATCCAGCTACGGCCGCGTACTGTTGGTGTTGCTGCTGTCTGTCCTCAGTGTCGGCGCCTACGCCCAGGGCATCGCCAAAGGCGCCGATGTCAGCTGGCTCAACCAACAGGCGGCGAACAATCCGCCGCAGGTCTTTCGCGATGCCTCAAACAAGACCACCGACTTCTTCAAACTGTTCAAGGACGTGGGCGGCAACGCCATTCGCCTGCGCGTGTGGGTCAACCCCTCCGGCGGCTGGAACGATGGCCGCGACACACTCGATAAAGCCAAGCGTGCCGCGCGCAGGGCATGCGCATCATGATCGACTTCCACTACAGCGACAGCTGGGCCGACCCGGGCAAGCAGACCAAGCCGGCCGCCTGGTCCGGCCACAGCGTGGCCCAGCTCAATACCGATGTGTACAGCCACACCCAGGGCATCCTCAAATACCTCAAGGACAACGGCATCACCGTCACCTGGGTGCAGGTGGGCAACGAGATCAACAGCGGCATGTTGTGGAACGAGGGCAAGACGCCCAACTTCGCCAACCTGGGCCAGTTCATCAACAGCGGCTACAACGCCACCACGGCGGTGTACCCCAATGCCAAGGTCGTCGTGCATCTGGCCAATGGCTACGACAACGCCAACTTCCGCTGGTTCTTCGACAACCTGCGCTCGGCCGGCGGCAAGTGGGATGTCATCGGCATGTCGCATTACCCGCCGGTCGGCAGCTGGCAGGACTACAACAACCGCCTGGACACCAACATGCGCGACATGATCTCCCGCTACGGCAGCGACGTGATCGTGGCCGAGGTCGGCATGGACTGGCAGCAGGCCGCCACCACCCGCGCCATGCTCACCAACCTGCTCAGCCGCAGCGACGCCATCAACAAGACCCACAGCAAGCAGGTGCTCGGCGTGTTCTATTGGGAGCCCAACGCCTACCCGGGCTGGCAGGGTTACACCATGGGCGCGGTCAACAACAATGGCCAGCTGACCGAAGCGCTACAAGCGTTCTGACCACCCCCCCCACCACCGTAGGAGCGCACCCGGGCGCGACGGGCTTCACCGGTGCAGCCCGTCGCGCCCAGGTGTGCTCCTTGTATCTGGACATGGCCGCCGAACAGCGGTATGTCTTCCGACTGATCATCGGAGCAGATGCGGCAAGTCCATGCGCTCCTGAAGCTTCGAGCTTGTATCGTAGATCGNAGCTGCTGCATCTGGCCTACGGCGTGCTCAAATCCGGCACCGCGTTTGACCCGCAGAAGGCCCTTGCCACATGAGGGGCAAGACGGTATCTACGGGGTATGCGTGTCGGTCCATTCCGGCCGGTGGCCCTTATCCTTTGGTCGTATACCGGCAGCGCCCGCTGCACCGGATCGTCGTCCAGCCTGCATCGGTACCTCACCCACGCACGACGCCGTCCCATTCCATACGCACCCGTAGCGAGGAATGGCAACAGGTGCGTGCGGTACACTTGGGGGTTCACGAATTCACGATGTCGACACACCCGCAGGGTGTGTCCCCCCGGGAGCGCTAATGAACTGGTTGAACGAAGTGCTGCACAACGATCCGAACCCGCTCGAGACGCAGGAGTGGCTCGAATCGATCAAGGCCGTCATCGACGTCGAAGGCCCTGAGCGCGCCCATCAGCTGCTGGAAGGCATGGTCGAGCAAACCCGCCGGGCGGGCGCTTACCTGCCGTTCTCGCCCACCACCGAGTACGTCAACACCATTTCCCCGGCCAACGAGGCCAAGAACCCCGGCGATTCCGCGCTGGAGCGGAAGATCCGCTCGATCATCCGCTGGAACGCCATGGCCACCGTCGTGCGGGCCAACCGCAAGCCGGGCGACCTGGGCGGCCACATCGCCTCGTTCGCCTCCAGCGCCACACTGTACGACGTGGGCTTCAACCACTTCTGGCGCGCGCCGTCGGACAACCATCCGGGCGACCTGCTGTTCATCCAGGGCCACAGCGCGCCGGGCGTTTACGCCCGCGCCTTCCTCGAAGGTCGCATCAGCGAAGCCCAGCTGGACAACTTCCGCATGGAAGTGGACGGCCAGGGCATCTCGTCCTACCCGCACCCGTGGCTGATGCCGGAGTTCTGGCAGACCCCCACCGTGTCGATGGGCCTGGGCCCGCTGGCCGCCATCTACCAGGCGCAGTTCATGCGCTACCTGGAAAACCGCGGCCTGATCGAGAAGTCCGACCGCAAGGTGTGGTGCTTCATCGGCGACGGCGAGAGCGACGAACCCGAAACCCTCGGCGCCATTGCGCTGGCCGGCCGCGAAGGCCTGGACAACCTGATCTTCGTCGTCAACTGCAACCTGCAGCGCCTGGACGGTCCGGTGCGCGGCAACGGCAAGATCATCCAGGAACTGGAAGGCGTGTTCCGTGGTGGCGGCTGGAACGTCATCAAGCTGCTCTGGGGCGGCTACTGGGACGCACTGCTGGCCAAGGACACCAATGGCGTCCTGACCAAGCTGATGATGGAAACCGTCGACGGCGAATACCAGAACTGCAAGGCCTTCGGCGGCGCCTACACCCGCGAGAATTTCTTCGGCAAGTACCCGGAGACCGCGGCCATGGTCGCCGGCCTGTCCGACGACGACATCTGGCGCCTGAACCGTGGCGGCCACGACCCGCACAAGGTGTACGCCGCCTACCACCAGGCCGTGCATACCACCGGCATGCCCACCGTGATCCTGGCCAAGACGGTCAAGGGCTACGGCATGGGCTCGGCCGGCGAGGCGCTCAACCCCACCCACCAGACCAAGAAGCTGGACGACGCGGCGGTCAAGCACTTCCGCGACCGCTTCAACATCCCGGTCACCGACGCCCAGCTGGAAGACGGCCAGGTGCCGTTCTACCACCCCGGCGACGATTCCCCGGAAGTGCAGTACCTCAAGGAACGCCGCGGCGCCCTGGGCGGCTTCCTGCCGCAGCGTCGCCCCAAGGCCAGCAAGTCCTTCGTCGCGCCCACGCTCGACAAGTTCGAGCGCCTGCTCAAGGACAGCGGCGAGCGCAGCTATTCCACCACCATGTCCTTCGTACAGAGCCTCAACATCGCCCTGCGCGACAAGGAACTGGGCCCGCGCATCGTGCCGATCGTGGCCGACGAGGCGCGCACCTTCGGCATGGAGGGCATGTTCCGCCAGATCGGCATCTATGCCCCGTTCGGCCAGAAGTACAAGCCGGTCGATGCCGACCAGCTGATGTACTACCGCGAAGACCAGACCGGCCAGGTGCTGCAGCAGGGCATCAGCGAGCCGGGCGCGATTGCATCCTGGATGGCCGCAGGCACCAGCTACTCGGTGTCGGATGTGCCGATGCTGCCGTTCTACATCTACTACTCCATGTTCGGCTTCCAGCGCGTGGGCGACATCGCCTGGCAGGCAGCGGACATGCGCACGCGGGGCTTCCTGCTCGGCGGCACCGCCGGCCGCACCACGCTCAATGGCGAAGGCCTGCAGCACGAAGACGGCTTCAGCCAGGTCATTGCCGGCTCCATCCCGAACGTGCGTAGCTACGACCCGACCTTTGGCTTCGAAGTCACCGTCATCATGCAGCACGGCATGAAGGCGATGATGGAAGACCAGATCGACGAGTACTACTACATCACCCTGATGAACGAGAACTACGCCCACCCCGGCATGCCGGACGGCGCAGCCGAGGGCATCATCAAGGGCATGTACCTGCTGAAGGACGCCGGCAAGCCCAAGAAGGGCGAGCTGCGCGTGCAGCTGCTGGGCAGCGGCACCATCCTGCGCGAGGCCATTGCCGCCGCCGAGCTGCTGGACAAGGACTTCGGCGTCACCGCCGACATCTGGTCCTGCCCCAGCCTCAACGAAGTACGCCGCGACGGCTACGCCGTCGAACGCTGGAACCGCCTGCACCCGGAAGCCGAACAGCGCAAGCCCTACGTCACCCAGCTGCTGGAAGGCCGCCAGGGCCCGGCCGTCGCTGCAACCGACTACGTGCGCGCCTTCGCCGACCAGATCCGCGCCTTCGTCCCGATGACCTACACCGTCCTCGGCACCGACGGCTTCGGTCGCTCGGATACGCGTGCGAACCTGCGCCGCTTCTTCGAAGTGGACCGTTACTACATCGCACACGCGGCGATTGCCGCGCTGGCGAAGGATGGCAAGATGACCGGTAAGGATGTGGCCCGGGCGATCAAGCAGTACAAGATTGATCCGGAGAAGGCGAATCCTGTTGGGGTTTGATGCGAGATAAAATCGGTATAGGGCACCTCGAATAACCATGCCGGAGCCGATGTAGCGCGTGCATGGAGGTGACGATGCTTTCGAAACATCAGCACTCTGACATGGTTGGCCAAGCTCTCAGCTCGNCACGTTCTTCACCGGCGAACAAACTGATCATCTGTAGCACCCTCCGCTAGCATCGCATTACGTCAATGATGACAGGATCCTGGGGTTTTTAGAGGTTCCCATAAGCGACTACCTGAAGCAGTGGTCTGGGGAGTACCTGCATTAGATGCTGCATTCGTATGGATGGTGATCATCTGGTCAGCTTGAACATGATTCGCATACAAGCCTCGCGAACGGATGTCATCATATTCATGATCTTTGGGGTTTCGCTTGTTTTCCGCAGAGTAGTTGTTCCAGATCTCCGGGTTATCCGGCAGCAGGCTCTTGATATAGTATCTGCCGGCAATGTTCTTAAAGGGTGGGCAGACCACGGGATTTGCAGAGCACGCCTCATTGTAAGCATCAGTTGACGTGATCTTGCGAGTTACTGCGTAACGCCACTGCTGCGGGCAGTAACGCTTGTCGCAACTGCTGCTGCAAGGACAGATGTTTGCAGATCTTCAATCTGATTGGCGATTGTAGGGCGCTGGTATGCCCAAGCGGCTTCCTGATTAGCCCCGACTCTCAGCCATGAAAATTGCTCGCTGCACGTAAAACCGGCTCTGGGCATGGTGTGGATTGCATCATGGCCGTGGCA